>JALHRW010000038.1 GCA_022841245.1 Planctomycetota bacterium
CTCGATGACCACCCGTGGATCGGCGACTCGGCCTGGCTGGCCTCGACCGGCCTGCTCGCCGAGACGGTGGTGCTGCAGGGCCTACGCCGCGATCAGGTGCGCCGCGCGGTCGCTCCCGCCGCCATGCCGGTGACGGAACTGCTGGGCACGTCGCGCTTCGATGCGCAGCGCGACGACGTGCGCGCGGTCATGCGCTCGATCCTCGACGGCGAAGTGCGCTGGAATGAGCGCGGCCACCTGTCGCTGCGGCCGGCGGCGGGCTGGCGCCTGATGGCCGGTGGGGTCGAGCTCGCCTGCGGCGTCGGCGGATTGCACTCGGCCGACCACCCCGGCGTGGTCGACGGACCGCTCACCGATCTCGACGTCGCCTCGTACTACCCGTCGCTGATCGCCCACGACGGCATCGCACCGCCGCAGCTGCCCGACTTCGCCCACCGCGTCGGCACGCTGATGGCTCGGCGCTTGGCGGCCAAGCGGGCGAAGGACCAGGTCGCGAGCAACGCGCTCAAGTACGTCATCAACAGCCTGTACGGCCAGCTCGGCAACCACCGCAGCGGCCTGTTCTCGCCCCCGGACGCCTTGCGCGTGGTGCTGACCGGACAGCTGCGCCTGCTGGAACTGATCGACGGCGTGCTGGGCGGCGGTGGCGCCATCGTCTCGGTCAATACCGACGGCGTGGTGGTGCGCGGCGACGCCGAGGCGGCCGCGGCGGCGTGGGAGGCGCGCACCGGCCTGACCCTCGAACGCACCCCCTATCGGCGGCTGTGGCGTACCTCGGTCAACGACTACATCGCCGCCGGTCCGGATGGCGCAGTGGTCAAGACCAAGGGCCGCTTCGCCGGCGGCGACGACGAGGACGCGACGCGCATGGCCGCCGCCCCGATCGTGGCGCGGGCCGCGCTTGAACACCTGGTGCATGGCCGACCGATCGCCGCAGTGGTGGCGCACGCCACCACCATCACCGACTTCGCGTTGTGGCGCCGGACCCGCGACCTCGCCTGGGGCGGACGTCCGGTCGACGGCAGCGTGATCCGCTGGGTGGTCGGCCGCAGCGGCCAGCCGATCGTGCAGCTCGACGGCGGGCGCATCCGCAGCACGGTCGCGGCGCACGCCATCGTGGTCGACGACCCGGCTGCGGTCGACGCCGCGCTGATCGATCGCGCGTGGTACGTGGCCGAGGCCCAGGCGCTGGCCGATCGCGTGCTCGGCACCGACCAGGGGACCCGGCAACTCTCGCTGCTCGACGCGTAGGCCGGACAGCCGCGTCAGCTGCGGCGGACAGCGATGCCGGTGGACGGCGGCCGCCGCTGTGCTCCACCTGTGCCCATGAGACCCAGTCCTCCCCGCCGGCAGCGTCCAACACCGCGTCATGCCGAGCCCACGCCTGCCGCTGATCTGCCCGAGGTCATCGTCCATGCCGTCGACGCCGCCAGCGATCCGCAGCTGCTCGACCTGGTCAGCGACGGGGTCGGCGCGGTGGTCGCGGCGATCGGCGACCTCGCCCCCTGATGGACCGGCGCGGTTCCGGCGATCTGATCGCCAGCGATGCCGCCGATCCTCCATCAGCCCTTCTGGTGCGAGGAGAACATCTGGCATCTTGCGGCCCATCCCGCGCCGGGCGCGGGCGAGCGGCGCGTCCTGGTCCTCACCGGGGCGGCAGGCGAGGTCGCCTGCTGGCAGCAGCGCGCCGCGCGTCCGGGACGGCCGGTGCTGTGGGACTACCAGGGGTCGGCTCACGAAACGGAAATTATTGTACGCTAAGACGTAAGTTGCCGTCGTAATATGCTTTACAAGCTCATTATCAATCGGTTTTAACGATTCCCGCTTCTCGGGAGGCCATCGGCCCTGAAGGCACTGCATCGAGGCTGACGACGAGCCGGTCGTCGAACCGCTCATTGACCTCGGTCGAGGCGTACCCGCGCGGATTGCAGACGATGCGGATGCCGCGTTCGATCAGGTCGACGCTGTCGTGCGTGTGCCCATGGATCCACAGGCGGATCGGTGGCCGCAGCAGGTCGCTGCACGCGGTCTGGAAATAGGGGGTCAGCTCGCCGCCCCGGAAGCGCTCGGGCGTCGAGGCGGCCGATGGCTGCCAATGCGTGACGACGACCACCGGCCGGTCGGCCTGGTCGATCTGTTGGGCCAGCCAGCGCCGTTCGACCTGGTGCCACTCGGCCATCGTCGTGGCGGTGATCGGCTCGCCGAGGTCGTCCCGCATCCAGTGGAAGTCGTTGATATTGCGCTCGGCCGCCAGCTGGGCGAGTTGGTTGCCGCCGCAGTCGGACCAGAGGGTGCAGCCGAGGATGCGGATGCTGCCGACATCGAGCACGCCGCCATCGAGGAGGGTGATCCCCGCCGGCAGGTCGTGGCGCAGCCGCCGGGCGATCAGCCGCCGCGGCGTCCGATCGCGGTAATACTCGTGATTTCCTGGCACATACACCGCCGGAATGCCTGCCGCCGCAATGGACTCGCAGAGGGCCCGGCGATGCCGTTTGGCCGGGCGGGACTGGTCCGCGATGTCGCCGGCCAGCACCACCAGGTCCTCGCCGACTGGCGCATAGGCGAATGGTCCGCACTCCAGGTGCAGGTCGCTGAGAATGCGGATCCGCACGGTGTCGTCGGCTAGAGGAGGTCGGTGTAATGGTCGCGCCGCAGCCGGGCCACCGTCTGCACCAGCCGCTGTTGTTCCAGCGTGGCGAGGAACTCATCCAGGGTACGCGGGTTGCGCCGCAGTGCCGCCCGCTGCTCGCGCAGCGCCGTGAGCACCCGCGCCGGACCCAGGTCGAGCTGACAGGCGATGAAGTCGTCCGGGTGCTGGGCCTCGATGCCGTAGGTCTTCAGGACGGCCGGCGGGAAGTCGCTCAGATTGTAGGTGATGATCGCATCGACGCCGCCGCAGATGGCGGCGGCAAGCACATGCCGGTCATCAGGGTCGGGCAGCGTGAGGCTGGGGATCAGCGTTTCGTGGCCGGATATCAGGGCGTCGAGCACATGGGCGTTCATCAGCTCGCGGGTCCGGTTGAGCTGGGCCGGTGGGAGGTCGGGTCTGTTCTTCGCGAGGTTGCGGAAGCACTCGTCGAGGATGGTCTCCGTCCATCGGGCGCGGAACAGATCCACCATCGCCAACCTGAGCAGCAGGTCGCGCAGCGGTGCCGGGTACAGGACGCAGGCGTCGTACAGAACGGAGTAGATCGCCACCGTCAGTACCCAAGATCGAGCGCCTGCGCCTGGTCGGACAACTCGTCGAGGGCCTTCTTGCGATCCGTCGTCATGCGCTGCTTGTAGGCCATGACATCGAGGAAGTGGATGCGGCGGTGCGTGCCGACCTTGTGATATGTGAGCTTGCCGGACTCCAACTGGCTGATGACGAACGGTCGGCTCACGCCGAGGATCTCGGCGGCCTGCTGCGTGGTCAGCTCGGCGTGCACCGGGATGAGGGTGACGGCATTGCCGGCCGCCATCTCGACCAGGAGGTCGACCAGCATGCGGACAGCCGGAGCCGGGATCTCGACCGGCTCGGCTCGACCCTCGATCTGTACACGGAGGCTATGCTGCGCGTGGGGTCCGAGGGCACGGCTCGATTCACGAGCCAACAGCACATCGGCTTCGGATGGAGGCATGGGCGGGCGCGTCGCGATGGCGGTCATGGTGGAAGCCTCGTGACGATGAGTGTGACCGCAATCGAAGAAAGCGCAACAATCGCAATAATCGCAATTTGAGCTAGGGTATATGGAAATGGAGGGTTGACGGGGGGCTGGAGACTATCGCCTCGCTAAGGCGCAAATATTTTCCGTATAATGATATAGAGAGCGGTTCGCAGCGTGGTATTTCGCTGCTTGAACATGAGTTATCTATGCTATGCTATCACACATGGCTACCCTCCTGATTCGGAACATCGACGACAGCGTCCGCGATGGTCTGCGTGTGCTGGCCCAGCGGCATGGTCGTTCCGTTGAGGCTGAGGTCCGGGAGATCCTTGCCCGTGAGGCCAAAGCAAATCAGCGCATCAATTGGGAGAGCGTCGCAACGGTGGACACGGGGCGGACAGGTCACGTGACGCGCGATCTGATCAATAGCACCTACGACGATCAGGCACCGTGATGCTCGTCCTGGACAGCACGGTCCTCATCGCGGCCATGGACATGGCGCGCAGTTCGCACCTGGCGGCGAGAGACATCTTGTCCTCCGACGTCGAAAAGGCCGTGACGACGCAGACCATGCGCGAGACGCTCGCCGTAGCAACCCGCCCGGTTGCGGCCAATGGGCTCGGCATTGCTTTCGGCGATGCCTGGAGGTCGATCACCACGATGCGTATGGCGTGCGATCGTCTATTGCATGAATCCGAGAAGTGGTGGGCAGCGTACGCAGCCTTGGCCAACGACATCCAACCCACCGGCCGAACCATTTATGACCTCGGCCAAGTCGCCCACGTACGCAGTTTGGGAACATCGGCCAAACTCATCACCGATGACGAAGGTTTGTGCACTCGGTATAGGGGGCACATCGAGGTGGTCACCGTTGCCGATTACACGAAACCTGCAGGCGCGCCGTGACGTCTGAGCGCCGAGATCGTGCGCCATGAACGCACCGGCTCGGCTACGCATGTACATCGTGTTGCGTCGGGATCTTTCGCCGACAGCAGCCTTCCTGGCTTACGGCCATGCGACCCTGGGCACCTACCTCACGTGGCGCGATGATCCGCTCATGCAGCGCTGGCAGCAGACGTCCTTCGTCAAGATCGCCCTGAGCGTGGCTGACCACCAGGAGCTGAACTGGGCCAAGTCGCTCGGCGAGCACCGCGTGTTCACCGAGTCCACTCTCGGCAACGCCGAGACCTGCCTGGGTTTCCGGGTGGTCGAACGACCAGATCCTCGCTTCAGAACCCTCAAGCCCTGGGTGCAGGTGGCAGCGCCAGCGGGCCCCGAGTGACCCCCTCTCATGAATTCTCTACTCACGATAAATGCTCTTAGCGTGCATGTCCATGGGAATGGCGTCGCCATATGCCTGTCATTGCTGCAGTCTGCAGTAGCACAACGACAGGGCAACCAGCCGCGCTAGGTAATGGATATCACCACGATTCATGCAACTGTCCTTCGCACCTTCGCCTCGTGATCGTTACGCAGCTGACACTGAGTAGGCAGGGCTCACCTTCCGCCCCAGACCCGGGGCAGGCAACGATAGCGGCGCGGCGTGGTCGAGAAACGGCTCCGAAACGCACGGTGGAACCAGGAGAGGTTGCTGAAGCCGCAAGCGACAGCCACCTGCGCCACCGGAGCCGAACTGAGGCGCAGGAGACGGGCGCCATGGTCCAGGCGAAGTCGGTTGAGGAGATCGCTGGCGGTGGTGCCGAAGTGGCGGCGGACGGTGCGGTTGAGGTGGGCCACGCCGCAGCCACAGGAGCGGGCGAGGGCTGGCACGCCTCCGAGCAGGCCATCCCCGTCACGCAGGCCGGCTAGCAGCCAAGCTGGCGCCTCGGCAGCCCGGTGGTCCTGGTCGGAGGTGAGGGCTGCACGTACCACCGCCAGCACCAGGGCGTCGCGAGAGAAGAGGCCTTCATCACCTGGCCGCTGACCCTCGACCAGGTTGCGCAAAACGCGGAGTTCCTCGGGTGGCAGATGGTAGGTACGTGGTGTCGGCCCGTCCCACCACGGCCAAGCGGCAACAGGGAACCGATAGCGCCGACGCAGGTGCCGATGACCATTATGTGGCAGTACGATGTTGACCGCGGTGAAGCCGGCCCCATCAACGCTGTCGCCGGCATGCACATCGTGCGGCCGGATGAAGGTGAGGTCGCCGGCCAGCAGCACGCGTTCGCCTGCCGCTGTATGGTGGCGGCATCGACCGCGTTCGATCCAGAACACTTCGGCGTAGGTGTGCCGGTGCGGGCGGAAACCGCGTTCGGCGTGGGCGGCGCCGAAGGACATGCGGAAGGCAGCGACCAGTGCCTTGGGATCACCCCAGCGGTAGCAAGGGATGGCCGAGATGGTCATATCAGTCATGTCAGTACATGTTTTTCACTGTGCAAGACACTTTCGCATCATTCTGCGACGTATACTGCCGGGATGACCGCTATCCTTCCTGTGCTCTTCCACGATCATTTTGATCCCACTTGGCGGCGCGCCTTCCATCGCCCGATAGCCCATGCTGGCACAGTCGTAGCTCCATATGCCACGATTGAAGCGCGCGTGTTCGAGGCCTGGCTCGGACAGGCGGAGAGCGGACTCGCGCTCACCGAGGGGCAAACCGCGGTGTGGCGCGAGTATCTCGCGCGGCAGCCGCAGCGTTTAGAGCGGTTACGGAAGGAGGCCGCAGCAGGCCGGCTGTGCCTCGTCAACAGCGGCGAGACGGTCCAGGACAGCAACCTGCCTTTCAGCGAAGGGCTCGTGCGCAACTTCCTCGTCGCCCAGCCGCTGCTTCACGAAATTGCCGGTGACGACCACCCCGGCCTGGCGATCGGCTGGTGCGAGGACGCCTTCGGGAACAGTGCCAACTATCCGCAGATCCTGCGAGGAGTCGGTTGCGAGGTGGTTGCCATGGTCTCCTACCGCGTCCCCCCTGGCGAGGTATGGGAGGGCCTTGATGGAACCCGTCTGCCCAGCCTCGATCGGATCCCGCGGCGCAGTTCCATGCGCTTCAGCAAACACCCCCCCTGTGGTGCATGCCGCGGTTCCGGACGCCAGGGTGACGACGCCTGTATGGCTTGCAGCGGGGATGGCGTGCAGTGGCTGCCTGGACAGGATCAGGCCGAAGTCGAGGCGCTGCTCGAACGGGCTATCGCCGAAGATCGTCGTCTGTGCGCCAGTTCCACCCCGGAGGCGGAGGATGACGGCACCTGGTCGCGGATCTTTGTGCTGCTCGGCAGTGAGGAACTTCCGCCGCCCACAGGCCTCCTCGCGGCCATGGCGGCAGTGGCCAGGCGCGAACCAGCATACGCGCCGCGCTCCTGCACCTGGGCGGATCTCTGGCAACGGCATCGCCAACGGCTCATGGCGCTCGCGGCAGCGCCTGGTGACGGCCCATCACCCGACCTCAATCCCGCCAGCCCCGGCTGCATGGTCACTCGCTTACGCATGAAGCAGCGGGTGCGCGGGTTGGCGAGGCGTCTGACCGAAGCGGAATCAGTGCAGGCCAACGCATCGTGGCGGGCCGGGTGTCCGACCGCGCCGGTCACGGAACTGGACGAGGCGTGGCGGCTGGTGGTCTTCAACCAGTTCCATGACGCGATCACCGGCACACTGGTCGACGGCGCCTATGCCGAGGCACAGGAGATGCTTGATCGCGCCGAAGCCCTCCTCACCCCGCATCTGCCGCCTCCCCCGCCGCCGTCGCCGGTGCCGGCGATGGCGGCGGGGGAGGCGGGGAGCGTACGCATGGGTGTGATCGATGTCGACTATGATCGCCGCGGCATCCGTCGCCTGCGCGTCGGAGATTGCGAACTGTGCGCCGAGCGCACCTTCAGCCCGGTCCGCCCGGCGCTGCGCGTCGGCGAACTGACTCTGGAGGAGGATTTCGGGGATGCCTGGGGCACGCGCATCGCCAGCATTGATCCTCAGAGCTGCTTCGTGCCGCTGGGTGACTTCCACACCGCGCCCGAGTTTGGTGATGGTGTGCTGCGCTGGCGCGGAACCTACGGCGGTGGCGACCGGAAGGTGCGGCGGTTGGCCTGGACGGTCACCGTTCGTCCTTCGGCCGATGGCCGGCGCCTCGACTTCCATGCCGAGATCGACTGGGACTGCGCTTCGCGCCGTCTGCGCGTGCGCTTTCCGCTGCCCGGCACCGGCAACAGCGCGCGCTGGGAGATTCCCTACGGGCATCTCCACCGCTGCTTCGATGCCAAGGTGATGGATCATAGCAACGACCATGCCCACCAGAACGAGTTCCCGATGCACCACTGGATCGACGTGCCGGCAAGCGGCGGCGGCGGCGTGGCGCTGATCGCAGGCGATCTGCCCTGCGCCCGCTGGTGGCCGGGCGGCGTCCTCGACCTGAGCCTGCTGCGCTCACCGGAGAGCGGTTTCTGCCAAGTCGAGTCGCAGTACTACGAGTTCTGGGACAATGACGGGATGCGTGATACTGGTCGGCATGCCCTCGCCTGGAGCTTATGGCCGCATGCCGGCGAGCTGACTGCCGGCGAACTGTCGCGAGCCGCCGACGCCTGGCTGCGGCCCGCCTTCGTGCGACCGCCGTTTGCCATCGACGGCGATGTGCTGGTCGACGCCTGGAAACCGGCCGAGGACGGTAACGGCTGGATCCTCCGCCTGCACGACGCCTCGGGTGAGGGGACCGAGGTTGTGCTCGATTTCGCTGAACCCTATGACGTCGTACCCTGCGACCTGCTGGAACGATCCGGACGTCCCGGGTCGGTAGGCGTCCCTGGCCGAGGACGTGGCTGGCGGGTTCACCTACACCGTCATGGGATTTGCACGGTTCGTCTGCGCACCTGCCGATGAACGACGGGGTGTGACCGGCGACGTGTAGCGCAGGCGTGCCGAACAGCCGGCCTGGAGCAGTCCTCTGGCTTCGCCTTGGTTCGTGATGACGGAATATTCCTATTCGCGTTCGCGACTTTGTATGCTTCGTGAAGTTCCTCCGCCTACATCAGCCCAAGTTCGCGATACCAAGCACGTATCCGCTGCAACGGCCATGGTCGGCTGCCAGAGATATGGTGGTTCATGCTATCGGCATCGCCGCGCCAGCGCATCCGCCAGCATGCCGGTACCGGACTGGCCGGCATCGCACAGGCTTCGGCGACGCCATTGGCCGGCACCCAGATCTCGCCTGCCCACAGGCTCCCGCCGCCGAGGAGTTCGATGGCCACTTCCAGCCGCAACGGACGCAGCGTGTCGTTGACCGCGACGATGCGTTGCTGTCCCGCCACTGGTTCCTCGGCGAGAATGACGACGTCCTGGTGGCAGGCGCGGATGGCGGCGTAGGCCAGCTTGCGTCCGCCGAACCAGTCGACCACCGCGTCGCTGATGATCGGCCAGCCGTCACGCAGGTTCCACCACAGCAGACCGCCGGTGCGACCCTTGCCCGCCCGCCAGGTCTCGATGAAGGACTTCAGCGCCTCGGCCTGCGACAGCTGCGAAGCGTCGATGAACGCGTCGAGATCGGCGGGCTCGCGGCCGATCAGTTCGGCGGCCTGCCGCGCCATCAGCGGATTGCGGTAGAGGTTGCCTTCGTCACCCGGCAGGGGCTGCACCGACAGCGGATGCAGATCGGTATTGCCGATGATCGGCCACAGCTTCGTGCCGGGTGGGACCATGCGCGCCAGACTGGCGGCGGACGGGCAGCCATGGTAGCCGATCTCCGAGACGAAGATGGCGCGCGAACCACGAAAATAGGCGCCCTTGAAGTCGTTGCGCGGACCCCACAGATGGTCTTCGGGCTGGCCGCCGCCAGCGCGCACTGCCGGCGAGAGGTAGGGCGACGACGGCAGGTAGTCGCGCACCGGATCATGGTCGGCCACCGCCTGGGCCAGGACGCGGCGCGTGATCCGGTCGGCGTTGGGATCGCGGCCGAGGCCCGGCCAGGCCCAGTCCATCGCCTGGTCGGTCTCGTTGCTGCCGCACCACAGCGCCAGGCAGGCGTGGTTGCGCAGCCGTCGCACCACCGCCTCCGCCTCGGACGCGACTATGGCGGCGAAAGCGTCGTCCTGCGGG
The DNA here is from genome assembly GCA_022841245.1 of Planctomycetota bacterium. Lineage (GTDB taxonomy): Bacteria > Planctomycetota > UBA11346 > UBA11346 > UBA11346 > UBA11346. The sequence continues at coordinate 9,663 of JALHRW010000038.1, forward strand.
TAGACGCCGCAACCGAAGGCGAAATCCTGCCATACCAGCATGCCATTGGCGTCGCACCAGTCGAAGAAGGAGTCCGATTCGTAGACGTTCCCTCCCCACATGCGCACGGTGTTGCAGCCGGTCTCGGCGAGCATGTCCACCGCCGCCGCGAGGTGCGCTGGGTCGCGGCTGTGCAGGGCGTCGAGCGGCACCCAGTTGGTGCCGCGGGCGAAGAGGCGGTGGCCGTTGACCATCAGGGCGAATTCCCCCCGCCCTGCGCTGTCGAGCGAGTCGCTGCGGTGCAGACGGATGGTGCGGATACCGATGCGCGTCACCTGGGCATGCACGCAGACCCCGTCGGCGTCGCAGAGTTCGATGCGCGCCTCGTGCAGACGGGCCTCGCCCCAACCGCGCGGCCACCACGGATCGATGTCCTTCACGTGCAGGATGCGCCGTCCGCGCTGCGCCAGCACCGCGGCCTCGGCCGCGATGGTGCCATCGAGCAGCACGCGGACACGCCAGCGCTCCCATCCCACCTCGGGCAGGCGCAGACTCCAATCGACCAGCACGCTGGCGGTACGCGCCGCCGGATCGCAGGTGAGCGTCGCCCAGTAGACCTCGGCGATGGCGTGGTGCGGCACCGTCTCCAGGCGCACGCCGCGCCACAGTCCCGCCGAAACCAGGCGTGGCATGATGTCCCAGCCGAACTGGTGCGCTGCCTTGCGTAGGCGCAACGATTCGTAGCCGCTCGGCTGGTGCGTGGTGCCGACCGGGCCTCCCCCCGCCTCGCGCGCCTCCCGCATCCCAGAGCTGACGCGGATGCACAGGCGGTTCGCGCCTGGCCGTAAGGCGGTGGTGGCATCGAGACGATGCGCAACCAAGGCGTTGGCCGTGTCGCCGAGATGCACGCCGTTGAGCCAGACCGACCCGAGGCAGTCGAGGCCCTCCAGCACCAGGTGGCAGCGCCATGCCTGCAGCAGAGACGGATTGCAGTCGAAGATGCGTTCGTACCACCATGCCCACTGCTCGAAGCGGACGTAGTCCCAGGTGCCGGGAGCGACCAGCGGATCGGTCGCCAGGCCGGCCTCATGCAGGGCCAGCTCGACATTGCCAGGCACGCAGGCCGGCCAGGCGGGCAGGTTCTCGATCTCATCCGGTCGCAGAGGAACGGTGCTGCCGGGGCCGCCGCGCAGGATCCACGGGCCATCGAGGGTCTGGGTCTCCATATCAGGCTCCGCTGCATGATGGTTGTCGGACCAGCGGGTGGTCTGCTGGAGGATGCAACCAGGGCGCCTTTGCTGGGTCATCGAGATCGCGGATGAACCAGTCGTCAGCGCCTGGTTTGGGCATGGCTGCCTGGGTGCGGACATGAATGGCCAGGCTCAACCTGGGCCGGCCGCTGCTGTTGGAGCCGGAGCCGTGCACGGTGTGGCGGTGGTGCAGGCTGGCGGCACCGGCCGGCAGCAGCACCGCCTGTTCCCGCCAGGGCCCGGCCCCCCGGGACTCGATCGCCCGTCGCGTGGCCGCCAGATCACCGGTGAAGAAGTCCCCAGCCGGCACCGCACCCCAGCGGTGCGAGCCGGGGACCATGCGCACCGGACCGCAATCGGCTCCGACATCGCCGAGGGCCAGCCAGGCGGTGAGCACCTCGCCCTCCCAGTAGGGCCAGTACAGGCTGTCCTGGTGCCAGCCGACGGCCACGGCCTCGTCCGGCCCCGGCGGCTTCCACAGCAGCTGCACCGCCCAGGCCTGGAGGGCATCGCTGCCGGTGATGGCGCAGGCCCAGGCGGCCAGCGCCGGATGCGTCACCGCCGCCAGGATGTCGGGGTCGCAGAGGTGCGGCATGTCGATCTTGATCATGCGCTGGCCCGGTGGACCCGGGGGCTGTGAGCGCGACTTCGGTTCGCGTCCGAGCCGGTATTCGCCGCGGATCACCCGTTCGAGGCCGGCGACGGTGCGGGCCACGCTCGCGGCATCGAGCAGGACGGGGCTGATGGCGAAGCCATCGCGGTGCCAGTCAGGCTGCATGAGCTGTCTCCCACGTAGCCAGGGCGGAGGCGACGGCCCGGTAGTGCGCTGCCGGCGTCTCCGGCAGGACGGCGTTGCTGCAGCCGAGGATGAAGGAGCCATGACAGCTGGCGAGCAGCTTCCCGGTCTCGGCAGCGATGCGCTCGCATGGCCCATGCAGCAGCAGAGAGCAGGGCAGGTTGCCGCATAGGCAGATCCTGCCGGCCACCTGGGCGAGGGCGCTAGGCAGGTCCATGCCTGCGGTGGGATCGATCGCCTGCAGGGCGTCGATGCCGCTGCCGGCAAGTTCCCCGAGTTGCGGCCGCAGATCGCCATCGCTGTGCATGATCCCGGCCAAGCCGAGGGCATGCACGCCGTCGGACCATCGCCGCAGATACGGCAGGATGAAGCGCTGAAAATGCCTCGGCCGGAAGAACGGGCCGTGGTTGTCGGCGATGTCCGAGGCGGTGACTACGGCCTCGCAGCCGGCGGCGGCGAAGCGGGCGGCCCGGGCCAGGCCATGCTGCAGCGCGGCCTCGGCCTCGGCCTCGATGCTGGCGGGATCCTCGACCAGGCGGACGCAGAAATCGACATCATAACTGGCTCCGAGCACGCCACCGGCGTTGCCGACCACCGCGAAGCGACCCTGCGCAGCCTCGACCAGCGCCTCGGCCTGCTGGAACTCCCAGCCGTCAGGCAGGATATACCAGGCCGGATGGCCCGGAGCATCCTCCCACCAGTTCGCCGGGGCGGTGACCGCATCCATGCCCAGGTCGGCAGCCACCTCGGCGATGATGGCGGCGTTGCAACGGACCGTGCTCCGCCGCTCGCCCTCTGACAGGGCGGCGAAGGCGGTCCCCAGTACCGGTGCGCCATGCGCGAAGGCGTGCCAGGCATGGAACTCGATGTCCCAGAGCGGCGGCCGGTCGATGGGCTGGCGGCGGAGGGCGGCGAGGAATCGCTGGCGCGGGCGCATACTTGCTCCTGGAAGGCGGGTGATGGCCTGCAGCATGCCTGGCGGAGGCCGGGGACCATGCGCGCCGATGATGCGGACATACGCGAGATCCACATCCTGGAGGGCATGGAGATACTGGAATGGGTCGGGCTGCCCTGCACGGCATTGGCGGCGGTGGGATTGACCAGCTGCGGCGTGATGCGCGCGAAGCCGCCGTATCTCGAACAGCGCGTCGCCTCGGAGTTCGCGGGCGTGATCGTCACCCTCTCCGGGCAGGGGCGGGCCAGGATCGACGGTGCCTGGAGCGAAATGGCCTCGGGATCCGTGCTGACCCTGCCGCCCGGTGCCGCCCATGGCTACGCGGCCTCAGCCTCATGGGAGCTGGCCTGGGCTGCCGGGCCTCCGCTTCTGCGCCCGCTGCTGCGCGGAGGCGGCTGCAGGCTGCTGCGTAATGACGGATCCGGCTTGGCCGAGGCGGTGCGCGCCCTCGTCCGCGAGCAGCGCGGTCGCGGCGATGCCGCCCTGCTCGCCCTGCTCGCCGGCCGGGTCCGTCGCGAGGCGGAACTGCTGCTCTGCGAACCCGGCGACCAGGCCCTATGGGCGCTGTGGCGCGAGGTCGGGAAGGACCTGCGCCGGTCCTGGAGCCTCGATGAACTGGCCGCCCGCACCGGGATCGGAGCGGAACAGCTGCGCCGCCGCTGTCAGGCCAGCCATGGCTGCACGCCGATGGCGATGGTGCGCAAGCTACGACTGGAGACCGCTGCGGCCCTGCTCGTCCAGGGTGGCCGCGGACTTGCCGGAATAGCCGAACTCGTCGGCTACGCGACGCCCTTCTCGCTGAGTGCTGCCTTCACCAGGCACTTCGGCCGTCCACCCCAGCGCTGGCGTCCGGACAGGTCCTAGCTAGCCGGCCTGCTGGCACCTGAACGTCAGCGGTTGTTGGCGGTCGGCTCCGGGAAAGAGGTGATCCGCACCTGCCCGATGCCTGGGCTCCAGGGCTTGCCTGCCAAGTTGTTGTAGCGGATCTTGACGTAGTTGCAGCCGGTCAGGTCGTTGAGGACGTAGGTGAACCGCCTCCAGTCGCCTGCCCCACCGGCGATGGATGCGTCCACCTCGGCCCAGGACGAGCCATCGGCCGAGGTGAACAGGCTGCAATGGCTCACGGGTTCCTCGGGCCAGAACCAGACCGTGGCCTCGAACCGGATGATCCCCATCCGATGGTACACGATCTCCTCAGGGGAAGGAACAGCGGCGGTGCGGTAGACCCGCGAGGTGTCGCCCTCGAAACAGTTCTGGTGGTTCGTCGAGAATCCCAGGTTGGGCGTATGGCTGTGCGTCTTCGACCAGTCATCGAGTCCGTCCACCAGCATCACCAAGTGCCTGGCCGGTCCTGCCGCCGCCGACGGGGCCGAAACTCCCCCCTGGTTCACGGCTTTCACGCGGTAGTAATAGCTGGCTCCTTCCCGAGCGTTGTTGTCCGAGAAGGGGACATGGGGCCGGTCGGCGATGGTCACCCCGGAGGCTATGGAGGCCCAGGGGCCGCCGGGCTGGGGCGCCCGTTCGACGATGTACGAGACGGCCCCCGCACTGCCCAGCCAGTCGATGCTGCGCACATCGTTGACGGGGAGCATGGCAGGTGGTTCGGGAGGGCCATGGTGCGCAGGCACCGGGAGCCCGCGCATGGCGAAGGCGTATCTGGGCAGGATGGCCAATACATCCTTCTCCTCCGGGTAGGTGCCAGGCGTGTCGTGCCCCGGCCAACGATAGCATGGACCCTCCGCAACCGTGCGCGGGCGGTTGCAATAGCCGCCGAACCGGCTGTGCGGAACCAGTTCCCAGAGCAGGGCGCCACTGGTCCCGTTGGCCAGCGCCTCGTCCAGCATGGAGCCGAAGGCCGCGACGCCGGGACCACCAGAGGCATCCTGGGAACCGAACTCCCCGATCACGAAGGGGCGTTTGACCTGGGGGGAGGCGCAGTATCGCCGGTGCTGGCGGCAGGCAGCGGTGAAGTCCTTGAAATGATTCAGGTAATAATGCTGGGTCAGGATGTCCACATTGGGGTCCACCGCCCAATCGCTGCGGATGTCATCCATGACCAGGTGGTTGGCATCGATGCTCTTGATGTGCGCGGCCATCTCTGCCACCCATTCCCGCGGTGCGCCCCAGAGTTCGTTGCCGAGTTCCCAGCAGAGCACTGCCTTGTCATCCTTGTAGGCGGTACCGGTGAACACATTGACGCGGTTCAGGACGTAGCTGATGGTGTCCTTGAAATCCCGGCGGAGGTCGGCGTCGGTGAAGAACTCCCTTTCCGGGCGTCCCCGGAACTTCGCGTACGCGCCCTTGCCCCCCGCGCAATCCCAATTGCAGTTCAGCACGACGATCACCCTGATGCCGTGCTCATTAGCCAGTTGCAGCAGGCGGTCGGTGGAGCGGAAGAAGGCTTCGGTGAAGGTGTTGGGCGCGGCCACATGGCCGGGGATGCCCCCGGCCAGCGGTTGCGGGCCGACGGTGATGCAGTAGGCGCGCAGGACGCTGCAGCCCATCTGACGCAGGGCTTTCAGCAGATCGGTCTGCTCGAAGGCCTCGGTGACCGGGGCCTCGGGATGGGTCCACGAGAGGAACACATGGCTGGAGTTGACGCCGACGAAGCGGAACTCCTTCGTCCCGTCCATCAACCTGTCCTCCTGGCGGGTGATGAAGTTGTCGAGCGCGTCGGCTGCGGTGCAGGCGGTCAGGGCCAGGGCGAGCAGGCCGTGGCGGCACCTGCTTGGCTGCAGGGACGTAGGAGGGCGTAGCATGGCGGTTTCCTTTCGTTGCGGCTGGGCGGATTCAGCTCCTGCAACCTGACGTGGTCGCGGTCGGTCAGGGCCGGACTCCCAGGGCGCATCGCTTTCCGCTGCCGGTTGCAGGCCGGGGTGAGGCCATGCCGCGATCCTGCGGCGGCGGGAATCCCCCCGCCATGTCGGCATGCGACCTGCCCATACGAGGGATCCACCAGCGAACCCGGTTGCCGGACGCGATTCCACGAGGCGAATCGAAGGCTGCGCACGCCTGTGCCGGACCATCTCGACGTCAGCAAGGATGGTGGGGCGCCGGTCAGCGCTTCGGCACAACCTACTCGTGGACGAACAGCTCCGCCGATCGTCCCGGCAGCACCGTCCTGCTGCCGGCCGCAACGGCCGTGCCGTCGAACAGGCCACGCCAGGCGCCACCACCGAGCCGCACCTCCACCGCCTGATCCTCATCGTTGTGCGCCACGGCAAAACGCAGCCGTCCTGCGCCGTCGTGCACGTGGTCGATGCGCACCCGGCGTCGCTCCGGCACGGCCATGCCGCCTGGCGCTTCCAAGCCAGCGCGTCCCAATTCGCGGTCGAGCAGGCGTTCGAGTCCGGCAGCTGTGCCCAGGCGAGCGGCCAGGCCGAGGTCGGTGCCGGCATAGACCACTCGGCCGCAGCCGACCTCCCGCGCCGCCACCACCGGCCGGTTGGGGAAGACCCAGGCGAGCGGCTCGAGGCCGTCGCCGGCCAGTTCGGCATAGCGTTCGGCCCCGCCGAGCATTCCACCGTCGGCACAGTGCATGCTGAAGAGCCGCCCGCCGCGGGCACCCGCCGCCAGCGCCTTGCGCAGATCGTCGCCGAGCGTGTCGGGCAGCGCATCGCGCGTCCCGAGGTCGAGATGGAAGGAGGAGGTGCTATCCGTCTCCTGCACGCCGAGGATGGCAGCCAGACCGCAGCCCGGCACGGTACGGCTGTGCCGTCCGCGCGTGCCATCGTAGGCTCCGAGATGGGCGTCGCAGAGCAGCGTCCCGCCCTGCTCGATCCAGCGGGCGATGGCATCGGCCTCCGCCTGGGTCAGCCAGTAGGGCTGCGGCATGATCAGCAGGCGCAGCCCGGCCAGGCCGCCGGCGACAACCCCGGCCTGGTCGAGCATGCGCAGCGGCAGGCTGCGCCAGTGCAGCGGCGCCTGCCAGCCGTCAAGGCTGGCGGTCAGGCGCGAGAGGTCGCGGTGCATGGCGGCATGCGCGATCTCGTTGCCGGCACTGCGCCACATACCGATCCGCGCCTGTGCCGGCGGCGCCGGACATCCGGCGAGCAGGTCGGCATACGGCGACAGGCGGCGCCAGAACTCGGCAACCGCGGCGGTGACCGGGCGATCGCTGCCATCGGGGCGCACCAGCCCCCAGGCCGGGGCCTCGCGTCCGAGACTCTCGGCGCGGAACTGCCAGAACTGGAAGCCGCGCACCCCGCCGCCGATCTGCGGCAGCAGTTCGCGGCGCAGAGCTGCGAGATCGATCACGGGCTGGTGCAGCGCGGTCGACCCGCAATTGATGTGCACCTCAGTGTTCCACAGCGTCCGCCCAGCGGCTACCGACGCCATATGCGGAAAGCGCCATGGCCGGCTGGTGCCGGTCGAGGCCGCGACCTGCGCCAGGCGCAACAGGGCCGCATCGTCGGTGGCCGTCCCGAACGAGTTCCAGCGCTCGGACAGATTGGGCACCACGTGTAGGAAACGCAGGCGGCTGGGGTCCAACTCGGCGACCATGGCCAAGCGCCAGTCGGCCTCCGCCACCAGGGTCGCCGCCTGGAACAGCCGCCAATCGACCAGGTCGCTGATGCAGGTGCCGGTACGCGGCGCCTCGACCTGGTCAAAACGGTCGTAGCAGCGGCCCCACACCGCGTTCAGGCGGACGATGTCGCCGCCGTAGCGTTCGCCCAGCCAGCCGCGGAACGCCGCGATGGTGTGCGGATTGTAGTCGAGCATGCGCTCGAGATCGATGTCGCGATATGGACAGCCGAGTTCGGGTTCGTTCCAGACATCCCAGGCCGCCAGGGCGGGATGGCCGCGGAAATGCAGCACGGTGGCGCGCAGGAACTCCTCGCGGACGGTGCGTGCGCCGGGGTGGTGATAGCACGGCCCAGGACTGCCGCCGATCTGGCGATGCGCCACCTCCTGCGGTTCGATACGGCGTCCGTCGGAGAGCAGCGGGCGGGCGTCGGGGAAGGCGTCGTACAGCCACAGCGGCGCAACGTCGAAGATGGTGTTGAGATGTACGGCGAGGCGATGTTCCGCCGCCAGATCCATCAGTTGATCGAGGTCGTTGAAGTCACAGGTTCCTGGAGCACGGTGGCTCCAGCGCCACTGCACCCAGAACTTGACGGACTCCATGCCCAACTCGCGCATACGCCGCAGATCCTGCGCCCAACAGTCCGGCTCGGGCGTGGGAGCGCGGTAGTACTGGGCGCCGAAGAGGAAGCGGCTGGCTGGGTCCATGCCAGGCATCCTGCCTGTGATCCCAGGGGATGGTGTTCCGGATCCTGACTCCTTGTGTCTGATCCTGATCGATGAGGATGCTGGCATGGTCGCGGAACTCCTCGCCGTCCCCGACTCCGGTGCGTCTGGCCGGCGCCTGCGCGGTGCCGCCGAGACCAGCCTGCGCCTGCTCCTCGTCGGGGCCGAGGAGGTCAGCGAGCGCTGGCAGAGCGCGACGATCCAGACCTCCTTCTGGCGGGTCTATCTAGCCGATGGCCCAGGTGTCGCCCTGACCTGGGCGGGTGGGAGGATGGCCTACCCGGTCGATGACCTCATCTGCATTCCAGGATGGCTCCGCTTCCGCTTCCAGTGGCGGCGACGGGTCATGCATCGCTATATCCATTTCGAGCCGCTGGGATGGCCGCGCGAACTCGTCGAATCCTGCTTCTCTGCCCCCTTTCTGATCCGTGATGGTGGATTGGCGCGGGCGTTGCGCCGGCTGACGGGACGCCTCCTCGACGCCGGCGCCTGGCCGCCGGCGCTGCAGCACGCCGCGCACGGCCTGGCTTGCCGCTGCCTGGCGGCGGCAATCGAAGGACTGGGCGCGGCGCCACGCGCCCGTCTCTTCCCAGCTGGGCACGGTCGCTTCGCCGCCGCCCTCGCCCTGGTCGAGGAGGCCCTGCACCGGCCGCTGGCGGTGGACGAACTGGCGGCGACGGCCGGCATGCGGCCGCAACCGTTCATCCGCGCCTTCCGCCGCACCTACCGCACCACGCCTGGGCGCTTCATCATTGAACGCCGGGTCGCCCGCGCCTGCCGCCTGCTGACCGAGGGGCAGACCGATCTGCCGGCGGTGGCGCGCGCCTGCGGCTTCCCCAACCGTCACTACCTGAGCCGGATGTTCAGCCGTGCCATGGGCGTCGGCCCGGCCGCCTACCGCACCGGTCAGGCCGCCCGCGCACTCGCGATCCCGACCGCGCCGGCCATGGAACCGACGCGTCCCCTGCCGTCGAGGCGTGCGATGGGAGGACGGAATGGAAGACCGCCCGACCGCGCCGCCTCGACGCGCCCGGGGAACCCGCCTCGAGGTTGGACGGTCGCGTAGGGGAGCGTCGCACCGGACCCTCCACTCCAGGCCGTAGAGGATGATCGCCATGCCCCTCACTCCGCACTCCTCCGCACCCGATGGGTCGTTCGGCGGAACGGATTCAACAGGGCATGCAATGACACGCTGCAGACGTCCTCATCGCTGTCGACCGGCCAGGAGCCAATGGGCGCGTGGCCGGGGCCCTGGTGGGGAGGATGGCCGTTTTGCGCTCAGCACACCAGCCCCGCCGCCGCACGATAGGCGCTGGGGGTGACGCCAAAGCGGGCGCGGAACTGGCGGGCGAAGAGGTGCTGCGACGAGAAGCCGGCGGCGGTGGCGGCGGCCTGGATCGTGCCGCCCGCCTCCTCGCGCAGGTGGCGCAAGGCCAGGCGCAGCCGCGTCTCGACCAGGTAGCGCTTGGGGCCGCAGCCGCAGTGGCGCCGGAACACGGCGTTGAACTGGCTGACGCTGAGGCCGGCGAGGCGGGCCAGGCCAGCCACCGTCCAGGCATGGGCCGGATCGGCATCGATGCGCTGCAGCAGCCGGCCGAGGCGGTGGTCATGCACGGCAGCCACCACCGCCGCGTCGGCGGTGCGCGGCGGGCAGGCCGCGGCCAGGGAGGCGAAGAGGTCGAGCACATGCCGCTGCCGGGCCCAGTCGCGGCTGGCGGCGGTCATCCGGGTGAGCGCGCGGAAGCTGGCGGCGGCCCTGGTGGCGGTGCCGGCCGGGAGGAGCAGCGGCAGCAGGCGTCCGTCGCCCGGGCCGCGCTGATCGGCTGCCGGCAGCTCCTTCATCCCCTCCCCGGGCAGGAGGAAGGAGGCGTGGCAGAACCAGTAGGCGAGCCCGTCGGCCCGTTCGCTCACCTCCACCGGCTGGAACGGCGGGATGACCACCAGGTCGCCCGGCCCCGCGGTCAGCGTCGCCACCCCGATGTAGCGCAGCCCGAGGCGGCCGCCGACCAGCCAGAGCAGATCCCAGTCGCGGAACACCAGGGTGACCGGCAGCGTGCCGGGGCTGGCGCGGAACAGCCCGAAACCGCCGTTCGCGACCGGCAGCCCGGGCGGGAAGGGGACCAGCGGCACGGCGGGACGCGGCACGGGGGCATCCTCGCCCGCGGGGTCGCGGCGCAATGCGCACGGCGGTCAGCCGCGCAGCTCCTCGGCGATGCGCCGGGTCAGCGCCACCCACTTCACGATCCGCTCCGGATCGCCCTGCACCGTCTCGACGTCCTTGAGCGTGATGTCGTAGTGGTTGTGGCGCAGCAGGGCGAGGTCGCGCCGCAGGATGCCGCCGATGCGCGCCTCATCGTAGCCGTAGGCGACCATGTCCGCCGGGCTGGGACGGTAGCTGACCACATGGCCGGTGCCGATCGCCTCGGCGCAGGCGCGGACGTTGGCGAACGGCGAGACGGCGATGCGCCGCAGGTTGGGCAGGCGGCGCAGCATGGGGAGCTTGCGGGTCAGGTCCTCGCAGCAGCCGTAGGCGACCAGGCCAAAGGGTCTGGCGATGCGCTCCTGGTAGCGGAAGAGGAACTCCTCCCACTGCCGCGGGCCGACGCTGGTGAACTCCTGCGAGGCCATGAAGTACCACAGCCGGTCCATGCCGACCGGTGCGGCGGGATGGCCGGGGTCGGGCAGCCCGGCGGCGTAGGGCTGGCACTGGTTGGTGTGCTCGTTGGCGGTCCAGTCGCCGGCGGCGGCGGTCTGCGCGTGCAGCGCCACCAGCGCGTCGGTCATGAAGCCGACCAGGCGGTGCAGCCACGCCGGCCGGTCGGCCATGTCGAGCATCAGCTGCTCGATGCCGCGCAGGCGGCCGAGTTCGGTCGAGAGGTCGCAGGACCACATGCCCCAGCCGCGCCGCACATGCACCGGCAGGATGCCGTCGAGCGCCTCCTGCACCGTCGCCAGCCGGACGGCGGTCGCCGTCTCGTCGATGCGGTGCGTCGGCGCCTGCAGGCGGTCGAGATCGGCCTCGGTCTTGAGCGGCGGATCCCACACCCCGGCCCCGTCCTCCTGGTCGCTGTGCGTCCACGGCACCGGCACACCCCAGAAGCCGCCCTCGGGCAGGATGCGGACGGCCTCGATGGTGACCCAGGGCTCGACCACCGAGTCGTCACCGCAGGTGTCGAGGAAGAGGGCCTGGCGCAGTTGGTTCTCCACCGCGCGCAGTTCGGGGTCGCGGCACAGCACTCGCGATTCCGCCATTTCACGCCAGGCGTATCCGCGCACGTAGATCAGCGGCCGCGTCCGCTGCAGCACCTGATGCGCCCGCCAAGCGGCGCGGCGCTCGGCCTGCTTCGGTTCGCTGGCGAGGTCGCGGTAGCGCCGGGCCAGGTCGCGGATGGTGCGGTGCTCCAGGTCACGCTCGGTGGCGATGAGGTCGGAGGGAAGGGCCACGCGGACTCCTGTCTGGTGTACTGCAAGCATGCTGGCGTCCGTGTCCCTGTCTGTGGCCTGAACGACGGTTGTGTGCACGAATCGATGGTGCAGGTCCTAGCAGCGGCAACGCCCCCGTGCTGCTGACCCTCGGCGCCCCGTCCGGCCCCGGGTCTTCGACCAGATCGTCACGGCGGTGAAGCCGCACGAGCCCTACCTGCATCCCAAGCTGAAGCCTACTCGTACGGCCATAGGAGAACCCCCGGCTTCCGACCAGGTGACGTGCCTGGCCGGTGGGCCCAATTTCCTGTGCACAGATGACCGCTCCAGGTGAATGGTCTGCGGCATGCCACAGGATCCCCAACAGGCCCTGGTCTCCCGCCTGGCCGTCCGCCACCGCACCGAGATACTCAGCACCCTGCTCGCCCTGGTTGGCGACCTGGGCCTGGCTGAGGATCTCCTGCAGGACACCCTAGTGGAGATCATCGGCGATCCCGAGGCCTACGACCCTGCGCGGGATTTCGTGCCCTGGGCCAGGGGCATCGCCCGCAATCTGGCGCACCGCCACTGGCGCGAGTCCAGCACCCACCGCCGCCATGCCCCCCTGGTCCGGGAGCGCCTTGCCGACCTGCTGGAACAGGCCGAGACCGAGGCGCCGCCTGGACCAGAGCGGATGGCCCGCCTGCACAGCTGCCTCGATCGCCTGAGCGAACGCGTCCGGCACCTGCTACTGCTGCGCTATGGCGAGAACGTGCTCGGCGACGACCTCGCCGACCGCGCCGGGATGCCGCGCGCCTCCATCCGCACCACCTTGCTGCGCGCTCGCCGCAGCCTCATGCACTGCCTGCAGGCCGATGGCGGCGCCCATGTCTGAGACCATTCCCAGCCTGCTCGCCCGGTACCATGACGGCGAACTCGATGAGGCCGGCATGGCAGAACTGGTCGCCGCTCTTGAGGCCGACCCTGCCGCCCGCCAGGCCTTCCGGTCCGAACTGCTCCTGACTGCTGGACTGCGCCAGGAAGCGGGCTTGCGGGCCGCGGCTCCCCGGTCGGCAGCCGCCCCGAGGCGCCGCTGGCCCCTGTTCGCCCTGGCCGGCGGTGCGCTCGCCGCCTGCCTCGCCATCGCGTTCCTGGCCCAGACCGGGACGGCCAGACCGGAGCCAAGGGCCGGGACGGCGGTCTACGACGGACTGGCTGTGGCCCCCGGCCAGATCCTTCGCGGAGCAGGCGAACTACGCTGGCCGGATGGCAGCACCCTGACCCTGGCCCCAGGGGCGCGACTGCGGCTGAGCGACGGCGAGGCTCGCGGCGTCCTGCTCGATGGTGCCGGCACCGTGCAGGTCGCACGCCAGCAGCCCGGCGTCCGCTTCGCCCTCGACGCCGGCCGGCAGCGGCTGAGCGCGCTCGGAACGCGGTTCCGTCTGGCGGTCGGCCTGGACGGGACCAGCGCCACGGTGGAGGAGGGCATCGTTGCGGTCAGCGATCTGGCAGCCCCCGGTACCAGCGACCTGCTCTTCCCCGGCGATGCCTGGCAAGGCAACGCATCGCTTGACGGAGGCAGGACGGTCCGCAACCGCACCGCCCTTGCAGCCGCGCGCCGGTTGGGCCGGGTGGATGGGCAACCGCTCCTCGACCTCCGCTTCGACGAGGGCGCCGGGGACCTGGTCCGCGACCGCTCGGGGCGAACGCCAGCGATGGATTTCCTGCACACGCCCAGCGGCAGCGCAGCCTGGAGCGACCGCGGCCTGACCTTGCGCAACGGGGCCAGGCTCGACTGGAACGGCGATTCCGGGCGCATCCGGCAGGCCCTCCTCGCCCGCGCGCTGAGCATCGAGATCGTCTGGTCCTGCTCCGGCCTGATCGGCCAGGAGGTCTCCCTGCTGGAGTTCCTCCACCCTGACGGCCAGCCAGACCACGGGATCGCCTTCCAGGTCGGCATCGCCGACACCAGGGTCTGCAGCGTCGTCCTGCGCTATGGGCCGGAGGGCATCGACATCATCGAGGGCGGCTACCGCCGCATCCTCGTCGGGGCGCCGGGTAGCGACCTCGAGCGCCGTCTGCTGGACAGCGCCGGTGCCGCAACGCACCTGTCCATGCGCGGCATCGCCATCGCCCCGGTGCCGGGGCAGCCGAACGCCTATGTCCCGATCTGCTACCGCCGCCTCGTCATCCACGACCGCCTGCTGACGCTGGAGGAGATCCGGCGGAACGCCAGCGTCGAAATGCCGGATCTGGAGGATCGCTAGATGTCCGCTCCCGCAGGCCGCCCGTGGCCACGCCTCGGCCGGAGGACAGCGGCGATCCTCGGCCTGCCGGCCCTGGCGCTGGCGGCACTGTTATGGTGGCGTCATGAGGCTCCCCCCTCGCCTCCGCCGGTTGCCGCAGAGCCGCTGCGCCGCGAGACTGGCACCAGGCCACCACGGCTGGCCGCCCCGCCCCAGGTCGCGCCCATGCCTGCGCCAGCAGCGGCCCAACCGGCTCCCGCCAGCACCGTCGGCCGGGCAGAGCCCACCACTCCGGCCGGGGATGCACACGGAGCGACCCCTGTCGCTGCCGGTACCGGTACCGCTGCACCGCACATGCCCATCCCTGTCGCATCGCCTGTCGTCCAGCCCGCAGGTGATGCAGGCGGCAAGACCCCGGTCTTCGCCGACGAGGCGAACCCGATCCTGCGCCGCGAACGCCTGGCGCGGATGCTGGCGGCCGACGACCCCGCTCTGCCGGCCGCAGCCATCCGCGCCCTGGCCGATCCCGACCCGACCGTCGTCATTCAGGGAGCGCAGATCCTCGAACGGCTGGCGCACCGGCCGGCGGTACCGGCCCTGCTGGCGACACTCGCCGGCGAACGCCAGCGACCGGATGGCTATGGGCCGCCGATCGCCATCGCCGCCATCGCCGCCCTGGGCGCCTGCGGCGACCGGCGGGCGGTACCAGCCATGACGGAGCAACTGGCTCGTCATGAGGACCTCTCTTTGGACAACGCCGCCGTCCAGGCGCTCGGCAGCATCGCCGATCCCGCCTCGCGGCCGGCCGTGGCCGCCCACCTCGCCCGGCTGGAGACGCTCCGGCCGCAGGAAGCCTTCGCGCTGACCCCCTGGCAGGAGGCGGTGCGTCTCGCCACCGCGTCCCTCGCCAGGATCGACCGGACCCCCTGATCGGAGACCGCCGTGACCCGCCTGCTCCGGACCTTCCTCACCCTCCTCCTGGCCGCCATCGCCGCCGGCGCCGACCCCGTCGCCATCGTCGTCAACAAGAACCTGAAGCCGCTGATCCAGGACAGGCTGGACATCTACGTCGCCGATCTGGTCGCCGAAGGCTGGGCCCCAGTGGTCCGCGACTGGGACCTGACCGCCGTCGGCCAACAGAAGCCCAGCGATCTGCGCGGCTACCTCGCCGGGCACGCCGGGCTGAAGGGCGCCGTCCTGGTCGGCGATCTGCCGATCATCCATTACTACAACGCCGCCGACTGGAGCGGCGCGGCGAGCTTCCCCTTCGATCTCTACTTCATGGATCTGAATGTCGCCTGGAGCGTCCGGGGGGATGGCAAGATCGACGGGCCGGCTTACAGCGGCATCAACCCAGGCATCTGGGTGTCGCGCATCAAGAACTCGAACATGACCGTGTTCGGCGAGGGCGAGGTCGCCCTGATGCAGCGCTACTTCGACAAGGTCCACCGCTTCCGTACCGGCGACCTGCGCCTGCCCGACCGCAGCCTGTACTGGGCCGACAACGACTGGAAGTCCTACGGCACCTACGAGATGTCCGCGGCCTATGCCGACAATACGCGGATCACCAACGAGATCGCCGGAGTCTCCACCGACGCGGCCGACTGGACCGGGCGCTGGCGCCAGGGCTACGAGACCGAGTTCTTCATGTGCCATTCGAGTGCAACGTTGCATCTGCCGGGCGGACAGGGCGTGGTCTCGGGCCAGGTCGCCGCCGGCGACCCCGCCCGCCTGTTCTGGAACTGCTGGAACTGCTCGGGCGCCGATTACACGAACGGCAACTACATCGCCGGGGTCCGCCTGTTCACCCCCGGGTACGGCCTGAATGCCGTGGGCAGCACCAAGACGGGCTCGATGCTGGGCGCGTCCCTCTTCTACAACGACCTCGGGCTCGGGCGCTGCCACGGCGAGGCCTTCCGGCGCTGGTTCGTCTCCTATTGCACCGACGTGCTATGGCATCGCGGCATGGTCATGCTCGGCGACGGCACGCTGAAGCTGGGGCGCTTCCACACCCCGGCTGCAGGCGCGACGGCACCCACCATCACCACCATCGCCAACCAGACCCTCGTTGCTGCCGGCAGCAGGACCATCGCCTTCACCATCGGCGATGCCGAGACCCCGGCCGCGAAGCTGCTGGTCTGGGCGGAGAGCGCCAATCGCACCCCGATCCCCTCCGGCAACCTCAGCTGCGGCGGTAGCGGCGCCAACCGCACCCTCACGCTCACCGCGCTGCCGGCGGTCGGATCCAGCGCGATCACGGTGACGGTGTGGGACGGGAAGCAGTCGGCCTCCCGATCCTTCACCGCCACCACCACCAATGCCGCGCCGGTGGCGATCGCGGACTCGGCGTCCGTCCCGGCCAACGGCAGCGTGCTGATCCCGGTCCTGGCCAATGACGCCGATCCGGATGGACATGCCTTCGGCATCCACAGCCGGACCGCGCCCGCCCACGGCACCGCCGTCATCGAGGGGTCCTCGATCCGCTACACGCCAGCCTTGGCCTATGTCGGCCCCGACTCCTTCACCTACATCATCCGGGACGCGATTGGCGCCACCGCCTCGGCTACGGTCAGCCTGACGGTGACGGCCGATCTCACGCCGCCGGTGCTGCTCGCCGCTGTTTCCCCTGGCTATCCTACCCTGATCACCGTCAGCTTCAGCGAGCCGGTCACACCGGGCAGCGGCTCGCATGGCAGCGAGCGGACCGGCAACTACGCGCTCGATGGTGGCCGCACCGTGGCCGCCGCCGTGCGCAGCGGCGATGGCAGCACCGTGACGCTGACGGTTGCACCGCCCCTGACCGACGGGACCACCTGCACCGTGACGGTCAACGACATCCAGGATGTCGCCACCACCCCCAACACTATCGCTGCGAATAGCACGGCGACCTTCACCTACCGTAGCGTCGATCCCAGTCTGGCGGGATGGTGGCGCCTCGATGACGGCAGCGGACTCTCCGCCGCCGATACCTCGGGCTTCAACCATCTCGGCTCCCTGGTCGGGGGGACGACCTGGAACCCGAGCGGGGTCCTGGCCGGCGCCGCCGATCTCGACGGCGTCGATGACCACATCGGCATTCCCGACTTCTCCGCTACCAGCGGCACGATGACCTTCACTGCCTGGGTCAAAGGCGTGAAGACCGCCGACTACTCCGGCCTCGTCTTCTCGCGCAGCGCCCAACCCTGCGGCCTATTCTACGGCGCCGACCAGAACCTGCACTATTCCTGGAACAGCGGCGCATCGAGCACCTGGGGCTGGAACAGCGGTCTGACCATCCCCGCCAATCAGTGGGCCCTGATCGCCGGCGTCGTCGAGGCGGACAAGGCGACCCTCTATGTCTGCTCGGGCGGATCAACCACCGTTGCGGTGAACAACCTCGCGCATGCCAGCCAGACGGTGAACGCAGTTCGGATCGGCAGCGATGCCCACAGCGCCACCCGCCTGTTCAAAGGCTCCATCGATGATGTGCGCATCTACACCCGCGCCCTGCTGCGCTGCGAGATCCAGGCGCTGGCCGACGGCGGCACCACCACCGCCCTGCCACCGGCCATCACCAGCCCGCTGGCTGCCAGCGGAACGGTCGGGACGCCCTTCAGCTACACGATCACCGCCTCGAACGCCCCGATCGCCTACGGAGCCAGCCCGCTGCCCGCCGGTCTCTCCCGCACGGGGGCCGTCATTTCCGGCATTCCGAGCGCCACTGGCACGACGAACACCACGATCAGCGCGACCAACGCCAGCGGCACCGGCGCCGCCACCCTGGCCATCAGCATCGCCCCAGCGCCCCTCGCCCAGACCATCACCTTCCCAGCTCTCGCTGCCGCAACCTATGGCGATGCGGACTTTGCCCCCGGCGCCACCGCCTCCTCCGGCCTGCCTGTCGCCTACGCCAGCTCGAACACCGCCGTCGCCACCTTCGTCGCCGGCAAGATCCACATCGTCGGCGCTGGCACCACGACCATCACCGCCAGCCAGGCGGGCAATGCCTCCTATGCGGCAGCCACCAGCCAGACCCGCGTGCTGACCATCGCCAAAGCCGTCCTCACCGTCACCGCCGACGCCAAGTCCAGGCCCTTCAACACCGCCAATCCGCCCCTCACCGTCACCATCACCGGGTACAAGTACAGCGACACCGCCAGCGTCATCTCCGGTACGCCGGTGCTCGCCACCACCGCCGTCCTCGCCAGCCCGGTCGGGACCTATCCCATCACCGTCGATGTCGCCGGCATGGCCGCCGCCAACTACTCCTTCGTCGCCGTATCTGGTGTCCTCACTGTCGGCACCGCGGCCCAAACCATCACCTTCCCGGCGCTCGCCACCGCAACCTACGGCGACGCGGACATCGCCCCGGGCGCCACCGCCTCCTCCGGCCTGCCTGTCGCCTACGCCAGCTCGAACACCGCCGTCGCCACCATCGTCGCCGGCAAGATCCACATCGTCGGCGCCGGCACCTCCACCATCACTGCTAGCCAGGCGGGCAATGCCTCCTACGCCGCTGCCGACAAGACCAGAGTGCTCACGGTGGGGAAAGCATGGCTGATCGTCAGAGCCATTGATGCATCCCGGCAGCTCAACACCGCCAACCCTCCACTGACATTCACCATCACAGGGTTCAAGGCGGGCGACACCGCCAGTGTGGTCAGTGGTGCTCCTCTGCTCTCCACCACCGCCGTCCTCGCCAGCCCGATCGGGACCTATCCCATCTCCGTTGATACCACTGGCATGGGTGCAGCCAACTACGTCATCTCGGGAACTGCCGGCAGCCTCACCATCCGCAGCGGCCCAGCAGGCGTATCAGTGCATGGGGATGGGGGTGGGGGCGGCTGCGGCTTGGGTGGCACACTGTCGCTCCTCATGCTCCTCTTCCTGCGTCTGCGTCGCAATAGGTACTGAACCGTGTCACCACAGTGGCGCTGAGCCGATTGATCAGCTGGGCCATGGTCAGCGGCCCGGCCGCCTATCGGGCCGGCCCAGCCCTGCGCTCTCCAACGATGACCGTAGTATCTTGCCCATCCGGCGGTGGATCCTGACCACACCGGCAGCTCCGCCAAGCCAGGAGCGACGGCATGAGCACCTCCCTGACCAGCGAGCAGATCGCTGCCTACCACCGCGATGGCTACCTCACCGAGCTGCCGCCACTCTTCTCCGCCGACGAGATGCGCGAGCACAACCAGGGCCTTGCCGAGCTGCTGCGCCTGCTGCGCCCAGGCGAGGACGCCCGCGCCATCCGCGAATGGCACGAGAGCAGCCGCTGGCTCTACGACCTGTGCATGGATCCGCGCATCCTCGACCGCGTCGAAGGGCTGCTCGGGCCCGACTTCTTCCTCTGGGCCAGCAACTTCTTCCTTCTTCATCAAGCCGGCGCGCAGCAGCAGCACCGTCGCCTGGCAACAGGATGCCTACTACTGGGGACTGTGCCCGCTCTTCCGCACCGTCACCGTGTGGCTGGCGTTCACCGACACGACCATCGCCAACGCGGCGATGCGGGTGGTGCCGGGCACGCACAAGGCCGGCCTGCTGGTGCACCGCCGCCACGACCCCGGAGCCAGCGCCTCGGTGCTGAACCTCGAGCTGGAGCAGGGCACCTTCCGCGAGGACTCGGCTGTCGCGCTCGAGCTGCCGGCTGGCTGCGCCTCGCTGCACGACGACGGCATCGTCCACGGCTCGCCGGCCAACACCTCGGACTGCCCGCGCATCGGCCTGACCATGCGCTATTCGGCGGCCTGCGTGACCTGTGATCCCGCCGCCAATCCCCATTTCAAGACCTACCTCTGCCGCGGCGTCGACACCTACCGGCACAACCGGGCCGGCCCGCTCCCCACCGTCCGCTATGCCCGCACCGACTTCACCACTTCACCCCTGGCGACCCGTAAAGACGGCGGCGCCGGCGCCCGCCCGGTGGAGATCACCGCATAGCCGGCGGGGATCTCGGCCTGCAGCGCGTAGGAGCACGTCGCACCGGCTCGGGAACCACGGCAGGCGAGGGGACGGCTGGGGACCGGCTTCTAGCGAAGAGATAGCCTGGTATAGCATCGCAAGCCGATCTACACAGCTACCGATGTATGGCCGTTGCACTGACACAACGGGGAATTGCCGCTAACGCCTATTGGACTGGAAATATGGTCAAATTCTACTGAGGGCCTCACTCTACGGCCATGTCAAATCGCATATAGATTTTCTGTCATGGGTCGCGGCAGAATTCGGTCACGTGCCGGTGCATCCATCGTTCTGGTATATCGTAGTATTACTTCCGGTCGGAGAACCCATGCGCCTGCCAACTGCTCTGCTCCTCCTCGCCGCGACCCTTGGCTGTCTGCCAGCGTTGGAGGCCGTACCCGACGTGGCGCCGCCGAAGAACTGGGACCGCTTCATCATCCTGATGTGGCAGTTCAAGACCGATGTCCGCAAGGACAAGGCGGTATACGAATCGCTGAACCTCAACGGCTTCCACGTCGACCGGACCAACGCCGAACTGATCGCCTTCGGCAAGGCCAACAACTGGCCATTCTACGTCGACCATGCCGCCGATAAAGGCTACCTGCACCTCGGCAAGAACGCCGACGCGGTCAGGAAGAATCGAGACCTGATCGCGCGCCCCAACAGCCTGGCCGATCCGGCGACCATCGCCAAGCTGCATGACTTCCTCACCCGCAACGTCGGCGCAGCCAAGGGTTCGACCGCGGTGGCCTACGCCTTCGACGACGAGATCAGCCTGGGCAGCTTCTGCTCGCCGGCCGAGGTCGACAGCGGCCAGCACGCCCTGGCATTCTACCGCAAGGAACTCGAGAAGCAGTACGGGACGATCGACAGGCTCAACGCCCAGTACGGTAGCAACCACACGAATTTCGCCAGCGTCCCGCCCACGACCTACGAGCAGGTGCGCGAGCAGTTGACCCACGGCGGCATCGGCAAGGTCAATCTCAGCGCCTGGTGCGACTGGCGCGCCGCCATGGACACGCAGTTCGCCGAGGTCCTGAGCGAGCTCACCTACTTCACCAATCGCATCGACCCCAGCGTCCCTGCCGGTTTCGTCGGCGGCCAGCATCCCAGCCCGTGGGGCGGCTATGACTGGCGCAAGCTGACCAAGGCCGTGCAGTGGGTCGAATGCTACGACATCAACGGCACCAACGCCCTCTTGCGCAGCCTGTGGACACAGAAACGGCCGCGCATGCAGACCTACTTCTCCAGCAAGAACAAGCGTCTGGACTCGTGGTTCCTCTGGTACTACCTGTGCCAGGGCAACCGCGGCGTCATCGCCTGGCCGGACGGCTGGATCACCGACGGCAAGGCCGCCGACCACATCGCCCCCCTCGCTGAGACCTTCAAGGAGGTGCAGGGGCCGGTGTCGCAGGCGATCATCGACGGTACCCTGCAGGCCGACGCAGTTGCCATCTACTACTCGCACCCCAGCGTCCAAGTCTCGTGGGCCCTCGACGCGGCCTGCCACCGCAAGACCTGGCCCAACCGCAGTTCGTCGATGGACAACGCCATCTCGACCGGCGGGCTCAGCCGGGTCGCCTGGATCAAGTCGCTGCAGGACAGCGGCGTGCAGCCGGTGTTCGTCCACCAGGACCACCTGCTCGACGGCTCGCTGGCCAAGCGCGGGATCAAGATGCTGGTGCTCAGCCGCACCCTCTGCCTGTCGGATGCCGAGGCGGCCGCCATCAAGGCCTTCGCCAAGGGCGGCGGGCTGGTCGTCGCCGACCACCTGTGCGGCCTTTTCGATGAGCATGGCAAGGCACGCAGCACCGGCGCCCTCGATGACCTCTTCGGCGTCACCCGCGACCTCGGCAAGGGCTGGTTCAACGGCAAGGACCTCACCGAGGTCAACGGCGAGATCGCCTACAAGTTCGACAAGACCAACTGGGCGCTGGGCTCGGAGAAAGTGCACGCCATGGCGGTGGTCGAGCGCGGCCTGGCCGCGACCGGCTCTTCCAAGGGCGAGTCTGCCGGCGGCACGGTGGTGGCGGGGGGGGCCGC
>JALHRW010000039.1 GCA_022841245.1 Planctomycetota bacterium
GCGCTGGGCGCTGCCGCGCTGCCGACCGCGCCGGAGCGGCCCCAGGGCTACGCCCTGCGCGTCGCGCCCGAGGGCATCGCCGTCGTCGGCGCCGACGCCCACGGTCTGGTCTGGGGCCTGCAGAGCCTGCGCCAGATCCTCGCCCAGGCGGCCAGGCCGCCGTGCCTCGACATCGTCGACTGGCCCGAGTACCGCGTGCGCTACCACCACGACGACGTCAGCCGCAAGCAGGTCTCGACGATGGCGGACTTCCGCCGCGTCATCCGCCATCTCTCCGCCTTCAAGATCAGCCACTACACGCCCTACATCGAGGACATGCTGCGCATCGACGGCCTGCCGCAGCTGGGCGAGAGCCGCGGCGCCTTCACCCCGGCCGAACTGCGCGAGCTGGTCGCCGAGGGCGAACGCTGGCAGGTCGAGGTCTTCCCCACCCTGTCGCTGGCCGGCCACCAGGAGAATCTGCTGCGCCTGCCGCGCTACCGCGCTCTGGGAGCGCGCACCTGGCAGCCGCCGAGCAGCTTCGAGCCGAAGAACCCGGCGGTGCGCGAGCATCTGCTCAAGGTTCTCGACGCGGCCTGCCCGCTGTTCGCCTCGCCGTGGTTCCACATGTGCTTCGATGAGATCCTCGGCCTCGATGCCGACGGCTTCGCCGAGCACGTGAACTGGTGCTGCGAGCAGCTGGTCGCGCGCGGCAAGACGCCGCTGTTCTGGGCCGACATGCTCTACAACCACTTCGGTTGCGATCTGCTGGCGAAGCTGCACCCGGCGGCGACGCCGGTGGCGTGGGACTACGGCACGGCTGGCGGCAAGGCGCGCGAGGCGATGCCTGGTCTGCTGCGCCATCGCGACCAGGCCTGGATCCTCGCCGGCTACAACAGCTGGGGCTCATTCCTGCACGCGCCGCTCGCCGCGACGCAGCAGCAGTGGGCGAACTGGCGCGCGGTCGCCGACCCCGCCCGCGTCACCGCCTTCGGCGCCTCGCAGTGGGGCGATGACGGCTACGAAAACAGCCGCGACCTCGGCTGGCCGCTGTTCGCCGCCTGCGCCGAGCAGGGCTGGAGCGGGGTGAGCGCCGACGACGCCACGGTCGAGGCGCGCTTCCACGGCGTGTTCCACGGCCGCCACATCCCCGAGTTGGCCCGGCTGCGCCGTCTGCTGGAATCCGGCTTGGCGGTGTCGCCCGGTCAGGCCTGGCGTCTGCACCGCCTGCCCGCTCCTGGTTGGGTGCGCTTGGCCAAGGCCGGCAAGCTGGCCACCACCGCGGCAGTCGCCGCCGATGCGCGCAAGCTGGCCGAGGCGCGGCGCCTGCTCGCCGTCTGCCGCAGGCAGGCGCTGCGTGAGCGCGGGCACCTCGACCATCTCGCGGTCGCCATCGAGCGGCTCGCCTCGGTCAACCTGCGCGCCCAGGCCGCCCGCCGCCCAGCGCTGATTCCGGCGGCGCTGAAGCAGCTGGCCGCCGCCCGCACCGCCTACCGCTCGGCCTGGATGGCGCATAACCGGCGCGAGAACATCGAGGTCTCGCTGGCAGTGTTCGATCAACAGGCTGATTCGTGGCAGGCTCTACGCCGGCCAGCAGCCAAATCCGCTGCCGGCTGGAACGCCCTCGATCTCGGCAAGGCGTGGAAGGAGATCTACCCGGACGTCGCCGGGCTGCCGATCGGCACTGTCGAGTTGGCCGGGGTGCCATTCCGCTTCGCGCCGGTGACGCGCACCCACGCCGAGATAACGCCGGGCACGTCGCTGAGCATCGCCGTGCCGACGCGGCCGATCGCCGATCTGCATCTCGCGGTGAGCCAGCCGCGCGACGGCGAAGAGATCCGCCCTGGAGCCCGACTGCGTCTGACCCTGCGCGGCCGGGTCGTGTTCGAGGAAGACCTGCTGGCGATCCGCCACCTGTGCGACTGGTGGGCTCCGCTGGGCGAGCACATGTGGGCCGGGGGCGGTCTGGCCTACGTCGATCCGATGCGCGTGCGCTATCTGCTGACGCCGAATCCGCCGTACGGCATCACCTGCATCCACCGCTTCCCCTGGCCGGTGGCGCCGGTCGCCGACCGCCTGGAGCTGACCTGCCTCGGCAGCAAACCGCTGCAGCTCTTCGCCATCACGGTGCAGGAGGCGGCGCGCTAGGTCCCGCTGCTTGGAGAGCGCCGGTGCACTCGTCGGAAGGCGCGCGCAAAGGTGCCACGATCACGGAAACCGCAGCGCTTCGCTACCTCGCCGACCGCCATGCCCTGAGCCAGCCACGAGGCGGCGACGGCGCAGCGGCGGCGCTCCAGGGCCTGGCGCGGAGTGCAGCCGAAATGGGTGCGGAACAGCTGCCAAGCGCGACTCGGCTGCAGTCCGCCGGCCGCGGCGACGTCGGCGGCGGTGATCGGGGTCAGGCCGTGGCTGCGGATGCGGTCGCGCATGCGCCGGGCCGCTGCAGGCAGTGGCTGCAGATCGCGCAGCGGCTGCTCGAGGACGAGGCCGAGCAGCGTGGCGAGCGGCGCCTGCTCGCCGGCCAGCAGCTGGCCGACCAGGTCTTCGGCCGGCTGGCGCGGCATGCTCGCCTGCACGGTGAAGGTGGCGGTGTGGAATTCGAGGTCGCACACCGCGTAGTCGAAGCCGAGCTCCAGGGTGGCGGCCTGTCCTCGCAGCGGAGCATGCCGGTGCAGCGCACCAGCCGCGATCACGACGGCGTCTCGCGGCGCGAGGTCGCATGGCCGCCTGCCGGGGCATTCGACACGTACCGCGCCGGCCAGGGCGACGGCCAGGGTCGCGACCGGATGCAGTCCGAATCCCTGGGCCACGCTGCGGCCGACCGGCAGGATCCTCGTGCGACCCGGGCTGCGGCTGGCCGCAGATAGCGCCGTCCACAGGGCGAGGAGATCGCTCAGGCGATGCATGCGGCAAATCTTGCGATCGTGGTCGCAAGATACAACGCTATCCGACCAGCTGCGCCGTGTCTCCGCCTCCCGCCACCGCTAGGCTCGCAGCTATGCACACCGCCATTGACCGGCCGCATCTGTCTGACGGAAGGAGGCCGACATGCGCGGCCTGATGATCGACTGCAGCCGCCTGATCGAACAGCACGGCTACTATCGCGGACTCCTCGGCCAGATAGCCGACTGGGGCTACGACACGCTGGTACTGCATTTCTGCGACGACCACGGCCTGACCGCGGTGCTGCCCGGATTCGAGGACCTTGCCGCCCCGCATGCCCTGCCGACCGACGAGCTGCGCGCCCTGGTCGCGCTCGGCCGTCAGCGTGGGGTGCGGGTAATCCCCGAGATCGAATGCTTCGGCCACACGCGCTGGCTGGTCGGCCATCCGCGTTGGGATGCCTGCTTCGCTGGCGATCGCAGCGAACAGGACCTCAAGTTCAACTCGGTGGATCCGACCAGCAAGCTGGCAGCCGAACTGATGCATGGGCTCATCGGCGCGGTGCATGAGATCTTCGAGGACGAGGTCGTGCACATCGGCTGCGACGAAGTCGACCTGAGGGTCTTCTGCGCCCAGCGCGGTCTCGGCGACCCCGTCGAGCTGTGGGCCTCCTGGGTCAACCGTCTGATCGGCATGGTGCACGCGCATGGCCGTCGGGCCATGCTGTGGGCCGATCATCTCGAACACGAGGAGCGCATCGCAAAGCTGATCGACAAACGCGCGATCGTCGTCTCCTGGCATTACGGCCCGGACGACGACGAGACGTCGAATGGCATGCGCCGGCTGCGCGACGCCGGTTTCACCGATATCGTCGCTGCACCGGCCATCCAGTGCTGGTCGACGCGCATCCATGCGATGGAACGCAATCTCGCCAACGTCGCGCTGATGGAGAACCATGCTCGGGCCCTGGGCGCGATGGGCACGCTCGACACCATCTGGTGCCCGTTCCGCCATCTCCAGGGCGCCCTGTGGCACGGCATCGCCGCCTCGGCGCACATCCATCGCACCGGTGCTCTGCCGCTCGATGACGGATCGATCGTCGCGGATCTGCTTTTCGGCGGTGGCAATGCTGCGGCGAAACGGCTGTGCCGCGATCTGCATCGGCTGGAATGCCACAACAACCTGGTCTGGCACCTGTTCAAGGGTACCCGTCCCGGTTCGGGCGTGCTCGCCGACGCGCTCGATGTGGTGCAGCTCGGGGCCGACCTGCTGCCGGCGGTGGCCGACGCCGAGGTGCCGCGCCATCAGGACCGGCTCGCGGCGATGCTGCTCGCTGCGCGCACCGCGGTGCACCTCAGTCAACGCCTGCTGCGCCCGGATCTGGCCCGCGACGCGGCCTTCCGCCGCGACCACGCCATGCTGACCGGCGAGATCCAGGCCGAATGGGACCGCACGCGCTTCGCCGACGATCCCGCGCGCAGTCAGCCGCGCTGGGGCGGCAACTGGGGGGCGCATTACCTGCTGCCGCTGATGCTACGGCTCGAGAGCTGAACGACCGCTGTAGCTCAGCCGGCTGGCGCCGGGCCCAGGCTGGCGCGTTCGATGAGGCGCATTGGCGTGCGGTGGACGCAGGACCGGTGCACGTCGAGGACGGCGTCGAGCACCCACGGCCGCAGCGCACTGCGCGTGACCTACGAGCTGACTCCGGCGGGTGGCGGCAAGGCCTCGTACGAGCAGGTCTATGCGCTGCTGCCGTTCGCGGCGAAGGATCTCGCCAGCGGCACGGCCACGCTCGATGACGGCAGGATCATCGCCCTGCCGGTCGCGTTCGCGCAGGAGGTGGTGGTGCCGCCCGGCTCGCGCTCGCTCACCCTGGCCTGGGGCAGCAAGCGCCTGCATGTCCGCGCGGACCAGATGCGCATCTCGCTGCGCGACCTGCGCCCCAAGACCAGCGCCTTCCAGGTCCGGCTCGAACTGCCGGTGACGAAGGAGGTCTCGACTATGCGGCTCGAGTACGAGGTCGCGGCCGAGAGCGAGCCGTTCGTCGTCGCGGCCGATGGCGCAACCTGGGTCGAGCTGCCGGCCGCGAAACCGCCCGTCCCCGGCAGCATCCTCGACTTCAGCGCGCTCGGCGGGCCGCCGGCCGGCACGCATGGGCGGATCGTCAGCGAGGACGGGCACTTCGCCTACGAACGCACTGGCGAGCGCGTCCGGCTGATCGGCAGCAACCTCTGCTATACCGCCAACTACCTCGACAAGGAGGGGGCCGACCGGCTCGCTGCGCGCTTCCGCGCGATGGGCTACAATACGGTGCGCTTCCACCACACCGACGTGCACATTCGCAAGGGCAGCTGGAAGAGCCAGTCGTCGGATGATGTCGATCCCGCATGGCTCGACCGCCTCGACTACATGTTCGCGGCGATGAAGCAGGCCGGCCTCTACGTCACCATCGACCTCTATACCCAGCGGCGCTTCGGGAAGGGCGAGATCGCCGGCATCAACCAGGATCTGCGAGCCGTCGGGCAGGGTGATCGTCGCCGAGGCCGGCTCGGCCCCAGCCTGATTGAAAACAAGCACGTGATCATTGGCTTTCTTTCGATGGGAGATACGTAGCCAAAAGGCATGAGCACGATCCCTCCGCGTAGTCGCCCTCAGTCCGCCAAGCGGCCGATCACCCAGCGCGACCTCGCGCGCAAACTGGGTGTCGCCCAGGTGTCCGTATCGCGCGCCCTGGCCGGCGATCCGGCGGTCGCTCCGGCGCTGCGCGACCGCGTGTTGCAGGCGGCGGGTTCACTGGGCTACCGGCGCAACGCCTCGGCGAAGGCGATGCGCACCGGCCGGCATGGTGCGGTCGGCCTGCTGCTCGGCGCCGACCCGCAGCGCTCGGCCGTGCCCAGCGATCTGCTGTGGGGACTGCAGGAAGACTTGCGCGCCCAAGGCCTGCGCCTGACCCTTGGCTGGCTGACTGACGCTGAGTTCAGCGAACCCGCGGTGCTAGCCGAGTGGTCGGTCGACGGCTGCCTGGTCTTCTACACCCACGACATCCCCGAAGGCGCGCAGGAGCAGCTGGCGGCGCGCATGCCGGCCTGCCTGTGGCTGAACGCCGACCTGGCGAAGGACTGCGTGCTGCCCGACGAGATCGCCGCCTCGCGCGAACTCGGAGCACGGCTCGCCGCCCTCGGCCACAGCTCCGTCGCCTTCGTCGGCATGGGCGCCGGCTTCACCCACTACGCTCTGGCCGAGCGCCGCGACGGCATGTGCGATCATCTCGCGGTCATCAACGTCGAGGCCGGCGACTGGGGCCCGACGCGCAGCTGGATCGACGCGGCCGAGGCGTGGCTCAAGCGCGAGCAGCCGACCGCGGTGGTGGCGCACGAGGCCAACTGCCTGCTTCCGGTCTACGCCGCCGCCCTGCGTCTCGGCCTGCGCATCCCGCGCGACCTCTCGCTGGCGGTGTTCACCAACCAGGAGCTCGGTCTGCCGGTCACGACCATGCGCGTGCCCAGTCGCGACCTCGCCCGGCGCTCGGTCGAAGGTTTGCTGGCGCGCATCAGCCGGCCCAACGCTCATCAGCCCGCGGTGCGCGTACCGTTGATCTTCCAGGACCACGGCAGTCTCGCCCCACCATGAGTGCAGCGGCATGCTGCGCCGCCGAGGAGCCGGTGGCCTGAGTGCGCGCTTGGCGACCTCGCCTCCGGAGCGATGCTGCGCGCATGCCCAAGCCTCTGCCACCGACCGGCCTGCTCACCGACCTCCTGCATGACGCCGCCAGCGCGGGGGTCGGCTCCATCCCGAGCTTTTCCTGGCTGGTCCGCGCGCATGGCGACGGCGCGGTGCAGAGCGCCTGGCACATCGTGGTCGACCGCGAGTCCTCCGCTGCCGGCGCTGGCCGCGGCGGGGTGTGGGATTCGGGCCGGGTGGCAGGATCCGACAGCAGCGCGGTGCGCTTCGGCGGGGCGGCGCTGCCCGTTGGCCGCTACTGGTGGAGCGTGCGGCTGTGGACTGGCGGCGACCAGCCCGGGCCATGGGCCGAGCCGGCCGTCTTCCGAGTCGATCCGTCCGCCTTCGCCCGGCCCGAGCCGCCGGTGCTGCAGCGCGAGCAGGCGGTCCATCTCGAAGCCCTGCCCGACGGCAGCTGGCTGGCCGACTTCGCCCGCGACGTCTTCGCCACCCCGGTCCTGCACCTGCCCGGAGCCGGCCATGTCACCGTGCATGCCGGCGAGCGTCGCAGCCACGGACGGATCGACCGCAAGCCGCCCGGGACGATCCGCTGTCGCAGCGTCGCGCTCGACCTGCCGGCCGACGGCGGCCCGGTCACCGTCGCCATGCCACCGGACAAGCGCAACACCACCGCACCCGGCGTGCTGGTTCCCGCCGGCATGCCCGAGGTCGCACCGTTCCGCTGGCTGGAGATCGAGGGACTGGCGGCCGAGCCGGCCGGCGGAGCGGTCATGCGCGACGTGCTGCGCGTGCCGCTCGACCGCGGTGCGGCGGCCTTCCGCTGCGACGACGCGGCGCTCGAAGCGGTGTGGCGGCTGTGCGCCGACACCGTGGACGCCACGACATTCCTCGGCGTGTTCGTCGACGGCGACCGCGAACGCATCGCCTACGAAGGCGACGCGTTCATCAACCAGCTCTCGCACCATGCCCTCGACCGCTGCCCCGCCACGACCAGGGCGACGATCGACCACCTGCTGCGCTTCCCCACCTGGCCGACCGAATGGCAGCTCCACTTCCCCTTGATGGCGGAGGAGGATTGGTGGTGGACCGGCGACGCCAGCGCGCTGGCGCGCTGGCGTGATGCTCTCGCTCTGCGCACCCTGACCGAGTTGACGGGTGCTGACGGACTGATCAGCACGCACGGCACCGTCACCCCTGACCTGCTGTGCCGCCTGCGCCTGAACAAGCTCGTCGACCTGGTCGATTGGCCGCCGGGCTCGTTCACCGCAGGCGGCACCGGCGAGCGCGATGGGCACGAGATGTCCCCGGTCAACACCGTGGTCAACGCTTTCCACGCGGCCGCCTGCCGGGCGATGGCGCGGATCGACACCGCCCTCGGCCGCGGCTCCGACGCCGAGGTGTGGAGCGCCCGCGCCGCGCGCACGACAGCGGCAATCAACCGCCTGCTGTGGGACGAATCGGCCGGGGCCTACCGCGACGGCGTCGGCTCGGCCCATGCCGCCCAGCACAGCACGCTGTTCCCACTCGCTTTCGGCCTGGTGCCGCCGGAGCGGACGGAGCGGGCGCTGGCGCACGTGGAGGCGCGTGGCATGGCCTGCAGCGTCTACGCAGCGCAGCACCTGCTCGACGCGCTGTACCGCCACGGGCGGCCCGACGCCGCTCTCCAGCTGATGACCGCGCGGCACGACCGCGGCTGGTTGCGCATGCTCGAAGCCGGCTCGACCATGACGCTTGAGGCGTGGGATTGGCGCTACAAGAACAACCTCGACTGGAACCACGCCTGGGCCAGCGCGCCGCTCAACATCTGTGCGCGCTGGATCCTGGGCGTGCAGCCGCTGGCCGCCGGCGCCGCCGTGGTCGGCGTCCATCCCCAGCCTGGCCGCCTGCGCCGGGCGGAGGGTCGTGTGCCGACCATGCGCGGACCGGTCGATGTCGCGCTGCGGCAGCAACCCGGCATCGCCTGCGACCTGGAGTGCACCCTGCCCGCCAACGTGCACGGCGAGCTGTCGCTGCCGTGGAGCGGCGGCGCGGTGCGGGTGTGGCTCGATGGCGAGCCGGTCGCTGCGTCCTGCGTCGACGGGCGCATCGCCCTCGGCCGGGTCGGCCCCGGCCGCCACCACGCCCTAGCCCGCTAGGCAGCCTACTGCACGCCGCGCAGGACCATGCCGTTGGCGATTTTCTCGATCGCCAGGCAGTAAGCCGCTTGCCGCATGGTGATCTGCCGCTGCGTCGCAGTTGCGGCGACCCGCCGATAGGCGTCATCGAGCCGTTCGGAGAGGCGGGTGTTCACGTCGGCCAGGCTCCAGTAGAAGCCTTCGCGGTTCTGCACCCATTCGAAGTAAGAGACGATCACGCCGCCTGCGTTGGCCAGCACATCGGGGACGATGAACACGCCGCGCGCGGCCAGGATCCGATCGGCATCAGGGGCGCACGGACCGTTGGCGCCCTCGACGATGAGTCGGGCGCGGACGCGGTCGGCGTTGGCCGTGGTGATCGCGTTCTCCATCGCGCAGGGCAGCAGCACATCGCAGGGCACGGCGATGATGTCGGCGACCGGCTCGCCGCCAGCGAAGCCAGAGACCCAGCCGGTGCGCTGTTGGTGCGCAGCCAGAGCGGTGATGTCGAGGCCGGCGGGGTTGCCGACCGCACCGCGCGCATCGGCAATCGCCACGATCTTGTGCCCGAGTGCGAATAATTCGCGGGCGGTCTGGCCGCCGACGTTGCCGAAGCCCTGGATGGCGATGGTCGGCGAAGTCATGCCAAGCTGGCGCATCGCCGCCTGCAGAACGCAGACCACGCCGTGGCCGGTGGCCTCGCGCCGACCGGCCGATCCACCCAGTTCGACCGGCTTGCCGGTCACCACCGACCGGGCGACGGCGTGGCTCTTGCGGTATTCGTCGTAGATCCACGCCATCTCGCGGGCGCCAGAGCCCATGTCCGGAGCCGGGATGTCGGAGTTGGGCCCGATGTCATCCGCCAGGCGGATGGTGTACTTGCGCATCAGACGCTCCAGCTCCTGGGGGCTGAGTGCGGCCGGATCCACCGCGATGCCGCCCTTGGCGCCGCCGAAGGGGATGTCGACCAGCGCGGTCTTCAGCGTCATCCACAGGGCCAGTGCCTTCACCTCGTCGAGGTCGACGGCCGGATGCAGGCGGATGCCGCCCTTGTACGGCCCGAGGATGTCGAGGTGCTGCACGCGGTAGCCCTGGAACACTTCGACGCTGCGGTCGTCGCGCTGAACCGCCATGCGGAAGGTGATCACCCGGTCGGGCGTGGTCAGGCGTTCGACCAGGCGCAGGTGTGGATGGCGGCGCTCGAGGCCAAGCATATCGGCCACTTCACGGACGAGCGCGGTGGCCTTGTGCAGAGTGTCGGTCATGGTTGATCCCCTCCGCTATGCTGCCTTGGCGGGCCTGTAGGACCAGAGCCGGCGCATTTTGGCGTCGAGCGTGTGGATGATGCCGACGCTCAACAGGCTGCTGCAGCCACTGCTGCCATAGCACAGACTAGACTTATCCAACCGCTGCGGGTCGGGCATTCGCGCCAGAACAGCCAGGAGAACAGCCCGGCGGCGAGCAGCGAAGCGGCGGTGTTGACGGTGAACACGGTGGCGGCCGGGGCGTTGAGGCTCAGCCGCAGCAGCATCAACCCGGCAAGCGACCCGGCGGCGACGACGGCGGCGAAGAGTGCGGTGACTCCGGGATGGGCCCGCACCGGGCGTAGCGCGAGGTCGATGGCCGCACCGGCAGCAATGGTCAGGTACATCGCCATCAGCGCCGTGTCGCCGTACGCCGACATCAGGTCGCTTCCGTCGGGTGCCGGCAGGGTGGAGAGGAACTTGAAGGTCGCATTGGTGGCGCCGTTGAGCAGCCACAGCGTGGCCAAGGCGACGGCGAAGGGCGCGATCCGGCTCGTGGTGCCGCCGCTGCGTCCGCTTCCGGCGGCGACCGTCACCGAGGCGAGAGCGGCACAGATGGCGATCCAATGGCCGACGCCCGGCGTCTCGCCCAGCCACCACCAGCCCCACAGCACCACCAGGACGAAGCTGAGCATCTGCGCGCTCCACAGCGGAGCCATCGGGCCGTGGCGCAGCCCCCAGCGCATCACCAGGATGGCGCCGAACTGTTCCAACCCGTTGCATGCGCCGGCCAGCCACACCGTCGCCGGCGCCGGCCGGACGATCGCGCCGGGCAGCATGACCAGGGCGCACAGCGGCATTGACGCCAACAGCAGCAGGCGCGGCTCGATGTTGCGGGCTGCCGCGCCGCGGATGCCGACCGGGATGAGGGCGAAGGCGATGCCCGAGAGGGCCGCATATATGGCGCTCACGTCACGAGCAGGCCGAATCCGCTGGTGTCGCACGACGCGCCATCGCCACCAGCCCAGCGCGCGATGCGGCATTCGCGGCCATCCGCTCCGTAGGCACGCGCCGCCAGGGCGAGTGCGATTGGCAGATCCGGCCTGCCACCCGCCGCCGCAATGCAGCGCCAGGGGATGGACAGGTCCAGCGACCAACCGCTGCCGGTGCGGTGAGCGTTGTAGGCGAGGTCGGCGGTCGCGAACGGTCGCGGGCCGAGCACGCGCAGCACTGGCGTGCCGCCATCGCGGCTTGGCGGCGTGCAGATGAATTGCATATCGTCGCCGTCGTAGCCGGGACGATCGAGGTCGCCGGCGCGATCCCAGTCGCAGAACAACTCGATGCACGCGCCGCGGTGCGGAGCCCGGTCCGGACCGCCAAGGTCGCGGTGGTCGTGCAGCGATTCGTCGCTGATCTCGCCGTGCAGGTGCACGCCGTCGCCGTCGATGCGCGGGGTCAGTGCCGCCCAACCGTCGAGGACGAGGGTCGCGCCGGAGCGCACGAGGTCGAGGTTGGCGGGGATCGCCCAACTGCGGCCGGCGCACGACAGCGCCAGGCGCAGGGTCGGGTCGTCCCCGGGCGCGGCGCAGGCCAGGGGGAGCACGCAGACGCTGCGGCCATCGCCGCCGGCAGGCAGCCGGCCGCTCCAGGCTGGCGCGGCATCGAGCCAGTCCGGAGAGCAGGTGGCGACCAGCGTCGCGTCGCGACCCTCGGGGCCGTGGTTGCATACCGGCACCGCCAGCGCAGGTCGTCCGTCAACCAGCGTCAGCGCGGGCCGGCCGATGCGCAGCGGTGCAGGGCCATCTATCTCCCGCCGTGCTCCGGGCAGGGCTCCGGTCGGGGCCGGAGCCAGCGCAATCAGCAGCACCGAAGCAGACGGCATGCCGATATCGACGACCGCATCGCCCGCAGGGAGGATCTGGCGTTCGCTCTCGCTCAACTCGTGCTCGGCGTCGAGTCGTCGGATCGACATGGCTGTCGGCCCGCTCCACGGCAGGCCGGCGAGGCGAAGGGGGAAGCGTACTTGCGGGCAGTGCACGAAGTTCGCCAGCAGGATCTGCGCCCCGCTCCTGTCCTCGGCCTGGCCGGCGAGGATGCTGAGGCCGGCGGCGGCGTCTCCGCCGCTGGCGGCGCAGCGCAGTGGCGTGCGCAGCAGGTCTGCGAAGGCGGCCACCGCATGGTAGCTCGGCTGCGGCCGGTTGCCGAGGGTGAACATCCCGTACAGCGCCGCCGGATCCATGGTGTACAGGCAGGCCTCGTCGATGGGCAGGTCTTGCAGGTAGGTCAGCGTTGCGGCGATGGCCGAGGCGCCGACCGGGCCCTGCATGGTCTCGGCGAAATGCCATGCCGGACCGCTGGAGCCTGCTGTCGGCAGGACATGCCATTCGTTGAGATGGCTCTCGGTCGCGGTGAAGCCGTGCTCGTCGAGCAGGGTGCGGAACGCGTGCGCCCGCACCGCCCACACCGTCAGGTCGCCAGGCGCGTAGGTATGCCAGGAGAAGAAGTCGAGCGGCAGGTGGTTATCGCGACAGAACGCGATGAAGGAGCGGGCGAAGGCGTACTCGACGCCCTGCTTCGTGCTGGCGCTGCCTATGGCATAGGCCGGTCCTCCGACCAGCAGATCGGGCCACGCCGCCTTGATCGCGCCCGCGGCGGCGGCGTAGAGGCGGAAGTAGTCGTCCCAGGTGCCGGACCAGCAGCCGGGCGGGATGTCCGGTTCGTTCCAGATCTCCCAATGACGGATGTTCCAGCGATAGCCGTCGGCCCACCCCTCGTTGAAATGGCGGATGATGCCCAGGCAGATGCGCGCCCAGCGCGCCGGGTCGGCCGGCGGTGCGGTGTGCAGCCGGCGACGGGTATGCTCGATGCGGCAGCCGAGGCGGTAGACGATGCGCGAGCCGAGCGCGATGATGCGGGCGATGTAGTCGTCGGTGTTGGCGAAGTCGTAGCTGGACGGGTCGTCCGGGTCGGCTTCGGGGTCGGGGAAGATGGCATGGATGTCGACCAGGTAGTCGCCCGGCCAATCGCAGTCGTGCAGACGGACGAGCGGGATGCGCAGGCGGCGGTGCTGCGGCGTCAGGTCGACGATGCCGCCGTGGTAGAGCGGGCCGTTGTTGCCGCCATGCAGTGGGCGGAGGCGGCCGCAGGTCCGGGACAGGTCGACGGCGAAGGTGGCGGTCATGCCGGCATGCTAGACGGCCCATCGAGCAGAGGCCATGGCTCGGACTGCGGTGATTCAGGCTCGGACTGCTCCGGCGGCTCAGCCGGTTTCAGCCCGCGCCGGGGCGCGCACGCCAGGCACCCGGGCTCTGCCCGGTGTGAGCGCGGAAGCGCCGCGAGAGGTGCTCGCCATCGGTGAAGCCGCAGGCCGTGGCGATGCGCTTCACCGGCATGGCAGAGGTCAGCAGCAGCTGCTGGGCCCTGGCGATGCGGCGTCCTTCGAGCCACGCGAGCGGTGGTTCCCCAACCTGCTCGGCGAACGTATGGGCCAAGTGCGAGGGCGACATGCTGCAGCGTCGCGCCAGGGACGCGATGGAGACCTTTTCATCCGGCCCGCCGGCGAGGTAGGCCAGGGCCAGGCGCACACCGGGGTGGAGGTCGGCCCAGGCCTCGCCAGGGCGGTCGATCGAACGCAGCAGCAGGCAGCGCTCGATCGCGTTCAGGGCGAGCGCGGCCCGGCGTGGCGAGCCGTCCGTCCACCAGCGCTCCGCCTCGCGGAAGGCAGCGAACGATTCGCCCGCATGCGGCCCGGCAGGCACGACGGCGATCCCAGGCGTGCCCTCGGGCCAGGCCAACAGCTCCTCCCAGCTCGGTGGCGGTGCGAGCACGGCCCATGACTCCTCGCCTCCGTCGGGCATCTGGAATGTGTAGGCGGTGGATGGGCGGATCAGCAGCATCTCGCCGCCACCGACGGAGAGCGTCGCGCCGCCCGAGCGGACGCGGGAACGGCCCTGCCGTATGAGCCCGATGGTCCAGTGCGGAAAGCCAGGCTCGCGGGTATGGCTGTGACCGGCAGGCTGCTTGGCTCTGCCAACGATGAACAGCATATCGGCAGGGTGGTCAAACCGGCGGCAGCGCAACGCCGCCTACGCCGGCAACTGCAGGTAGTTGATGTGCAGGTGCATGCGGTGCAGGCAGGCTCAGCGCTTGCTCCCCGGAGCGCGTGGCCCTTCGCGCTCGCCGGTGGTCTGCACGACTTCGAAGTCCGAGCCCTTGAGCGCACGCAGCGCCTCGAGGCCCTGGATGCGCGGATCGGGGGCGACCGAGATCCGCCAGTCGCCGCCGTTGTCGGCGACGATCATGCCGTGACGCTTCAGCGCCTCGGCGATCGCCTTGGCGTGCTTGGGGAAGCGGTCGGTCTTGACCGATGCCTTGAGGCGGAAGCGCTGCCCCATCGCCGGCAGCAGCGGATCGGTGCTGCGGCTGGCGTAGTGGGTCGCCGGATAGATGCAGGCCTTGCGCGTCTTGACCACGGTGAAGCGCAGGGCGTGGTCGACCAGCCCGCGTTCGCATTCGTCGTAGCGTACCACCGCGGGCAGGATCGGCAGACCGGCGGCGTCCGAGGAGGTCCAGCCGGCCGGGCGCAGCTGGTTGCTGGTCAGGTCGAAGGTGGCGGCGCAGCCGGCCTGCCATCCCGTGGGGGTGCGGAGCCCGTGGTAGAACTCGAACAGCCGTCCGGCATAGGGATCAAGGACGATGATGTGGCGGTCGCCCTCGCCCTCGCGCTGCAGTTTCTCCAGCGGCGTATGGTCCATGCCCCAGCCCTCGATCGGCGCGTTGTCCGGCAGCGGGTACGGACCGGGATCGGACTCGTCCGGGTATTCGGTCAGCTTCACCGCCACCTTCGGCTGGTTGGCCGGGACGATGATGAAGGCCATGTCGTGGTTGCAGGCCAGGTTCTTGTCGGCCCCGATGCCGGCGATCATGCGTTCGGATTCTGGCAGGACCGGCAGTTTGCTGATGTCTTCGTGCCAGGCGCTGTCGGCCGGGCAGAGGCGGATCTGCGACATCAGCTGGTCGGCTTCCGGGGTGTTGAACAGCACCGGCGCGGTCAGCTTGGGCAGCTTCGGAGTCTTTGGCGGCTTGGCGCCGCGTTCAGCTGCGCCGAGGCCGGCGATGCAGACGAGGACGATGAGCAGGCGGAACATGGCTTCTCCACCCTACGGTAGCCGTCCTGGCCGGCAATCTCACGCCGTGCGACCATCCCTTCTCAGGCCTGCCCCCAGCGCCGCACGGTGGCGATGGTGCCGGTGCGCGATGATTCGCGCGCTGCAAGGCAGGCGTAGACGCTCTCCAGCCCGGCTTGCAGCGGCGCCGGAGAGGACTTCACGCCACGTACCAGGTCGACCAGGCCCTGGGCCAGGGCTTCGTCGCCGCCGCCGTGCCCGCTGACCGCTCGCAGCATGCGCTCCTCAGCCTCCGGACGGTCGTGCCATGCCCTGCGGATGCGGTCGGTGGCCCAGTCGAACGAGATGGTCGAGCGCTTGCCGCTCAGCGTCGCACCGCGCGCGGCGGTGGCGTGGCGGGGGAAGAACACCTGGCTGTAGGTGCCATGGATGCCATTGGCGAATTCGATCAGGGCGCTGGAGCAGTCCTCGTTCATGCCGGTTTCCGGAGTGCCGATGCTGGCGTGGTAGCTGACGTCGGGATCGCCTTCGCCCTGGCGCAGCGAGAGGTCCTGGTGCACGTAGCCGTGCAGGGCCATGGCCGCGACGCGCACGATCGGATGGCCGACGAGATGGGCGAGATAGTCGAAGTCGTGCGTCGCCTTCTGCAGGAACAGGCCGCCGGTGACGGAGTTGTCGCGGTACCACATGTCGAAGTAGTTTCCGCCATAGGTGACATAGTTCACCGCATTGACGTGGGCAATGCGACCGGTGGCGGGCTCGGCCAGCCAGGCCTGGGCCTGGCGCACCAACGGGGTCAGGCGGAGCGGGAAGCTGACCACCACTTTGCTGCCATCGGATCCCCAGGCCCGCTCCAGGGCTATCGCGTCGTCCATGCTGGTGGCGACCGGCTTCTCCAAGAACACCGGCAGGCGGTAGGGGGCAAGGGCGATGGCGTATCGCGCATGTGCGTCACAGCGCGTGCCGACCAGCACGGCGTCGGGACGGGTGCGCGAGATGAGTTCGGCGACGTCGTCGCATGCGATGGGGCCGTCGCGCTCGTCCACTGGCAGGCGCGCCCGCGCCGCGGCCGGGTCGCTGTCGAGCAGGCCGACCAGGCGAGCCTCCGGGCACACCTTGCGGATGCAGGACTTGTAGACGCCCGAAATGCGGTTGCCGAACCCGATGGCTGCGATGCGCATGCTGATCTCCGTGTCCGGATCATGTCATGCGCCGCTGGCTGAGGATGGCCGTCCTGGCCGTGATTGGCCATTTCCGTATCATCGATGAGATATAATGTGCAGGCATGGAGACGGTCGCCTTCCGCCCCGAGATCGTGCGTTGGTGGCTGTCCCTGGAGGCCACCGCCGGCCGGCTCGGCCGCGTCCACCGCTGGCTCGCGGCAGGACACGGTCCGGGCGGCGGCAGGTTGCACCAGCACCACAGCGTCACCCTGGTGCTGTGCCTGGCCGGTGCGGTTCGCTTGTCGCATCCGGTTGGCATCCTCGACCTCGCGCCCGGCGACAGCGTCCTGCTCGAAGCCGGCGCCTGGCATCATCACGGCGGATTGCGTCGCGGGACCGTCGCCTTCGGCCAGGGCTTCATGCTCGGACGCAGCGACTGGCTGCTGCAGTCATCCGACCTGGCGCTGAGTTCCAGCGTCGCCGCCGAACCGAGCCGTCAGTTGCTGGAGGAATTGCTGGCGCAGCCATCGGAGACGGGTCGCCGGATCGGTCTGGCGGCGCATCTGCGCGGCTTCTGCGCCGAGCCGAGCTCGCCCCCGGCGTCGGCGCATCCCGCCTATCCCGCGATGGAGCTGGCGCTGTGGGACAATCTGCACCACCCTGACCCGGTGGCGGCTATGGTCCGCGCCAGCGGGCTGTCGCGCGCCCAGGCTTACCGCGTGTTTGCCGCCTGCGCCGGCATCGCCCCGGCCGCCTGGGTGCGGCGCGAACGGCACGCTCTCGCCCGCCGACTGCTCGGGGAGGGCATGGCCGCTGCAGCGGTCGCCGAGCGCTGCGGCTTCTCCGATCGCCGCGCGCTGCGCCGGGCGCTCAATTGAGCCCGACGGCGAGATCGACCAGCTGGCGGTAGTTGGCCAGGGTGCGCGGCGAGAGCCGCCGGCCGTAGGGACTCGCTGACGGCATGAGCACGAACGGCCGGCCGCCGGCGGCGCCCTGGTGCAGCGCCGCTTCTATTCGCGGCCGGAACTCAGCCGGCTCGAGACCTTCGATATCGGCGATTTCGAGGTTGCCGAACAGCACCAGGTCGGGGTGGGCTGCGCGCACCTGCGCCAGCAGCGAGTCGCCTTGCGGTGGTGGCTCCAGCGGATCGATGGCATCTGCGCCCATGGCCACGATGTCCGGCAGGACCTGGCCGACCCGGCCGTGGGCGTGGATGCGGGCGAAGCCGCCGCCTGCATGGATCGCCTCGATCATCTGCCGGTCGTAGGGCACGACGTAGCGGCGGAACCAGCGCGGGTGCAGGTAGGGGGCGACGGCGTATTCCGGGCCGTAGATGCGCCACAGTCGGCCAGGCAAGGCACGGGCGATGGCGGCGGTTCGCGGGAGCAAGGCGGCGGCGAAGCGGTCGAGCAGGCGCGTGAACAGCTCCGGCTCGGTGCTGGCGAGCACCGTGAAGGTGCCCATGTCGAACAGCGCGGCGGCCTGGCACAGCGGATCGGGCGTGTCGATCATGACGATACCGCTTTCGCCGATGGCCGCCTCGGCCTTGAGCACGCTCTGCGGGTCGGGGTTGCCCGGTGGCGACAGCGGTGGCAGGGTGAGATAGGCCGCGAGATCCTCGGCATCCTTGAGCAAGTGCTCGGTCTGCCATACCGTATCGACGTCGCGGTCACGGCGCGAGCGTGCGGTCAGCACACGGCCGGCAGCGATGAGGCGCACGGTTTCGTGCCGGCTGCCATCCTCCACCCAGGTGCGCCGCTCCAGCCCCGGCATGGCGCCGTCGCCGGCGCAGCCGACGCCGCGCATGACGATGCGGTCGGTACGCTCGCGCGTCAGCTCCAGCAGCGGCGCCCAGGACGGGTCGGCGTAGATGTGCCAGGGGTCTGCACTGTCGCTGCGCTGGTCAAGGCCGTTGAGCTCGTAGAAGCAGACCGCGGGCCGGTCGACGCGCTCGCCGCGCAAAGTTGCCATCAGGCGCTGGCGCGGGGTCATACCGTCTCCACCGGGATGGCGCGGTCCCATACCGTGCTGCTGTCCTCCACCCCGAGCGGCCGGTAGGTCGGTATGAGGGCGACGCGCCGCCGTCCCGGTGCCACCGCGTGCGAGGCATGCCAGAGCAGATCGTGGAACAGCACCGCGTCACCGCACTGCAGCGGCACGTCGAGGATCTCGGTCGGGTCAGGCTCTGGCAGGCGGTGGGAGAAGCCGCGTCCGCCGCTGTCATGCGCCTGATGCTCGGCGGCACGGCGATGGCTGCCCGGAACGATGCGCAGGCAGCCCTCGGCGGGGCCGACGTCGTCGAGTGCCAGCCACAGCGACCACTTGGCGCAGCCACCCCAGTACGGCCGGTCCTGGTGCCAGGGCGTGGCGAAGGATCGTTCAGCATCCTTGACCACCGGCTTGAGGCTGAGGAACTCACACGGGCCGATCGCGGCGCGCACCGCCTGCGCCAGTGGACCGGAGACGGCCAGCTGCAACAGCGGAGCCGGCAGCCGATCAGCCTGGAATACGGTGACCCCCGAACCATCAGCGTTGCCGGCGAGTGCGGCGCAGATCTCGCGCTGCACCTCAGCGGCCCGGTCGCGGGTGAGGAGGTTGGCCAGGGTCAGCGACCCATGTCGTTCGAGTTCGTGGTCCATGTCTGCATCCTACCAGGCTGCGCCGCGCCCCGAGCTTCAACCGGGGGGGCCGGATGCATCATGCGGACATGGACGATACGACTGATTCCGCCCTGCCGGTGCCGCCGCCGCGCTTCCTGCTGACCGGGATGTGGCGCTTCCGCCGTCCGGCGGGTTTCGCGGGACGCGCACGCTCCACCCCGCACCATCTCGTCCACCTGGTCGAGCGCGGCGGCTACAGCCTGCAGCTGGCGGGTCGCAGCTGGACGGTCGAGGCGCCGGCACTGATCTGGTACCACGGCGCGGAACCGGTGGTGTGGCAAGGGGATGCTCGTGCCGTCACCTTCGCTTCGATCGCTTTCGCCTGTCCCGGTCTTGCGCCTCCGCTGGTTGGCGCGCGCGTGGTCGCTGCCGCTGCGGCGCAGCGTCGCGCCTGGGCCGCGCTGTTCGCCCTCGCTCCTGCCACCGACCTGCGCGGGCAGCTGCGCTTGCAAGCTGCCGCCTGCAGCTGGTTGGAACAGCTGCTTGCGGCCTTTGCAGTGGATGCCGCAGACACGCTATGGGATCGGGTGGAGCGCCACGCCCTGGCCGGCGGGCTGACCGGTGTGCGGGCGTTGGCCGCCTGGGCCGGGGTCGGAGCGAGCACTCTCGAACGCGCCTGCCGCCAGCGCCATGGCACCAGTCCAGCCCGCCGGCTGCGCGATCTGCGCCTCGAACAAGCGGCGGCGCTGCTGGCGCAAGGCGCGGTGCCTGCGGCGACCGCAGCAGCGGTCTGCGGCTGGGGCGGACGGCGCAGCCTGCGCCGCGCCCTGCGCCGGCATGCGCTCGCGTGAGCGGCAGGAACTCGCGCGCTTAGGCTACTTCAGCTTCTTGACGTAAGCGACCATCGCGTCGTGCCAGGCCTTCAGCGCCGCCTCCTTGGAGCCCTTCGCCTTGATCATGTCGTCGAGGAAGATCTTCTGGAACGCCTCGGTGCCGTCCTCGCCGCCGCGCAGCGCCTGCCAGTAGGTCTTGAAGCGTGCCCGGCCGCACTCCTTGTGCTTGCACGCGGCGCCCTTGCAGGTGCCGAAGACCCAGAAGTGGACCATGGCGTAGACCTCGGCGTATTGCGACGCGTCGATGTGGCCATGGTGGGCGAGGTACCAGTCAGGCTGCACCAGCATGCGGCCTGCCCCGTACTGGCCCTGCAGACGGGTGACGCGCTCGCGCGGCGGTTTGATCTGGAAGGCGCCGTTCTTGAACTCGCCCGACTCGAAGTACACGGCGAGACCCTCGTTGAACCAGGTCGGCACGTGGCTGGAGCCATTGCAGGCGAGGTGGAGGAACTGGTGGCTGCATTCGTGCGCGGTGACGTGCTCGACGGTGAAGTCGTAGCCGCCGAGCTTGCCCGATTCCTCGTAGACCCACAGCGAGAGCAGGCTGGGGACGAAGAATCCGCCGGTGATGCCGCCGCCGCCGCCGACCGGGATGCCGAATGACGCCGCGGCGCTCTGGAAGTCGGTGTAGAGGTCGAAGATGTGCACCTCGAACTTCTGCGGCGGCATCTTGTCCGGCTCGTACAGGTCGGAGTAGGTGGTGTAGAGCGCTTCAAGATAGGCGCCGTGCTGCAGCAAGCGGGCCTGGCTGGTGTGGCTGGTGACGTGGTAGTGCTCGGTCTCGATTTCCCAACCCTGGGTCCACGGTACCGGCTTCTGCTTGGGCGTCGGACCGATCGGCTTGCCGTCGGAACCGAGCACCTTGCCGCTGCGGAACTGGCTGTCGCGCCAGGTCATGCGGCCGGCCTTCTTCATCTTCTCCGGCACGGCCAGGATTTCGAACGTATCCATCACCTGCTTGGTCAATTCGCGGTCGA
Organism: Planctomycetota bacterium; assembly: GCA_022841245.1. Classification (GTDB taxonomy): domain Bacteria; phylum Planctomycetota; class UBA11346; order UBA11346; family UBA11346; genus UBA11346. The sequence goes on from JALHRW010000039.1 coordinate 20,661, forward strand.
TCGGGCCGGCGAAGATCAGGCCGGAGATGCGGTCGCCGTGGCGCACGGCCAGGGCGCAGCGGTCCTTGGCCACGCCCAGGCGGGCGGTGACCTCCTTGGCCGCGACCTTGGCGTCGACATGCGGGCGCGTGGGATCGGCGCGGTAGTAGTCCCAGTCGCTCCACTGCAGCGGGATCTTGGCGGCCTTGTCGCCGACCGCGTCGGGGGCGCCTTCGGCCACCTCGCTGAAGATGATCAGGTCGTTCTCCAGATCCGTAGCCTTCTTCTGGCCGACCGGTCCGGAGACCTTGACCTTCTTGCCGTCGACGATGATCTCCTTTACCTCCGTCAGCCTGGTGCCGCCACCGCCGCCGTTGCGTTCGCGATCAAGCGACCAGTCGTGCATCTTCTGCGGCAGCCACATGTACGGATGGCGGAAGGCGATGCCCGATTCGCCGTCGCACCAGGTCCGCCAGCGCATCGGCCAGGCCGAGGATTCGCCAGCCACGGCGATGGCGCTGAGGCAGCAGAGGAGGAGCGGCAGGACATGGCGCATGGGGGCAGTCTCGCTACGTGGTACTGTCCGGCAATGAGCGGTGCTGTCTGGTTTTCCGGACAAGCAGAAGCCTTCCATCCACGGTCAGGTGAGGCGAGCATGAGCAGGAACGCCGGGTCCGGACAAACCCGCAAACGCCAGGGTGGACGCACGTACAACCGCAGCTTTTCCTTGATTGAAAGCGCTTCCAGAGCATACGGAGGCGCAGCAGGGGATCCACCATGCCCGCCAAACCCATCCTCAACGTCGCTCTGGTCGGCTACGCATTCATGGGCCGCGCCCACAGCAACGCCTACCAGCAGGTCGGCCGCTTCTTCGCCGATTGCCCGTTCGAGGTGCGCAAGAAGGTGATGGTGGCACGCACTGCCGGCAAGCTCGCCGCGGCGGCGAAGACCTGGGGCTGGGACGAGCACAGCACCGACTTCGACGCGGTGATCGCCCGCGACGACATCGACGTGGTCGACATCACCACGCCGCCCAACGGCCACTACGCGTTGGCGAAGAAGGCCCTCTTGGCTGGCAAGCACGTGCTGTGCGAGAAGCCGCTGGCGATGAGCGTGGCCGAGGCCAAGGAGCTGGCCGAGCTGGCGCGCAAGAAGAAGAGGACGTGCGGCGTGTGGCATGCCTACCGCTTCTGCCCTGCCGCCAGCACCGCTGCGCGCATCTGCCGCGAAGGTCGCCTTGGCACCATCCAGCACGTGCGCGGACTGTATCTGCAGGACTGGCTCAACGACCCGACGGTCGGCGCCGGCTGGCGCACGCAGAAGCGCATCTGCGGCTCCGGCTCGCACGGCGACCTAAACGCCCACCTCATCGACATGACCCGCTTCATCACCGGCCTCGAATTCGAATCGGTCAACGGTCTGGCGCGCACCTTCGTCACCGAGCGGCCGACCGGCGACGGCGCGGGCAAGGCCAAGGTCGATGTCGACGACGCGTTCCTCTTCCTCGCCCAGCTGCAGGGCGGCGCGGTCGGCAGCTTCGAGGCGACGCGCTTCGCCCCCGGCCACAAGAACACCAACTACATCGAGGTGAACGGCTCGAAGGGCTCGCTGCGCTGGGACTTCTACCGCATGAACGAGCTGCAGTTCTTCAGCTTCGACGATCCGCCGCACCTGCAGGGCTGGCACGGCATCCTGTGCTCGGACAGCGCCGCCCATCCCTACGTCGGCAGCTGGTGGCCGGGCGGCCATCACATCGGCTACGAGCACTGCTTCACCAACATGCTCTATGACTGGCTGCACGCACTGGCGGCGGGCAAGCCGTTCCGTCCCGACTTCGCCGACGGCGTGGCGGTGCAGGAGGTGGTCGAGGCAGCCCTCGACTCGGCCAAGTCGAAGCAGTGGGTCAAGCTCAAGCGCTCGCAGAAGTTCTCCGGCCCCGCGCCGGTACGGACCCCCGCCACCGCGGAGCGCAACGCGGGGCTCTAAGGCGCTGGCTGCCGGCGGTCGAATCCCTATTCTCCCGATCCCACAACGGAGCATCCCGATGATCAAAGGCCCTGGTCTCTTCCTCGCGCAATTCATGGGCGACAAGCCGCCCTTCGACAGCCTCGACGCGATCTGCGCCTGGGTCGCGTCGCTCGGCTACGTCGGCGTCCAGCTGCCCAGCTGGGATGCGCGCATCATCGACCTGAAGAAGGCAGCCGAGTCGCAGGCCTACTGCGATGACCTCAAGGCCAAGGTCGCCAAGCACGGCCTCTCCATCACCGAGCTGTCGACCCACCTGCAGGGCCAACTGGTCGCCGTCCATCCCGCCTATGACGAGCAGTTCGACGGCTTCGCCGACCCCTCGGTGCGCGGCAAGCCGGCGGCGCGCACCGCCTGGGCCATCGAGCAGGTCAAGCTCGCGGCCAAGGCGTCGCAGAAGCTCGGGCTCAAGGCGCATGCCACCTTCAGCGGCGCGCTGATGTGGCAGACCGTCTATCCGTGGCCGCAGCGTCCGGCCGGCCTGGTCGAGGAAGGCTTCGCCGAGCTAGCCCGCCGCTGGACCCCGATCCTCGATGTGTTCAAGGACTGCGGCGTGGCCGCCTGCTACGAGGTCCACCCCGGCGAGGACATCCACGACGGCGCGACCTGGGAGATGTTCCTCGACGCGGTGAAGGGCCACAGCGCGGCCAACCTGCTGTTCGACCCCAGCCACTTCGTGCTGCAGTGCCTCGACTACCTGGAATACATCGACCTCTACCACGACCGCATCAAGGCCTTCCACGTGAAGGATGCCGAGTTCCGTCCGACCGGCCGCAGCGGCGTCTATGGCGGCTACCAGGGCTGGAAGGACCGCGCCGGCCGCTTCCGCTCGCTCGGCGACGGCCAGATCGACTTCGGCGCCATCTTCTCGAAGCTCACCCAGTACGGTTACGACGGCTGGGCGGTGGTCGAGTGGGAGTGCTGCCTGAAGGATCCGGTGCAGGGCGCCACCGAGGGCGCGCCCTTCGTCAAGAAGCACATCATCAAGCCCGCCGGCAAGGCCTTCGACGACTTCGCCGGCGGCGCCGCCGACAAGAAGCAGCTGCACCGGGTGCTCGGCATCGGCTGAAGGACCGCGGGCTTCAGCCCGCGTTGGTTCGACGCCCCGTATGATCGACCCGTGTGCAATCGCACACGGGTCGATTGTTTCCTTCAGCTTCCCCGCCATCACGGTCCGCCATGCGCCCATTCCTCGCCCTCCTTGCCGCCACAGCGTTGGCCGCGGCCGAACATGGCGAGATCCTCGCCATCCTCGGCCCCGACCGCCTGGCGGTGCAGTACTACCAGCTCCCGGTCGTCGTCCGCCTGGCCGAGATCGAGATCCCGGCCGAGAGCACCGACGCCGCCCAGGCCAAGCTCGGCGAGGCTGCCGGCAAGAAGTCGAACGTCGCCTGGGCCCAGGACCTCGGTGCTGACGACGGCGGTACGCCGCGCGTCTACATCACCCTGGGCAGCGACGCCAAGTCGCTGAATGAAACGCTGGTCGAAGCCGGCCTCGCCCGTGCCAAGCCGCTCGGCCAGGGCGGTCGCAATCGCGAGCGTCTCGCTGCCGCCGAAGCCAAGGCGCGGAAGCAGAAGCTCGGCGTGTGGGCTGGCACGGCGGCTCCGACCACGCCGCCTGTTGCTGCGCCGACCACACCAGTTGCAGCCAAACCGACCACCGCGGCCAAGGCGCCATTCTGCGCCGAAGTCGACGGCAAGAACTACTACCCCAGCGACGCGCCCGAAGTGAACCGCCTCAACGCCAAGCGCCTGGTCTACTACACCAGCGAGACGGCGGCGAAGAAGGCGGGCAAGCAGGCCTGGCAGCCAGCGGCGCCCAGTTCCGCCGGCTCGACCCTCGAGGACGCCCGTGCCGGCTTCCAGCGCGGCAAGGCCCTGGTCACCGAGGCCGCCGGCTTCGGTCCGACGCCCGAGCGCGACAAGCTCTACGAGCGCGCGTTCCTCGAACTCTCCGGTGCGATGCAGATCTTCAGCCGCCTGGCCGACGCCAAGCCGGATGACGAGGCGCTGGGCGAAGAGATGCGCCAGTGCATGCAGATGCGCTACGGCGCGATGAAGAGCAAGCGAGTCAAGTGAGGCCAACCATGCGATACCTCCTCCTCTCCGTCTTCGCCCTGGTGCTCGCTGGCTGCGGTTCCGAACGTGCCGCCGGCGGTCTTCACGAGCGCGTCATGTCGGCCGGCTCGGTGCGCATCGGCGTCAAGGCCGATGCGCCGCCCTTCGGCGTCGAGCGCAACGGCATGCGCCGCGGCTTCGATATCGATATCGGCGAGTCGCTGGCGCGCCGCCTCGGCGTCGAGCCGGTATTCGTCACTGTCACCTCGGCCGACCGCATCCCCAAGCTGCAGGCTGGCGACGTCGACATGGTCATCGCCTCGATGACCCAGACGCGTGGTCGCGATCGCAAGGTCGACTTCAGCATTCCCTACTTCGAGGACGGCCCGGCGATCCTGGTGAAGACCGGTGGCGACATCACCGGCTACCTGCAGCTCGGCGGCCGCAAGCTCGGCGTGGCCAAGGGCAGCAGCACCGCTGCCGCGGTCGCCAAGGTCGCGCCCGAGGCGGTGGTGGTCGAACTGCCGGCGATCAAGGACCTGCTGCCGGCCCTCGAAGCCGGCCAGGTCGACGCCGTGGCCAGCGACTACCTCATCCTGATCGGCCTGGCCCGCGCGAGCGGCAAGGGCCGCAGCTACACCATCGCCGGCGGCCGCATCGTCAGCGAACCCTACGGCATCGCCCTGCCGCAGAACGAGTCGGCTTTGCGCGATGCAGTCAACGAAGCGCTCATGGCGATGTGGGAGGACGGCGAGTGGTCGCGCATCTCCGACACCTGGTTCGGCCCGAACGGCGCGATGCCAGCATCAATCAAGTTCTCGATGCCGACGATTCCGGAATAAGTCCGGACCTCGCTGACGAGTCGCAAGAGACACAGAGCCACGGAGGATCGAAAGAGGAGGCAGGCCGGGCCGCCCCTCTTCGAGCCTCTGTGTCTCAGTGCCTCCTGTGAAAAATCGGTATTCAGATGTCATGCGTCGGCACTGGTCGAGGGTGCAGACTGCGCCGGTCAGCGGGTCCATGGCGATCGCCTGCATCACCAGCTCGGGGTCGCCGCTGAGCGCCGCGTCGACGATCAGGCCCTGCACCGAGGGCGCCTCTCGGAGAACGCATCTCAGACTCCTTCATTCCAGAAGATGGCCAGGCCATCCTTGCCCGGTGCGATGACATCGAGCCGGCCGGTGCCGCGGAGGTCGGCCAGCGCGAAGTGGATGCCGCAGCCCTTGCCGACGCCGAAGGCGCCGTGCGCGATGACCTGCTTGGCGAAGCCCTCGCCGGTCCACTTGAACCAGTAGATGCCGGGCTCGTCGTTGTCGCCGGCCTCGTAGCCGTTGTGGGCGCGGTAGCGCTTGCCGGTGACCAGTTCGCACTGGCCGTCGCCATCGATGTCGGCCCACTGGAGATCATGGTACTGGCTGCAGAACGGATCGATCGGATGGCGGATCCAGCGCACCATCCCGCCCTCACGGCGCTGCTCGTACCAGTCGAGGCCGGCGCCGTGGGCGTGGCCGACGATCAGTTCGGCGACGCCATCGCCGTTCACATCGGCGACGATCACCGGCACCGACAGGTCCTTGTGGCCGAAGTCGGGCCCGGGGGTCATCGTCCACGGCCCTGACAGCGGGTCGGCCGGCGCCGTGAGGATGCCCTTGGGCGTGATGATCTCTCCACGCCCATCGCCATCGATGTCGCCGAAGCCGAGACCGTGGCCGCAGCCTTCGGGGAAGATGACATGCTTCGAGAACGTCCCGGGGCCGGTCAGCTTGTAGGCGCACAGCGGGTGGCCCGGCGTATTGGGCACGATCTCCAGCTTGCCGTCGCCATCGATGTCGAAGGCGCGGGTCGTCTCGATGTTGCCGGTGTCGGCAGCGATGATGTGCTCGGCCCAGGTGTGCTCCTGCCACGGGCCGGTCGGCTTGCCGGGATTCTGCCGCCAGCGCAGGCTGCCGCCCCACCAGCCGCCGGTGACGAAGTCGGGCCGGCCATCGCCATCGATGTCCATGACGATGGTCGAGAAGTCATCGTGGTACTCGCCCTCCTGGCGGCACGGTGCGATGGTGTGCCAGCGCACGAAGTCAGGCCCCTGGTACCAGTGGGCGCCGCAGATGATGTCGAGCACACCGTCGTCATCGACATCGGCGACGCCGGCCGATTCGTACATGGTCGCGGCGATGGACTGCTTGCGGAAGCGCAGGGGCATGGCTCAGCCCTTCGCCTGGGCGGACTGGCCGCGCGCGGCGGTTACCATGCGGATGTAGGCGTCGGCCACGCCGATGTCGGCGCGGGCGTCGGCGGCGCCGCACAGCGGCGTGGCTTCGCCGCGCACCGCCTTGAGGAAGTTCGCGGCCTGGTTCTGCATCGCCGCGACCCACGGCATCGCCGGGCGCAAGGTCACCGGCGTGGCGGCTGCGCCGCGATCCTCGCACACCTCGACTTCGCCGGCCCGCCCGCTGGTCAGCGGCGCGAACAGGCGCAGGCGGATCCAGCCCTTCTCGTAGCATACCAGGGCCGACTCCTGCCACTCGATGGTGTTCGACCATGGCGCCATCTCGAGCACGCCGGCGACGCCGGAGGTGCTCTGCACATGCAGCGCGACGCCGCTCGGGTCGGCGTAGGCGACGCGGTAGGATTCGCCGAACAGGTGGCGCAGCAGGTTGACCTGGTGGATGTAGTAGTTGACGAACCCCTCGTGCGCCTTCGCGTCTTCAGCGCTGAATCCAGCCGGCGGCGCGTCCCATGCCACCTGGCTGTGGAAGCCCGGATCGTCGGCCGAGACGTTCAACGCGAAGCCGTTGGCGATCCAGTCGCCCGGCGGCATGGTAATGCGGATGTAGCGCAGCCGGCCGAGCTCCTTGCTGGCGGCAAGCGCCTGCATGCGCTCCTTGACCCACATCGTCGCCGGATCGCTGCGCTTGTGGTAGGCGACGCAGAGACGGGCGCCGGGGGTGGCGGCCTCGGCGGCGATGATGCGCTCGGCCGCTTCGCTCGAACGGGCGATCGGCTTCTCGGTCAGCACCGGCCGGCCGTAGGCGAGCAGTTCGGGGATGAGCTGACCGTGCAGGCCGAAGGGCTGGATCGCGACCAGGGCGTCGAGCTGCTCGGCGGCGAGCATCTCGCGGTGGCTCGGATAGGACTTCGCGATGCCCCAGCGGCTGGCGACCGCGGTGCGCAGCTTCGGTCGGATCTCGGCGATGGCGGCGATCTCGCAGTCGCCGTTGATGGCGTAGTGGTGGAGGTGGGCGGCCTGGCCCATGCCGCCGACGCCGACGAAACCGAGGCGGATCTTGCTCATGTGGGTGCTCCTGGCATTGCATGGTATGGGAAATCACGTCATGTTCATGGCTGGTCCTGCCATGCACTTGGCATATCGTGCTGCCATGTCCTGCATCCTGCGCTATGCCAGCGATCTTGGCCGGCTATCCGCCAACTGGTCGATTCCGGCCCACAGCCACGCCGACCATCACGAGCTGGTGCTGGTGGTCGATGGCCAGGTCGACATGGACATCCGCGGTCAGCGCCTGTCGACGCGTACCGGCTGGGCGAAGTTCCATCCGTGCGGCACGGTCCACGCCGAGCGCTCGGTCGGCGCGGCCGGGCCGCATCTGCTGATCGTCTCGTGGCTGGGTGGCGAAGTCGCGGACTGGCCGTTGCATCGACCCGATCCGCAGGGCCGCATCGCCACCTTGATGCGCTGGTTGATCGAACTCGGTCGGCGGTCAGCGGGAGCGACGCAGGCGACCGCCTTCGCCGCCGTGCTGGCCGCCTACGCCGAGCCGCTGCCCGATGCCGACGACGGCATCGTCGAGGCGGTCCGCGCGCGCATCGCCAGCCGCATCGCCGAGCCTCTCTATCTCGCTGACCTCGCCCGCGCCGTCCACCTGTCCCCATTCCACTTTGCGCGTCGCTTCCGGAAAGCCGCCGGATGCTCGCCGATGACCTTCGTCCGCCGCCTGCGCGTCGAGCGCGCCCGCGTGCTGCTGCTGACCACGGCGATGCCGCTGCGCGCCATCGCGCCACAGGTCGGTTTCCGTGATGAGTTCCAGCTGTCGCGCGTCTTCCGCCAGGTCGCAGGCCATCCGCCGACCGCGCTGGAGCGGCCGCAGCGGCAATGAAAACAGCGAGGCCGCCGGAATCCCGGCGGCCTCGCGCATCCCTCGGGGATGACGACCCTTACTTGATCGTGACTTCCTTGCCGGCCTCGGCCGAGGCGTAGACGCCGTCGAGGATCTGCTGGACCATCACGCCGTTCTCGCCTTCGGCGATGTCTTCCTTACCGTCGCGCGCGCATTCGATGAAGTTGCGCATCTTGACGTTGAAGATGTTGTTCCAGTCCAGGCCGCCGGAGCCGCCGCCGCCGCCCAGGCACGGCGAGGTCATGTTCCACATGTAGCCGTCCTGGTCCTTGTGGACCATGCCGGTCTCCCAGGTCGCGCCGCCCTTCTCACCCATGATGGTGACGTTCCACAGGTCCTTCTCGATGTGGGCGCAGAACGACGACTCGATCGACATCATCGCGCCGGTCTCGAAGCGGACCATGCCGACCGCGAGGTCCTCGACGGTGTAGGTCTTGTAGTCCCAGTTGGGCCAGCCGCACAGGGCCTTCATCGGCTTGTCGCCGAGGTAGGTCCAGGTGTTGCCGGTGGCCGAGACGGGCTTCGGGGCGCCCATCATGAAGTGGGCCATCTCGGTGCAGTGCACGCCGATGTCGATCATCGGTCCGCCGCCCTGCAGCTTCTTCTGGCCGAACACGCCCCAGTTGGGGATGCCGCGACGGCGCATCGCCTGCACCCGGACGTAGAGGATCTTCCCGAACTCGCCCGAGGCGATCTGCTTGCGGATCATCTGGCTGCGGTGGTCGAAGCGCCACTGGAAGCCGATGGTCAGGTGCTTCTTGTTCTTGCGCGCGGCGGCGAGCATCGCCTTGGCTTCGGCGGCGTTCATCGCCATCGGCTTCTCGACGATGACGTGCTTGCCGGCGTTGAGGGCGGCGATGGTCGGATCGCGGTGGACGCCGTTGGGCGTGCACACGCTGACCGCATCGACGTCCTTCTCCTCGCGGAGCATCTCGTTGTAGTCCTTGTACTGGCGGATGTCCTTGCCCCACTTGGCGCAGAAGCTGTCGAGCGCGCTCTGCTTGATGTCGCAACCGGCGACGATCTGCACCTGGTCGCCCATCTTGTCGTAACCGGTGGCATGCGCGTGGCTGATGCCGCCGGTGCCGATGAAGGCGAGTTTGAAGGGTTTGCTGGGGGACTTGGCCATGGTTGCTCCTGAAGGTGGGCTTGCTCGGTACCGGTCGTGTGGCCACGGCCGGTGGTGGGGGGGTGTTATGAAAGCGCTTTCATATAGTACCGTCCGCGCTCGCAGCGCAATGGTTCCGCGCTGCGAGCGCAGGGAATCACGCGATGGCGGGCAGCCGGGCGACGTCGGCCCCGGCCCCCGGGCGGTTGGCGGTGTAGACCGCCTCCATGATCGCCGCCTCGTCGAGGGTGGCGGCGAGATCCGTGGCCACTTCGGCCGGATCGAGCTGGCCGCGCACCAGCGCGACCAGGCGGTCCATGCGGTCGGGCCGGCCGGCCGCCGAGTCGATCAGCTTCTCGGTCTTGCGGCCGGGTCCGCCGATGACGTAGCCCTCGGGGGTATTCCACAGCGAGCCGGTCGAGCCGACGACCTCCAGCCCGCCGATGCCGCCGGTCTGGGTCCAGGCGGCTTCGACCGTGCCGATCACGCCCGAGGCGAAGCGCAGGGTGGCGATGCCCCAGTCGTCGGTCTGCGGATAGGTGCCGGCGTGGTTGCCGAGGATCGCCTGCACGCGCTCGACGCGGCCGAACAGGTCGCGCAGGATGTGCACGGCGTGCGCGCCCATGTCCATCATCGCGCCGCCGCCGCCGAGCACGGGGTCGGCGAACCAGGCGAGGTCGGGATTGTCGAACCAGCGGCCGTAGGCGGCGTGGTGGGCATTGCGGTAGCGCACCCGGGTGATCTTGCCGAAGGTGCCGTTGGCGATCAGGCCGGCGACGGTGCGGATGGTCGGCGAGCTGTGGTGGAACCAGCCGCAGACCAGCGGGGTGCGGTGCTTGCGCACCAGGTCGGCGACCTTGGCGGCGTCGGCGGCGGTGGTGACCATCGGCTTCTCGCAGAACACCGGCTTGCCAGCCGCCAGGGCCTGCTCCAGCAGGGCGGTGTGGCGGGTGTTCTCGGCGCAGATGGCGAAGCCGTCGACGTCCTTGGCCGCGAGCAGGGTGGCGAGGTCGCCTTCGAAGCGCGCGTTCGCACCGGCGGCGTAGCGCTTGCCGCGCTCGGCGTTGTCGTCCCACACCGCGACGCAGCTGCGCCCGTCGCCGGCCTTGGCCAGATTCTCCAGGAACGACTTGGTGTGGATGTGGGCGGTCGAGAGGAAGGCGATGCGGGTCATGGCCGCATGCTAGGCTTCAGGCCGGCGTAGTCGCCATGCCCGGCCCGGCGGTGCCCATACCGATTCCGGCATGCGATGGAGGCCAGCCATGGACCCGGCGGAACACCGCCGAGAAGTGGAACGGGTTGGCGAAACCGAGGTGGGTGCTGGCCTCGGACACCGACAGGCCGCCGCCGAGCAGCGATTTGGCGTAGTCCATCTGCCGCTTGCGGAAGAGCTTGAGCGGCGACGCGCCGAGATGCGCACGGCAGCGCGCGGTCAGCGTGCGTTCGGCCAGTCCGAGCTCGCGTGCCAGTTCGGCTGCGCCAGGCCGGCCGCGCAGGTGGCGGGCGCAGGCGGCGGCGAAGGCGGCGGCGAA
>JALHRW010000040.1 GCA_022841245.1 Planctomycetota bacterium
CGGTGACGAAGGAGGCCGCCTTCGCCGAGGCGAGGAAGACGGCGGCGCCGACCAGTTCGCTGTCGCTGCCAAAGCGTCCCATCGGCGTGTGGCCGAGGATCTGCTGGGCGCGGGCGGTGGGCGAGCCGTCGTCGTTGAACAGCAGCTTGCGGTTCTGCTCGGCGGGGAAGAAGCCAGGGGTGATCGAGTTGACGCGCACGCCGGCCTTGGCCCATTCGCGCGAGAGGAACTGGGTCAGCGACAGCACCGCCGCCTTGGCTGCGCTGTAGGCGACGACGCGCGACAGCGGAATGTGGGCCGAGACCGAAGCGATGTTGATGATCGAACCCTTGCCCGCCTTGACCATGGCCGGGCCGAAGCACTGGCAGGGCAGCAGGCAGCCGCCGATCAGGTTGAGATCGTAGTTGGCCATCCAATCGGCGCGCGCGACGTCCTCGAACTTCTTGTCGTTCACCACCGTGACCTTGGGGTCGTTGCCACCGGCGGCGTTGACCAGCACGGTGACCGCACCCCAGGCCTGGGCGATCTCGTCCCTGGCCTTGGCCAGGCTGGCGGCGTCGCAGGCATCGCACGAGAAGAAGCGCGCTTGGCCACCGGCCTTGGCGATCGCCTCGACACAGGCCTTGCCGCGGTCGGCGTTGCGGCCGAGGACGGCGACGCGGGCGCCGGCGGCGGCGAGGCCGCGAGCGAGGCCGCCGCCGAGGACGCCAGTGGCGCCGATGACGGCAGCAGTCTCACCATCGAGGCGGAAGAGGTCGGTCATGGGCAGCTCCTTGGGCGGGGTTGCCAGGATGGCGTCGGCGACGCCGGCTCCAGCCCCTGTTTGGGCACCGAAGTCCAAGGGGTATCGCAAAAGTCGCAACCTGGGAGCGCCGCACTCCCGTGCGGCTGTCTTGGGGGCCATGCCTCACGCACGGTTGTGTCTCACCACTTCGACCGGCAGCCCACTAGCGCGCAGCTGGCCGAGCAGTTCGTCGCGGTCGACCTGGTCGCCCGGGACGTCGGCCGCGATCACCTCGCCGCCGGCGTAGGCCAGCAGACGCGCGCGGCGCACCGGGCCGTAGCCACGGGCGTCGGTGACGTCCCATTCCTCCTGCCACGAGACGATGAGGCGCAAGGCACCGCTGGCGCGGCTCCGCTCGATGAACTCCGCGACCGGCATGGCGCGCATGGTGCTGGACCGGCACAGCAGGCAACCCGGGGTTGCCGTCGCCACCGCCACGCCGACCATGGGCGCCATGTCCGACAACACCCCGGTGGTCGACCGCGACGCCCTCTTCGCCGAGGGCGTCGATCTGCGCTCGCAGGGCATCACCGCTCAGCGCGCCGGCGACTGGCACCGCGCCAGCGACCTGTTCACCGAGGCCGAGCGGCGCTTCCACCGCGCCGCCCTCGGCGCCCAGGTGGCCTGGACCATGCTGCACCAGGGCCAGGTGCAGGAGCGCATCGGCGAGGCGGTCGAGGCCATCGCCCTGTTCACCGGCGCCGAGGCCATGCTGCGCTTCCACGGCGACCGCAGCGGCATTCCGCTGTGCTTCCGCCGGCGCGGCGACGTGCTGCGGCGGCAGAAGCGCTACGACGCCGCGTTGGCGCAATACTGCGAGGGCGAGGCGATCTACCGCACCTTCCACGACCCCCTCGGCATGGTCGGCATCCTGGTCGGCAAGGGCTTCGCTTATCTCGGGTTGAAGCGCCGCATCGAAGCCCACGCCGCGGTCGCCGAGTCGCTCTGGAAGCTGCAGCAGCAACCGCCCAGTCACGGCGCCGACATCTTCCTGGCCCACGCCTTGGCCGCCCGTGTCCTCGGCCTGGCCGGCGACGCCGACGGGGCCAAGGCCAACCTGGCCCAAGCGGCCCAGCTCGCCCGCCTCGGCAGCCTGCGCGAAGATCACACCGACCCCGACGTCGAGGCCGAGCTGGCCCTGCTGCCGGCCGGTTGACAAGTCCGGCAGCGACCTATCTTTCGCCCTCCCGCATGCGCGAGTGGCGGAACTGGCAGACGCACTAGATTCAGGTTCTAGCGCCCCTTAAAGGCGTGGAGGTTCGAGTCCTCTCTCGCGCACCAAACAGAAACCCCGGCCGCAAGGCCGGGGTTTCTGTTTGGTGCACTCGTTCGTCCGACATCCCGGCCGGCCCGGGGACCGGGCCGGCGTTCGTCGGGCCGGCGGCCACGCAGGTGGCCGCCGGCGCCTGACGGCCTCTCGCGCACCAAGCAAACAACCCCGGCCTCTGGCCGGGGTTGTTTGCTTTCTGCTTCGAGGGGCCCGGCCCCTCGGGCTCCCGACCCGGGCCCTTCGCCCGGGACCCGCTCGACACGCCGCGCATACGCGCGTCGATGCGCCAAGCGGTACGATTCGTTCCTGTCTCGCTGCGGGCTCGCGACATCGTCCGTCGCTCGCCCGGGCGCTCGCTCAGCGAACGTCCCGGGAGCGCCGCACTCCCGTGCGGCCTGGGGCAATGGGCTGGGGCTCGCGGTCGGCAGTCGGGTCGGCAAGGACGTCGAGCAGGTCGTCCGCGACAGCGACCTCCTGGCCGCTGGCGGCGATGACCACGGCGCCGGCGACCCGCCGCGTCGCGCGCGGCAACAAGCGTGGAGCGATTCCTGCCAACCTCGCCCCGATCCTCGACCGCCTGCGCATCGACCTCGACGCCTGGTTGTCGCTGATGCGATCCGGTGGGCATTTCGGACTCGGCAGCTTCGGCTCACTCGCCAGCCGAGCCCGCGAAGCCCTGCGGCGCGGAGCCAGGTGGATCGTCAACACCACCGCCGGTCTCTAACCGTGGACAGGCACGCGTTGCTACCACGGCCATGCGAGGCGCTTGCGCCGTAAGTCCTTGATGAATCAGGCGCCAGCTTGTGCCTGTCCACGGTTTGCCGACCAGACCAGTGCGCCGCATAGGAGGGAGCAGAGGCGTTGATCGAGTCCGTCAGTTTACGCAGACAAGTTACGACTCGTGAATAACCGGACAACTCGCACAACTATCCATAGAAGTAAAAGAAGCGCAAATAACGACACAAGACAGACCAGGGCTATGCCAGGGACATTGGCCGGCACCGGAGTCGCCCAATGTCCCCCGGGGAAATATAACAAGAACCTGTCAGATATTTCACCAACACCGAAACCACAGACGGCAAAGTATTGTGTGTCGCCGGAGAATCCGGGCGTGACAAGAAAAAAAAGTATTGCGACGACCCGAATAATAGGAGTCATGGTTGAACCGTTATTTCACCGAACTTTACGATCGGAGCGCCATCAAGTCCATCTTTCACGACTTCCTTGTCTGTACCACGCACAAAATCATTCACCAAAGTCGTGTACTTGTCGTCGAAGGTAATACAACCGTAGGATATGGTTCCGGGATGCAGACGGAACTTATTTCTGCCAGTCGCGTCGTCCTTGTCGTCACGCTTCCCGTCCATTTTGTCCAGGCGAAACCTGCCCGCCTTCGGGTGCCACAACAACTCATATCTCCCTGGAGGCAACGGCCCCTTATCAGGAACATTCGTCTGCGTGGGATCGTTCCGGTATGGGGGTTCTCCTGAGAATGCAGGCACCGTTATCGTATTGCCGCTGTATTGACCTCCCTGACCATTTGTATCTGTACCCCCATTTGGCCCAGGGACATCCGTGAGTGTCAGTGTGCCGTCAGATATGTCGTATACGCCAGTTACAGGTTCGCCGCTTGGATCAAGCCCGCCGCGCACTCCCGGCCCAAACACATACAACGAAAATCCGTCAATGTACTGCATCCCGGGTCGGTTATTTCGCCATTCTATTAGCTGTATAGTGGTTGGATTCCAATGTGGCGCCACCATCTTCGGTAAACCAACAGACCCGTAAGTGTTTCTGCCGACATAGACACCCAGCGCCGGGCTATACATACGATTACGAGCGTAGAGCAGCCCCGTCTCATTGTCAGTAATGTAGCCGGTAAATCCGCGATCCCAGCCAACGGCCGACTTGCTACGACTAACGCCACCGCCTGATGTAATGGTCTGCCGGCCGTAGGCATCGTAGGTATAGCGTTCTACGACCGCGCCTGACGAGTCGGTCAGAGCGGCCACGCTGTACAAGTGATTATAGTGCGGGTAGTAACGACTGGATACGACGCCGACAGTCGTCTGGTAACAGAGCACTTCATCCACATATGTTCCGTAGCGGACGCCACCCCCAGACGAGTTGTTGCGTGATGAACCGCCCCCCGGACCGCCTGTGTTCGGTCCATCGGCGGCCAACCTACGCAAGGAGGGCGAACGGAACCGCGGCACGCCGGCTTGGGCGTGGCTTGGCGACGCGCGACTGGCGAGTGCCGTGCTCACGGCGGGAGACTAGCAGCCCTGGCCAGGAAGTCAGCCGGCGGCCGCAGCCCGTGGGCCTGCCGGCTGCGACGGTCAGGCCGGGTCGAACAACGACTGCTGGCGGCCCATATCCACCTGCTTTTTCCGCTTGGGTGGAGCGAATACCCCAATCACCAGCCAGGTATTCTTCGCCATGATGGTCCCCATGAAGAGGCGGACGTCTCGCATCGTCAGGTTGAGGACATCGCCGACGTACTTCTCGCGGACTTTGGCAATGGCCACCTCTTCCGAGTCGCCCTTCCAGCGGCAGTTCCAGAAGAGCACGCCGGTCTCCCAATCCTCGATCATGATCTCGTGAGGCTTCTCGCTGTCCTTGCAGCGGAATTTGACCCGGAAGATCACGGGCAGCTTGCGTAGCTGCTCGACCTGCGGGCCGAAGATCCGCAGTTGGGAGAGCTTGGCCAGGTCGGCGTCGCTCCAATCCGGTTCATCCCGCTTCTCGACGGTCAGATCGAGGATCTCGGTGGGCTCGACGACGCCCAGCGATGTGCGTGGGCGATCCGCCTTCTGGTCCTCCTCCCACATCTGCCGCAACTGCAGATAGGTGTGGACCGGCATCGGGTCGATCAATCCGCGCCGGAGTTCCCAATCCTTGTCGGACTGGGAATTCCAGATGTCTTCGAGCTTGATGGTGTCGATGTTGATCTTGTGGCTCTCGCGGCGCTGATCGCCGTTGCTGGGCTCGCCAAGATCGGCCTGAATCCACTGCCACTTCGCGTATTTCCGCTGGGCGTCCAGATAGCGGTAGTCCACTGGATAGATGCGGATCCATCGGCCATCTTCGCCAATACCGGCTGTGCAGACGATCTCGTTGTTCTTCCCGGATGGCGCCGGGTAGGTCATGACGGTGATGAAAACGCGATAGGAGCCGGGATTACGCCGCTGCCACATCCCGAATATCCTGCATCGGCATGCCGGTTTCGCTAGCGACGCGCTTGCCCAGGCGGCTGCGATGGCACTGCGCCGGGTCGGCCTCCATGCACAGCAGCGCGGAGGGTCGTTCACGCAGCAGCGTCGTGACCATGGTGATCGCCGACCGCTGCCGCGGCAGCGTTTCAGCTTCGTAGCGGGCGAACAGCCGTGCGTAGTCGGCCATCGTCTCCAGTCCGCCCCGTTCTTCGCCGGGAATACCCAACTCGGGCACATGGCGGTAGTCGATGTCCAGCCTGGCGAGAGTCCGCTCCAGCGTCGAGCGATGGAACCCATAGCGACGTGCCACGGGATTGGCCCGCACATCCACGATCCGGCGAATGCCGCAGGCCAGCAGCCGGTTCAGGAAGTCGTCGAAGGAGAGCCCTTCGTAGCCCGCCGTGTAGACGGCCACATCGCCCGTTGGCCGGCTCAGGGCACGCTTCGCCGGATCCTTGGCGTTGAGCGTGAACCAGGGATAGGTGGCATAGACGTGCTGCAGCAGTCGGGTCGTGTCCCAGGATCCGTATCGCTCCCACACCGCATCCACGCCGACCTTGCTCGCCGCCTCGAGGCGCGGGAGGTCGCTGCGCTCCTTGATGCCGACCGCAGCGCGATCCTCGACCAGGACATTCTCCTCGGTGAGCTTCGCCAGATCGCGGTACATGGTGAACGAGAACGGCCCGAACTGGTACGGGACGAAGCCGTAGGTCGCCGTCTCCGCCGTCAGATGGCCTTCCTGACGAGCCAAGAAGGCGAGCTTCATCAGACGCAGCCGGTCCATGCGACCGCCAGCCCGGTCGATCAGATGCAGCATCACCTTCTGGCGCTGGAACATGCGTCTCCCACCCGTTCGAGGGGCATTATGCCCGGATCGGGGCGCAGGTGTATCGCCAACTCCTGGCTGGGAAACGGGGTGGGTCATGCCGGGGCCTGCATCAGGATGGGCATGGCCTTGTCGTAGTCCTCGCGCAGGTGGCCGGGCACCAGGCGGAGGTATATCTTGGTCGTCTCCAGGTCCGCATGGCCCAGGAACTCCTGGATATGCCGCACATCCGCGCCCCGGCGCAGCAGGTGGACGGCAATGGAGTGGCGCAGGAGGTGCGGATGGACACGGAACCCCAGGGTCCGCGACACCCCCTGCAGCCAGCGCTGCATCCACCACTCGGGCAGCCGCTTCCCGCGCTGGTTCATGAACAGCGCCCCCTGGTCCGGCCCGCGTAGGAGGTCGCGGCGCAGGGCCAGGTACTCGGTCGCCGCCACCAGGGTCGAGGTGAGCATCGGCAGGAGCCGGGACTTGCCCATCTTCCCCTCGCGGACCAGGACGGTGCGCTCGTTGAGGTCCAGGTCGCTGACATCGAGGTGGACGGCCTCGGCGTTGCGCAGGCCGCAAGAGTAGAGGACCTCCAGGTGCAGCCGGTTGCGTAGGTCGATGACCGTCCGGCGTGGAATGGCCTCGAAGATGGAGGTGACCTGCTCCTCGGTGAGCGGCGCAGGTGGCAGGGCCACCTCGTTGTCCTCGGGGACGTTCAGATCTTCGGCCGGGTTGCGCAGCACCTTCCCGCGCGTGGTCAACCAGACGCCGAAGATGTGGAGGGCCCAAGCGAAGTGATCGCGGGTTGAGCGGCTGAGTCCGCGCTCCAGCAGATCCAGAAGGAATGCGTCGAGATCCGAGGCCGAGACGGTCGCCCAGCGGCGATGGCCTCGTTCCTCCAGCCAACGCACCACCCGCCGGAAGACGTAGCGGTAATGGTGGACCGATTTGGGCGACCAATCGGCCGCCGCATGGTAGGCGAGGTAAGCGTCGATCTCAGGTTGGAGCATGGTCAGGCGCGGGGATGAGCGGTAAGGAGGACCCGTCGCAGATCCTCGATGGGGATGGGGGTATAGCGGGCGGTCGTGGTCAGGTTCTCATGCAGCATCATCTCGTTGAGCGAGCGGATATTGCAGCCGTTTTCGAACATCATGGAGGCGAAGGATACGCGCAGGCTGTGGGTGCTGATGCGCTTGGCCGGCAGGTCGGTGAGGTCGGGATTGCGGCGGATGGTCTCCGCCATTGCAGCATCCAGGACGAAGACGAAGCCGCGGGCGCAGATGCGGTCCGCGCGCTGCGAGACGAAGAGCCACTCCGAGGTCCGCTCGCCCAGGAGCACGGGGCGGGCCCGCTCCAGGTAGTGGCGCACGGTGCCCATGGCCCAGGCCGCCACCGGCAGAACCCGGCCCGCCTTCCCTTTCTCCCACTCGATGCGGACCTCGTTGCGTTCGAGGTCGATGTGCTCCATCCGCAGGTGGACCAGGCCCGAACAGCGCCGCCCGGTCGCCAACGCGATGGACACCATGGCCAGGTTACGGCTGCCCAGCGCCCAGGCGTCGCTCCCCGGCTTGGCCTCCTCGATCTGGGCGCCAAGGGCCTGGATGAGCGCCGTGGCCTCCTGCAGCGTCAGGTGGTCCTTGCGGACGGTCAGGCTTTCCGGCGGCTTGGGCGGGATGAGCGGAGCCGCCGGATCGACCAGGACGATCCCGCGCTTGGTCAGCCAGCGATAGAGCGTCTTCACCGTCACCACCGCCGTGCATTGGGTGGTCTTGGCCAGCGGTTCGCCATTGTCCTGGCGATAGGTGTCAGCCAGCCAGACCTGATAGCGGATGAGGATGTCGGTGGTCGCCAGGAGCACATCGACGCGCCGTTCCGTCAGCCAGTTCTCGAACTTCCGCAGGTAGATGCCGTAGGACCAGGCGGTGCTCGCCTTGTTGGCGGCGCGCAGGCTCTCCAGGAAGGCTTCGACCGCGGGATGGTGGGGTGTGCTCATGGGCTGATTCGTCCAGATACGACGGCGGAAGACGACGGCCGGGGGATACCGCCCACGGCGCCGCCAACTCGCCAAGTTCGCCTATCCATTGACCACCTCACGACTTGCGTTGGCGGAGCCGCCGCCGCCAACCGCCGCCAACTCGCCAAGTTCGCGTCCGGCGTGGTCGTAGGCAGTTGCCGGGGTGGCGTCCGGCGTGGCAACCAGGGTGTAGTCGCGCAACTTCCCGCGACCCGAGCGACCTGCAGCGACGTAGTCGAGCCGGGACAGTTCGGCGAGTGCCGCCCGGAAGGCCCAGCGGGACCAATCGGGCAACAAGGCGGTCAGATCCTCCATGGTGAAGGTGGTGCGCCGGGCGGACCAGAGCGCGTTCAGCAGGCGCTGCGCCTGGCTGCTCAGTCCAGCCACCCGCCGCCCGGCCAGGGCGGTCACCAGCCTGGTGGCGATGGCGAGATCGCGTTGGGTCGCCACCACATGCCCATCCGCCAGCAGGCGCTGGTACTGATGCAGGCAGGCGCTGGCCGTGATGAGGCTGAAGAAGGCGTCCTGCAGATTGCGGTTGCGCAGGATGGGCGTCGGCACCGCGACCTGTTCAGCCGCCGGGATGAGCACCGGACGAGGCAGGAGCAGGCGCTGCAGGTTCCGCAACCGGGCGGCGATGCGTTCGGCGGGGCTGCCCGCGATGGGTGCCGCGAACACCCGACGCCGGGCCGCCAGGATACGCTCTGCGTGTTCGGGGCTCTCGTCCACCGGGATCTCGATCAAGTGATGCCGCAGCACTGGGTGAACCTGGCCCGTGGTGGCAGTGACCACCGCCAACGGTCCCCCGGCTTCGATGAACCGCGTCCGCATTTCGCCGCGGATGGCATCGCGTTCGACCTGGGTGCCGGTGAGCGCGCCGCGGGCATGCAGGATGCGCAGCGCCGTCGCCACGGCGGGCGACACCGCCTCGGCATCATCGAGGATGAGCAGCTTGTGCTTGAGGCCGCTGGGATCGGCGTGGAACAGGGCGTTGTCGGTCAGCCGCGAGACATGGACCAGATGCTCGGGCGGGGTGATCGCCGTCAGGGCCCGGAGCGCCGGGAAGCGCTCGCCTGCGGTCGTCGCGGTCAGCACCGCCCAGACCGGCTCCGGGCAGAGGCGGCTCGTCGCCGCCAGCACCACCAGGGCTTTTGCATCCGTCTCGCCGATCCATCCCAGGTGCTCTAGATCGTCGGCAATGCGGTCCAGCAGATCATCCGCACGCAGCAGGGCCGCCGCCGCATCCCGATCCGCGGCCGGCATGGGCGGCAGCTGGTCCGGCGTGACCACTGCCGGGACCGCCGGCTTGGCCAGGGCCTGGACCGCAGGCAGCAGCGCGACCAAGGCGTCGGCGATCACCGCCGGCGTCAGGCCGGTGCGCAGGCTGGCGCAGGAGGCGAAGCGCAGGCGTTGCGCCACCACTGCCAGATCGAGCCGATCCCGATGCCGCTGATCGCCCTGCTGCAGCACGACCTCCAGATTGGTGGTCTCGCCCCAGGGGATCTGGCAGGTGATGGTAGCCTCGCCGCAGCGGAAGACCGCCTGCTCGATGGCCGCGTCGTGCCGGATCAGTTCGATGACAACCGCTGCAGGTGGCGGACGCGGCATGGCGATGGTCGCCGGTTCGAAGGGAAGTGCGGGCGCAGGCTGTTCCGCATCCGCGGAGGCGATGGGAGCAGCGGCCGGCGTCGGGAAGGGAACGATCGCAGCAGGTGATGCCGTCGCCTCGTTGCCGCCCACCGAGGCTGAGATGCCAGCGCCCGCGAAGGCTGCCGCGATGGCATCCCCATGGCGGAACGCCCGCACCTCGACCTGCCGGATGCCGCTCGCCGCCAGCCGGGCCGCGTTCCGCTGCGCATCTGCGGCCCCACGGACCAGGAGGGTCGGCTGGCCGGTGCGCCAGAGGCGGCCGACCCGGCGCAGGGTATCGGTCACCACGAGGCGATCATACGCCGTGGCCAGGACCGGCGCGATGAGGCCCCGCGGCTCCGCCCAGACCGTCCCGACCAGATGGCCGGAGGTATGCGAACGCAGGGTCATCAGATCGACCACGGCGCCGTGATCGTCGAAGGCCGGCACGACGATGGCATCACCCATGAGGATGCCGGCGATCGCCCGCCGCTGATCCATGGTCAGGGCTTCGCGGAAATCGACCGGGAAGTAGCCGAAGCGATAGGCGCGCAGCAGATCAGCGTCATCCAGGCCCAGTTGGCGCAGCGCCGCCAGGCCTTCACTGGTCTGCAAGCGCCCCTCGGCGTAGGCGTGGAGGTCGCGCAGCAGCAGCGCGGTGATCGGTGGCGGCGCCGCCTTCGCCTTCGGCTGCATGCCCAGGAGAGCGCGCACCCCATCGGAGGTCCGCTCCGGGGACATCGACATGAGGACGCGCTGGACGTTGATGATCGCCGGGGGCAGGGCGCCGGCCAAGCGGTTGAGCCCGGCGGCGGTATAGGAGGCGAGCAGCACCTCCCGACGCGCCACCCAGTCGGCGAGCGGCGCCAGCACCGCCGGATCCTCGACCAGCGCGACATCATGCACGCCAGCCTGATGGAGCCGCAAGGCCAGGAGCGGCGCATCCACCAGCACCACGCGGGCGCGGGCATCGAGATCGTAGGGACAGGCGAGGCCCGCCGGATCGCTGGCGAAGGTGTGCTTGTTCTGCGCCGGGGTTAGGCGCACCACGCCCACGATCTGGTCCGGCTGACGCGGATCGCAGGTCGGCATGGAGACGCCCGCGCCACGCGGCAGTCGCCGTCCGACCATACCCAGGCGAGCGAAGATCGCCGTGTCGACCTGGCCCAAGCGATAGGCCTCCCAGGTCGACGGATCGGGCAGCCCCTGCTCGCGCAGATACTGCTGCGCCGCCGCATCGAGGCCGATCGGGGTCGTCGGGCCCGCCACCGGCAACGCCGCCAGATCCTCATCGCGGTCGAGGACCACGATCGGGGCGTCATCGGCGGTGGCGGGATCGCTGGCCATGGTGCGGGTGGCACATGCCGTGTGTACGGCCGGCTCGTCCTCCTCGCGCCACACCAGCGCGCCCAGGCGCGCCCGATCAAGGGAATCTGCGGATCCGGCCAGCGCGTCACTGAGGTTGGGCATGACCATGGCCATCAGCCCCGAACCCAGGCGTCGAGACCGCAGGCCAGGAAATGCTCGCGGATCCGATCGACAGCCCGCTCCAGTTCGTAGCGCGTCTTGCCTGTCCGCTTGGTGATGACGTGCAGGTTGTCGCCCTGCATCAGGGCCACGGCGATGTCACGGTCCTTCTCCCACATGGTGGCGAGCGCACGTCCCACATCTTCCCGGCGGTCGGCCTCGACTTCATGGGCAACTTCACGGCGCTCGATCCGCGCCTGTTCCTCCTTGGCCGTATCGGCGGCGAATTCCCCCCGGAGCAGCTGGTAGCGGGCACGCGTCCGCAGGGCCATGTTCAGTTGGTTGTCGATGACGCTGATCAGCACCGTGCGTTCGCAGGCGCCGTTGGACTTGGCCGCGTCGAAGAAGAAGGCGAACAAGATCGGAACGAGTTCCTGGCGCACTTCGTCCAGTTCGTCGTGGCGATAGCCCCGGAGGCGTGCACGGGAGTCGATAAGGGTGACCTTCCAGGCATCGATCCCGTAATCGATGCCCTTGGCGCGGGTGGTGGTGTCGGTGGTAGAGGCTGAGGTCGGCATGGCCGGTGTTCCCTGGGTGGCGTCGCGCCCCGAAGCGCTCGGGGCATGACGCGCAGAACACCGGCGAAACCGGCTCACTTCATCGCGGCTCAAATAGAACGAGCAGATGTCTGCGCCCGCTGGGCAGACAGGCAGGCTCATCTCGCAGACAATTGCAGACACGCCGTCGTGTCTGCGAGACGTCTGCGTCTGTCTTTTGATCCTCCTCGCTGTCTCCGAAATGAGCCGGGGGTCCGGCAAACAACTTGGTGACCGCCGGGATGCGCCCAGCGGACCGACCACACGGAGTTGCCCATGGCCCTCGCTCGAACCGCCGATCCCCCCACCTCCCACGCAGCCGCCAATGCCATCGAGCGCAGCGGCATCGCCGCCGCCCACCGCGCCCGCTGCCTGGCCGCCGTGCGCCAGTCGCCCGGTCAGACCGCGGCCGAGATCGCCCGCGTCGTCGGCCTGGAGCGCCACGCGCCGTCACGGCGCCTCCCGGAACTGCGCGACGCCGGCCTGGTAGTGAACGGCCCCATCCGCATCTGCACGGTGAAGGGTCGGCGCAGCCTGACCTGGATCCCCGCCCAGGAGACCCAGCCGTGACCGCCCTCGTTCCGACCCTGCTCGACATCCTGATCCGCGAGCCGGAGGCGGTGTACGCCGCGCACCGCGCCGACCACCTCAGCAGCCACGCCCTGACCGAGTTCCGCAAGAACCCGCTCCTCTACCGGAAGAAGCAGCTCGGCTTGGTCGCCGACGAGGAACGCTCCGCCTACCAGATGGGCCGGGCTATCCACTGCCGGGTGCTGGAAGGCGCCGAGGAGTTCGCCCGGCGGTACGCGGTCGGCGGGCCCATCAATCCGAAGACCGGCAAGTGCTACGGCGCCGACACCAAGGCCTTCAGCGAATGGGCGGCGGCCATCGGCAAGCCGGTGGTCTCCGATGAGATCGCCGCCCTGTGCGAGCGCATGGCCATGGCCGTCCACGAGCACACCGAGGCAGCAGCGCTCCTCGCCGATGGCCAGCCCGAAGGCGTGGTGCGCGCCACCTATGGCGGCGACCCCTGCCAAATCCGCATCGACTGGACCAACCCGTCTCGCGGCATCATCGATCTCAAGAGCATCGACAATCTCGATTGGTTCGAAGTGCAGGCGCGCTCCTTCGGCTACGCGCACCAACTGGCCTTCTATCGCGCGATCGTCGCCGCCGTCACCGGCGTGAAGCCGGAGGTCCACGTCATCGCGGTCGAGAAGCAGGAACCCTACCGGGTCGGCGTCTGGCGCTTCGCCGATCAGATCCTCGACGCCGCCGCGCGGGAGAACCTCGCGGCGATCGCGCGGCTGAAGATCTGCCGTGACCAGGATCGCTGGCCCACCGGCTACGAGCAGATCCGCACCTTCGACTACCTCGGCTGACCGCCGCACACCCCAGGAATACACCCATGAGCACACTTGCCTCCATCCTCACCGGCGCCAAGCCGGGCCCGCGCCGGATGCTCGTCTACGGCACCGCCGGCATCGGGAAGTCCACCTTCGCCACCTGCGCCCCGTCGCCCATCGTCCTCCAGACCGAGGACGGGCTCAACGAGATCGACACCCACAAGTTCCCGGTGGCCACGTCCTTCGACGAGGTCATGTCCAACCTCGGCGCGCTATACCAGGAGGATCACGGTTACCGCACCGTGGTCATCGACTCGCTGGATTGGCTCGAGCGGCTGATCTGGGCCAAGGTCTGCGCCATCCGCCAGGTCGCCTCGATCGAGGACATCGGCTACGGCAAGGGCTACACCTTCTCGCTGACCCACTGGCGCGACGTCCTCGATGGCCTTACCGCCCTGCGCGATCGCAAGGGGATGACCGTCATCCTCATCGCCCACGCCAAGATCGAACGCTTCGAGAACCCCGAGACCGAAAGCTACGACCGCTACGTGCCGCGCCTGCATAAGACCGCGGCGGCGCTGGTCGCGGAGTGGTGCGACGAGGTGCTGTTCGCCGGCTACCGCGTCTTCACCAAGGCGACGGACGAGGGCTTCAACCAGAAGCGCGTCCAGGGCCTCGGCTCCGGTGAGCGGGTGCTGAAGACCTCCGAGCGCCCGGCGCACCTGGCCAAGAACCGCCTGAACCTGCCCGACGAACTCCCGCTCGCGTGGAGCGAGTTCGCCAAGTTCCTACCCGGCGCTCCGGCTGCCGCCGTCGCACCGGCTCCTGTCACCACCACCCCCACCACCCACTGAACCCGGAGACACGCCATGGCCTCTCTCAACTTCGATGCCACCCAGGTCGAGCCCAGCACGGGCAAGGACCCCATCCCCGCCGGCAAGTACGTCGCCGCCATCGTGACGAGCGAGATGAAGCCGACCAAGAACGGCGCCGGCCAGTACCTGGAGTGCGAGTACCAGGTGCTCGAGGGCGAGCACAAGGGCCGCAAGGTCTGGTCGCGTCACAACCTCCAGCACCCGAATGCGCAGACGGTGCAGATCGCCCGCGGCGAGCTATCCGCCATCTGCCGGGCGGTGGGGATCATGACGCCGAAGGATTCGGCCGAGCTGCACAACCTGCCGCTCACCATCACCGTCAAGCTGAAGAAGCGCGATGACAACGGCGAACTCACCAACGAGGTGAGCGCCTGGGCCAAGAAGGATGCCGCGGCCGGCGTCCCGCAGCAGGCCGGCAGCAGCCCCGCCGGCACGCCCGCCACTCCGCCCTGGCTGCGCCGGTGATCCGGGGGACGCCCATGAGCCCCATCGCCATCACCATCACGGGGACGACACCGCTCCTGTGCGGCCGTCCGGTGCCGGATTCGGCAGCGGACGGCACGGATCCCGCTGCCCAGGCAGCCGAGCGCCTGTACCGCGACACCGCCGGAGAGCCGGTCATCCCCGGACTCAATCTGTTCCGCTGCCTGACCCGTGCCTCCCGCGCCTGCGGGCGGTGCCCGGTGGAACTGGTCCACAGCCTGGGCATCGCGGAACGGGAGATCCGCATCCAGTCGCAGCGTCCGTGGACGGTCGATACGCGCTGGGTGCGTCATCCCGAGACGGGGCTCCGCCAGCGCTGCCATCGACCGCGCTTCGAGGACTGGCGCCTCGACGCCACGCTCCTGGTCGATCGGGATGCAATCACGCCGGCCGAGATCCGGCATCTGGTCGAGGTCGCCGGCATGCAGGTCGGCCTGGGCGACTTTCGTCCCGATCGCGGCGGACCCTTCGGCCGCTTCACCATCAGTACCTGGGAACCGCTGTCATGAATCCCCACCAGACCGAGCACACCCGGCGCTGGTGCCGGGGACGTGTGGGCGAAACGAAGAGCCCGGCGCGCCTGGCCTGGGAGCAGATCAAGGCCCAAGCCGGGCGGCAGACCCGGCGTCGGCGCCATGCCAAGCGTCTGGTCGCAGCACCGGATCTGCAGATGGAGGTCGCGTGAACCTTGCCCTGGGCATCGATCCGGGCCTGCGCGGCGGCCTTGCCGCGCTCAATCCCACGGGCCAAGTGGTCGGCACCTGGCCGATGCCCCTGGCCGGGGGCGAGGTCCATGCAGCTGGCCTCGCTGATCTCCTGCGCTCCCTGCGCTGCCTGGATACGCACCAGGACATCGGCCGGGTCTGCCTGGAGAAGGTGGGCGCCATGCCCAAGCAGGGCGTGGCCTCGACCTTCCGCTTCGGCACCGGCTGGGGCATGGTGCGCGGGGTCTGCGCCGCGCTCGCCATCCCGGTCGTGCTGGTGCCGCCACCGGTGTGGAAGAAGCGGGTGCTCCTGGGCTTTCCACATGACAAGGCGGGAGCGGTGCAGTTCTGCGCCAACCGCTGGCCGACTGCAGAACTCGTCCTGCCGGGATGTCGCATCCCGCATGACGGCATCGCCGATGCGCTCTGCCTGGCCGAATACGGGCGTCTCCTCGACCACAACTGACACGGATCACATCCCATGCTTCACTGCTTCGTAACCATCGACCGCGCGGATGCAGCCCTTGCCAACGGAACGATGGCGAAAATTCGCATCCACAGCGATACCGACGACGAGTTCGTCCACCTGGAGGTGCGTCCGGAGGATGCCCGGCCGACGATTTCCTTCGTCCTGACGGCACATGAAGCTCGCCAGATTGCCCGCCTGCTTCTGGCCGGCGGCGACATTGCCGGCGTCAACGAGGACTGATCCGATGGCCTGCACGATCTGCCCGGATTGCCGCGGCAGCGGCGTCATCCATGCCGATTGCCGCGGTCAGTTCCTGACCTGGTGCCGCACCTGCTCGGGTTGGGGACTGCAGCGGGAGGCCGAGGACGATGACGAACGTGATCCGGTCATCCTGCTCTGGCCGGAATCCATCCGCTGGAAGGACTGCGCATGATCAGCCTGCGCCCCTACCAGGACGCGGCGATCGCGGCCGTCTACCAGCACCTCGCCGAACGGGATGACCACCCCTGCGTCGTCATTCCGACCGGCGGCGGCAAGGGCGTCATTGTCGGCAAGATCTGCGCTGATGTCGTCGAACGCTGGAATGGCCGCATCCTCGTCCTGACCCACGTCAAGGAACTGGTGGACCAGAATGCGACCCAGGCGGGTCGCTTCCTGTCGCCGCTCCTAGTGGGGGTGCATTCGGCCGGGCTCAAGCGCCGAGACATCGACCATCCCGTCATCGTCGCCGGCATTCAGTCGGTGTACCAGAAGGCATGCGATTTGGGCCGTTTCGACATCGTGCTGATCGACGAGGCCCACCTCATCCCGCCGGATGGCGAGGGCATGTACCGGACCTTCCTGCGCGATGCGTTGGTGGTGAACCCGCGCCTGCGCCTTGTCGGCCTCACCGCCACCCCGTTTCGACTCAAGGACGGGCCGATCTGCGCGCCGGACAATCTCCTCAACCACGTCTGCTATGAAGTCGGGGTGAAGGAACTGATCCGCGACGGATTCCTGTCGCCGCTGATCAGCAAGGCCGGCAAGGCCAAGGCTGACACCTCGAGCCTGCATGTACGTGGCGGCGAGTTCGTGGCCGATGAGGTCGAGCACCTGATGGATGCCGACGATCTGGTGCGCGCTGCCTGCACCGAGATCGCCGAGCAGACCCGCGAGCGGAGAGCCTGCCTGGTTTTCGCCGCCGGCGTCGACCACGCCGGCCATGTCGCCACGGCGCTGGCCTCGGCAACCGGCTGCGAGGTCGCCACCATCTTCGGCCATACGCCGGACGCCGAGCGCGATCGCATCATCGCCCGATTCAAGCAGGGCGCCCTGCGCTATCTGGTGAATGTGGCGGTGCTGACCACCGGCTTCGACGCCCCGCAGGTGGACTGCGTCGCACTGCTGCGGCCGACGCTCTCGCCCGGCCTCTACTACCAGATGGTCGGACGCGGCTTCCGCCTGGCGCCAGGCAAGTCGGACTGCCTGGTCCTCGACTTCGGCGGCAACGTGGTGCGTCACGGGCCGGTCGATGCGCTCCGGGTCGTCGCCCGCGATGATCGCGAAGGCGGCGCAGCCCCGGCCAAGGAATGCCCGCAGTGCCAGGCGGTGATCGCCACCGGCTTCGCCTGCTGTCCGCAGTGCGGATACGAGTTCCCGCCGCCCGAGCGTGACCAGCACGATGCCCAGGCATCCTCGGCTGGTGTGCTCTCGGGCCAGGTGACCACCACCGAGCATGTCGTGCGGGATGTGTTCTACGCCGTCCACCAGAAGCGGGGCGCACCGCCTGAGGCGCCGAAGACGCTGCGCGTCGAGTACGAGGTCGGCCTCAACCAGTTCCACAAGGAGTGGATCTGCCTGGAGCATGTCGGCTACGCCCGCGGCAAGGCCGAGGCCTGGTGGAGAGCGCGCAGCAACGACCCGGTGCCGACCAACGCGTTCGAGGCCTGCCGCATGGCGAACGCCGGGGCGCTGGCCCCGACCACGCACATCACCGTCCGCACCGTCGCCGGCGAGGACTTCCCGCGCATCACCGACTACCGCCTCGGACCGAAGCCGGAGCCGCGCGAACCAGGCGACGACCGCGAGGAGCCAGCCTTCGCCATAGCTGGGCCTGCCTCATCCATCGATGACGAACCACCCTTCTGACCCCGGAGTCCGGATGCACATCACCGTCGCCACCATCGCCGCTCCCTCCCCTCGTCGTGGACGTCTGCTCTGCCCGATCTGCCAGGATCGGTGCATCACCCCGGACTCGGTCGCCTGCACCTCGCTCCTGGGCCAGCCCGGCGAGGCGCGCATCGACCGCGACGGACTGCATCTCGATCCGAGTGCCACTCCGGCCGAGGGCGGCTCGGCCATCACCATCACCTGCCGCTGCGGCCAGGGCCACCTGTTCTGCCTGCGCCTGCGCACCATCTACGACACGACCACCGCCGAGACGGTGACGCTGCCCTTCGCGATCTCTGTCCAGGATCCGGGACGGAACTGATGACGGAGGTCGTTCGTCTCGACCCCGCCGTCCCTGCCAGCTACCAGGCCGCCGGCCTCTGCGTGCTCCCTGCCCGGTGGCCCGCCAAGCGGCCGGCGGTCGGGGCATGGAAGGACTACCAGACGCGGTTGCCCACCGCCGCCGAGGTGGCGGCGTGGTTTGCCAATCCGCATCCGGCCTGCTGCCTGATCTGCGGCGCGGTGTCGGGCAATCTGGAACTCATCGACTTCGACTGCGCCGGCGAGGCCTTCTCGGCCTGGTCGCAGCTGGTTGCCGCCGAGGCGCCGGGCCTGCTCGACCGCCTGGTGGTGGAGACCAGTCCATCAGGCGGCTGGCACGTCGTCTATCGCGCGATCGAGCCGGTCTGCGGCAACCTCAAGCTGGCCCAGCGGCGGGAGGATGTGGACGATCCCGCCGAGGTCGTGCGCTTCGGCAAGGGGTGCAAACCCCGCAAGGACCGCGACGGTCGCTGGCACATCCTCCACACCCTCATCGAAACGCGCGGCGAGGGCGGCCTGTTCCTCTGCGCGCCGTCCACCGGCTACCAACTGGTGCAGGGCGCGTTCACCGCGCTGCCGGTGCTCACCGCCGGCGAGCGGGATGTGCTCCTGCGCTGCGCCTGGGCGCTCAACGCCGTGCTGCCGGAAACTCAGGATCCGCAGCCGGCCTCGCGCGACGGCCTGCGGCCCGGCGATGACTTCAACCGCCGCGCCGATGTGCCGGCGATGCTCCTGCACCATGGCTGGTCGCTGTTCCGCGACGGTGCCAACCAGCACTGGTGCCGGCCTGGCAAGACGGGCAGCACTTCGGCCACGCTGAAGGACGGCGTCTTCTACGTCTTCTCGTCCAACGCGGCGCCCTTCGAACCCAATCGCGCCTACAGTCCCTTTGCCACCTACGCTCTGCTGGAACACGCCGGCGATTTCGCCGCTGCGGCAACGGAACTACGGCGCCTCGACTTCGGCGAGCCGCTACCACCCACGCCACCGATCATCCCGGCCGATGAACCGGCCGCGCCGGCGACGCCTGATCCTGGCCCGTTGCCGCCAGATCTGCTGCGCGTCCCTGGATTCATCGCCGAGGTGATGGATTTCACCCTGGCCACCGCGCCCTACCCCGAGCCGGTGCTCGCCTTCTGCGGCGCTCTCGCCCTGCAGGCGACGCTCGCCGGCCGCAAGGTCCGCGACCAGGGCGATACCCGGCCCAACCTCTATCTGCTCGGCCTCGCCAACTCCGGCGCCGGCAAGGATCATCCCCGCAAGGTCAACCTGCGCGTGCTGCTAGAGGCGGGCATGGCGACTTGCGCCGGCGACAACTTCGCCAGCGCCGAGGGCTTGGAGGACCGCCTGGTCCTGTCGCCATCAATGCTGTTCCAGACCGACGAGATCGACGGCCTGATGACCGCCATCGCCAAGAGCCAGGACGGCAAGGCGGAGCGCATCATGGAGATGCTGCTGAAGTTCTTCAGCCACTCCAACAACCTCTATCACTGCCGGGTGAAGGCCGGGCGGGAACCGCTGCTGATCGACCAACCCAGCCTGGTGCTCTACGGCACGGCGATCCCCAAGCATTTCTACGAGTCGCTGTCGGAGAAGATGCTGACCAACGGCATGTTCGCGCGCATGCTGGTGTTCGAAGCCGGCAAGCGCGGCACCGGCCAGGAGGCCACGATCCTACCAGTGCCCGAGCGGGTGATCGCCACGGCCAAGACCTGGGTGGATCGCCAGCCTGGTCGCGCCGGCAACCTCGGTGCCTTCCATCCGACCCCAGATGTCGTGCCCCATGATCCGGCCGCATTGGCGATGGCCCAGGAGATCCGGGATCGCGCGGATGCCGCCTACGCCACGGCTGAAGCAGCGGACGATACCATCGGCATGGCGATCTGGGCCCGCGCCAACGAGAAGGCGCGGAAGCTGGCCCTGCTCTACGCGGTGAGCGTGAACCACGCTCGACCCGTCATCTCGGTCGAGGCGGTGCGCTGGTCCTGGGCGATCGTCGAACACCTGACCAAACGCATGCTGTTCATGGCCGGCACGCACGTCTACGTCGACGAGTTCGATGCCCGCTGCAAGAAGTTGGTGTCGCTCCTCCAGGACTGGGCCTCCCATCATGGCCCCGAGGTCTGGATGCCCGCGTGGCAGGTCATGCGGCGCATGCGGCTCTCAAACCACGATCTCGATGCCGTCCGCGATTCGCTCGTCGGCCAGCGCCTCATCGAGTACGGCGAGGAGCGCACCGCCGGAACTCCCAAGCGCCTCTACCGCGTCGCGGTCGGCAACACGTCAATAGGCGGTGCAATAGGCACCTATTGCGCACGCAATGGGGGGTCATCGACCAAGAACGCCGAGGGGTCGGGCAACCTATCGTCGTGCAATAGGCAACCTATTGACGGCCTGGAAAATCCGGGTCCGGGAGTCGTAAATGTATATAAATAATAAAGATATATATCTTCTATATAACCTATTGACCTATTGCACACCCCCACGCGCGCGACGCGCGCACATGTATGGGACCGCGTGCATGCGCGAGACCCCCGTCAATAGGTCAATAGGTTTGGGCGTTGCAAATCACAACGCTGTATCTGCTGATTTTCTCGACAGATCCATGGTTCCTTCCCGGCGCGGGGCGCATCCGAGGCCAGGGGGAACAGCCACCATCCCGGACAGACTTGCTTGCCTGTGTCCGCGTCCGCCCGTGGCCCCATTCGGGCACCTTGCGCCGTCCTCCCACCCCGCTCGGACGACCGCGCCTGTGCGCAAGGAAACGGCGCCCGTGGGCGGGATTCCCACCCCCTGATCGCCACCAACCACCCGATTCTGGAGAACTCCCATGCAGATCGAGAACCGCCCCATCACCTCCATCCGCCCCTACGAGGGCAACCCGCGCATCAACGATGACGCGGTCGCCGCCGTCGCCGAGAGCATCCGCCAGTTCGGCTTCCGCCAACCCATCGTGGTGGACTCCGAGGGCGTGATCGTCATCGGCCATACCCGGCTCCGCGCCGCGCAGTCGCTGGGCCTCACCGAGGTGCCGGTCCATGTCGCCCGCGAACTGACCGCCGAGCAGATCCGCGCCCTGCGCATCGCCGACAACAAGACCGGCGAACTGGCGGAATGGGATCTGGACAAACTCGGCATCGAATTGAAGGCAATCGAGGCTGGCGACCTTGACCTCGACCTGGCGGCGCTGGGCTTCGACGAGGACGAACTGGTGAACCTCCTGCACGACGGGGTCGCGCCGGGCCAGACCGATCCGAACGCCGTCCCACTGCCACCGGATGCGGCGGTGACCCGGCTCGGTGACATCTGGCTGCTGGGCGATCACCGGCTCATGTGCGGTGATTCGTCGTCGCCCACCGATCTCGACCGTCTGCTCGATGGCCAGCGCATCCACCTCGTGAACACGGATCCGCCCTACAACGTCAAGGTCGAACCGCGCTCGAACAACGCCATCGCCGCGGGCCTGTCGTCCTTCGAGCAGACCCATCACCAGAAACTCGACGTGGAGCGGCATCCCGAAAAGGCCAAGCCGACCCAGCAGAAGCTGCGGGCGAAGGACCGGCCGCTGGCCAACGATTTCGTGACCGATGCCGAGTTCGACCGGCTGCTCGCCGCCTGGTTCGGCAACATCAGCCGTGTGCTGGAGCCGGGCCGGGGCTTCTACATCTGGGGCGGCTACGCGAACTGCGCGAACTACCCCGGCGCCCTCAAGGCCAATGAACTCTACTTCTCCCAGGCGGTGATCTGGGTGAAGGGCCATCCGGTGCTGACCCGGAAGGACTTCATGGGCAACCATGAGTGGTGCTTCTACGGCTGGCGCGAGGGCGCGGCGCACCTCTTCCTCGGCCCCAACAACGTCCCCGACGTGTGGGAGGTGAAGAAGGTGAACCCGCAGAGCATGGTCCACCTCACCGAGAAGCCGGTCGAACTGGCGGTGAAGGCCATCCAGTACTCCTCGCGGCCGGGGGAGAACGTGCTCGATCTGTTCGGCGGCAGCGGCTCCACCCTCATCGGCTGCCAGCAGACCGGACGGAAGGCGTTCCTGATGGAACTCGATCCGCTCTACGCTGACGTCATCGTCACACGCTACGCCGAGTTCACCGGCACCGATCCGGTGCGCGTGGCCCCGGACGGCAGCCAGGCGAACTGGTCGGCGCTGCGCGCCGAGCGCGATGCGCAGGCAAAGGCGACGGGCGGAACCACTGCGACCCCGGCCGAAGCCGAGGTCGCGGAGGCGTCAGTCTGATGCTCGGGCTCATCTTACTCGTCGGGGAAGTCCTCGGGGTCCAGGCCTTCGGCCTTCCGCAGGCGGCGCTGCCAGCGGTCGAGGTTGTCGTCCCGGCTGATGATGTCGTGCCGCCCGCCGGCGATCACCTGCAGGTGATCAATGATGTAGGCGCGGGCATTGCGGTCCCTGGTCTCGCGGGCGACCCCGTCGAGGATCTCGATCGCCGCCAGGATCAGGG
The DNA here is from genome assembly GCA_022841245.1 of Planctomycetota bacterium. Classification (GTDB taxonomy): domain Bacteria; phylum Planctomycetota; class UBA11346; order UBA11346; family UBA11346; genus UBA11346. Next base: position 22,602 of record JALHRW010000040.1, read on the forward strand.
CCTGGGCGGCGGCGACCCGGTTGGAGGTGCCGCCCATCTCCAGTTCGTCGGTAGCGTCCTCGATCGCGCGCTGGAGGTGGATGGGGAGCGCGGCGTTGGCCGTCGTCTCGGGGTTGGGGGTAGTGGGCATGATGGCCTCCTTCTCTACGCGACATCAGTCGCCGGGATGGGCGCCCAGGGAGGCGGCATGCTCCCCTGGGCGCCTGTGGTGCCTCAGTCACCAGCCGGGGCGTCAGTCCCGGGCGGGTCCGAACACCACCTCGGCCAGGCGGGCGGCGATGGCGTCCACCGCTGCCTGGGCGGCGGCGTCGATGGCCGGGCGATCCAACCCGCGGTCCCAGGCGTAGACCTCGGCGTTGTCGGCCAGGCGGCGGACGCAGAGCTTCGAGATCCGGCTGCGTCCGATTTCGTAGGCGGGGATCGTGGCGTGCTCGGGGTAGACCTTGGCCTCGAAGCGGTAGGCCCCCAGGCGGCCCGTGGTCCAGTCTCCAGCGTCGCGCGTGGCGGGCTTCTTCGTCAGGACCAGATCCCCGTGCGCCTCCTCCGCGGCGGCGGGACGAGGCTTCCGCCCGTGGCGACGCCCAGCGGCGTAGGCCGCCGCCAGGGCGTCGCGCAATCCGGCGACCCCGCAATCGTGGAAGTCGAGGCGGTCGCTGTGGCGGGATTCCAGCGTGTCGATGCGCAGGTGCTCGCGGGCGATCGCGTTCAAGATCGCCTGGATGTCCGGGCTCGGGGTGGTGGGGCGGGTACGGGTGGCGGGCATGATGGCATCCTTCTCTGCGCGCCATCAGTCCTCGCATGGGGCGCCCAGGGAGGACAGCTTTTCCCGCCTCGCCATGTGGTGCCTCAGTCGGTGTCCAAGCGGGAGGGGCTGCCCCAGGAACGCCGAAACCCCGGCCTCCTCGGCCAGGGTCGGCGGGGCTGGGCCCAGATGGCGATGGCGTCAGGCCACCGCCTCGAAGCGGCCCCGGGCGACCTTGCGGAACCGGGCCTCGCTGCCCTTGGTGCGGATCTCTCGAATGATGGCGGCGTAGATGGTGGCCGCCGGGGTCTTCCCGTTCGTCGACCAGAGGCCGCGCTCCAGGATGCGCTTGATCATCTCCGGCGTATCGAGCGGCTCCCCCGCCTCGCGCAGGATCTGGGCCGCGGCATCGAGGCCGGAGAGCTTGGCCTTGGCCGGGTCTGCGGGGTTGGCCTCATGCTTGGCCTGGAAGACGAAATCCTTCCCGTCATGCAGGGCCTCGACCGCTCCTTCTGCGACCGCCTGCCCGAGGGCAGCCTCGACCGCGGCGGTCGCCGCAGGACTGGCGATGGCCGGGGTCTCCGGCTTCCCCTGCTGGCGATTCCGGGCCGCCTCCAGGGCGGTGCGGAAGTCGTACATGGTGTCGTCCCAAATGGCGACCGAGCGCTTGAGGTTGTTGGCGCCGGCGTTGCGGCGCTGGATCAGGTCCTGGTGGCGGGCGGTGGCATTGACCTCCCAGGCTTCGGCCTGGGCCAGGCAGGTGGCGAGCGGATCCCCGGCCGGCAGGTCGGTCAGGCTGGCGATGAAGCGCCGGGCGCTGGCCGGTTCGAGGGCGGGGATGGGGTGGCGGGTGGCGGACATCGGGACCTCCGGATTGCGGTGGTGGGTGATCCCGGCGGGGCGAACCCCCGCCGGGCAGGGTGGGGTTCAGCGGCGGGCGGCGATCTGCCGATCGATGGCGGCGCGGCCCTCGTCCTCGTCCTGGTAGTTGCCCATGGCGACCAGGGCGGCGAGCAGGTGCTCGCGGATCACCTCCAGGTCGCCGACGTGGCTGACGTCGATGGCGCGGGCGTTGCGCGCGGCGTGGGCGCAGAGGTCTGCCGCCAGCAGATCCTGCATGACCGCGAGGTCGTGGCGCAGGCGCTGGTAGGTGGCGATCGGGGTGGCAGCGGGCGGCGTAGCGCGGGGCATGGCGTTCTCCGTGGCGTGGTGGCCCCATCAGTGCCGCCACCTCCTGCGCATGGAGGAGCCTGTCTGCCAGAGCGCATGCCAGCGGCTCAGTCCGCTACGCGACCCCTCGCTGGAGGCGCAGATGCCCCTTGATGTTCCCCGTTCGCCCGCTGTCCCCGAGGCCGGAGGGAGCCTGCGCTTGACGGCGTTGTCGATCGAGGCTGCCGCCGCCGTCTTCCGGAAGGCTGGGACGCGGCATGTCGATGCCGACGCCATCCGCGCTGACCTGGCTGCCGGGGCGCCGGCCAACCCGGACGGGACCATCAATCTCCTGGCCTATGCCGCCTGGATGCTGACCCGCGTCGCCAACAAGGAGGGCGGGCATGGCTGACCTCCGCCGATTGCCACCAGGCGATGTGCTGCGCCTGCTCAACAGCACGCCCGTCGGCGAGGTCATCACCGAGCGGCGGCTACGCCGTCACCGCACCCGCGCAGGCTTCCGCATCGGCGATGGGCGGACGGTGGACCTGTTCCGCTACCTGGCCTGGATCGCCGACCAGCACCACGCGCCCGAAGAGCGGGCCGAGGCCGCGGCCTGGCACGAGGCCCACAAGGAGCGCGAACGCGCCCGTGCCGCCCTGGCCTCGGAATCCGGCCGTGACATCGGTGACCTACCGGCGGTGGCCAATCCTGCTCGCAAGGCGGCAGCAGAGCGTTCATTCCAGGTCTTCTGCGACACCTACTTCCCGCAGGTCTTCCACCTGCCCTGGTCGCCGGACCACCTCAAGGTCATCGCCAAGATCGAACAGGCGGTGCTGCACGGCGGCCTCTTCGCCATGGCGATGCCGCGCGGATCAGGAAAGACCACGATCGCCGAGTGCGCCTGCCTCTGGGCGGTGCTCTCTGGCCACCGCGACTTCGTCTGCCTCATCGGCTCGGACGAAGGGCATGCCGCGGACATGCTCGACAGCCTCAAGACCGAACTGGAGAGCAACGACCTCCTGGAGGCGGACTTTCCAGAGGCGGTCTACCCCATCGCCAAGCTGGAGGGCATCGCCAACCGGGCCAACGGGCAGATGTACCGCGGGGAGCGAACCCACATCGGCTGGACCGCACGCGAGATCGTGCTGCCCTCGATCCCCGGTTCGCGTTCCTCCGGCGCCATCATCAAGGTCGCCGGGATCACCGGGCGCATCCGCGGCATGAAGTTCAAACGGCCGGACGGCCGCTCGGCCCGGCCGTCGCTCGTCGTGCTCGATGATCCGCAGACCGATGAGTCCGCACGCTCCCCCAGCCAGTGCCAGCACCGCGAAGCCATCCTCGCTGGCGCAGTGCTCGGCCTAGCCGGGCCGGGCAAGAAGATCGCCGGGGTCATGCCCTGCACCGTCATCCGGCCCGGCGACATGGCCGACCGCATCCTCGACCGCGATACCCATCCGGAGTGGAACGGCGAGCGCACCAAGATGGTCTACGCTTTCCCCAGCGCCACGAAGCTGTGGGAGGAGTACGGCAAGATCCGGGCTGAATCCCTGCGTGCCGAACGGGGCCTCGCCGATGCCACGGCCTTCTACCAGGCCAACCAGGCGGCCATGGATGTTGGGGTGCGCATCGCCTGGCCGGCGCGATTCAATCACGACGAGGCATCAGCGATCCAGCACGCCATGAACCTCAAGCTCCAGGACGAGCGGGCATTCTGGGCGGAATACCAGAACGAGCCGCTGCCGGAGGTCGCTGCCGAGGCCGATGAACTCTCCGTCGATCAGATCATGGCGAAGCTCAACGGTCTGCAGCGCGGCGCCGTCTCCGCCGAGGTCGGTCACCTCACGGCCTTCATCGATGTGCAGCAGAAGGCGCTATTCTGGGTGGTCTGCGGCTGGAGCGATGAGTTCACGGGCTACATCCTCGACTACGGCACCTGGCCGGATCAGCGACGGACCTATTTCACCCTGCGGGATCTGCGCGCCACCTTGGCCGCCGCCACCAAGGGCGCTGGTCTCGAAGGCGCCATCTATGCTGGCCTGGAGCATGCCACGGGCGAACTCCTCACCCGCCGCTGGCGGCGCGACGACGGCGCGGAGATGACCATCGAGCGCTGCCTGGTCGATGCCAACTGGGGTCAGAGCACCGACGTGGTCTACCAATTCTGCCGGCAGAGCCCGCACGCGGCGGTACTCCTCCCCAGCCACGGGCGCTTCGTCGGTGCCTCGTCCATCCCCTTCGCCGACTACAAGCGCAAGCGCGGCGACCGCGTCGGCCACCACTGGCGCATCCCCGCCGTGGTCGGCCGCCGCACGGTGCGGCATGTGCTCTACGACACCAATCACTGGAAGTCCTTCATCCACGCCCGCCTGGCGGTGCCGATGGGCGATCCGGGGTGCCTGTCGCTCTACGGCCAGGATCGGGAGCGGCACCGCCTCCTCGCCGAGCACCTAACCGCCGAATACCGCGTCCGCACCGAGGGGCGTGGCCGCGTGGTCGATGAGTGGCGCCTGCGGCCGGAGGGATTCGACAACCACTGGTTGGACGGCGTGGTTGGCTGCGCCGTTGGCGCATCGATGCAGGGACTCACGTTGGCTGGCACCGGCAGTGGAACCGCCATCCAGGCAAAACCGCGTCTGCGCCTATCCGACATGCGTCGCCACGCGGGCGCCATGCCCTGATCCGCCTAATGGGTTCGGAATGTATTCCAGGTCGTGGTGTCGAACGCCATCGCCGCGAAGACCTCGAACAGATACAGCTCGACGGGATTGGGGATGTCGATGGCGGCGACCTGCAGGGTGCGCAGGAATGCGCGGTGGGTCTGGAACGCGGTGGCGAAAGCTGGGTCCTGCATGGCGTCGCCCCGCGTCTTCGTATGTGGGCGCTCGGCGGCAGCCATGCGGTACGCCAGGCTGGCATCGAAATGCGTCTTGCCCATGACATGCTGGCGCAGGCGGCTGAAGACCGCACGCGAAATGCCCACATAGAGCGGCTTCCCAGCTTTGATCAGTACATAACACCCGGGGAAGTCGTAGGTTCGTCCATGCTTCTTGAGCAGCGAGCGGACGCCGACTCCCGACACGGCGAAATCAGACATGGCCATCGCCGACTGCATGGCAGCACGCATACGCTCAAGATGCGCTGGCAGCTTGGTTGCCGCGAGCGCCTGGAAGTCGTGGTTACAGTCGTCGATAGGCACGATGAAACTCTGATCAGCCGGGATTGGTGGGGACGAGCAAGGCGAAGAGTTGTCGGTACACAGCCTCGTTCTCGACCATTTCTTTGCGGTTGGTCATCCAACGCAGGACGCTGTTCCGACGTTTCCAGTCCACCGCCAACTTGGCTGCCAGATCCTCCCCCTGCTTCATCGCATCGGCAGGCAGCAGCACCTCGACAGACACCCGACCCTTGCTCCGCCAGGAGATCCAGACTCTGTGCTTGCCGACAATGCCGAACGCCACATAGCGTTCGTGATAGACGAGTTCGAGTTTCCACTTCTCGGACAGCCACTTCTCCGCCAGCGCGATGACCTCGAACTGATCAGGCATGTCACGCTTCCACTTCTCCGCGGTGATCACCGCTCCTTCTGGCAGCGCAAGTTCCGGTTCCTCGTAGGAATCCACGATCTTGGTGAAATGTAGAGCATCCTTGCCATCGATGCTGACGACGTTGGCCTGCAGGCCGATGATGGGCACCGCGTTGGAGAGCAGGTTGATCACGTTGTAGAAGCGAGAGTTGATCCGCTCGGCGATCAGCACGGCCACATGGTTCTTACGCGGCCACCGCTTCTTCTCGATGTCCCAGTATTCAATGGTGCGGACGATGTGAGTCTCGTCTGTCTCCCCCAGCATTACCTCGACCTCATACATGGTGTCGGTTTCGGGATCATGGAAGAGCAGGTCGAGGCGTCCGCCAGATGACTGGTTCCGCTCCTTGGCAACCAACTGGAGTTCATTGGCGTTGAGCAGATCGGCGAGGAGCGCCGGATTCTCGCTCAGACGATCCTGCAGCCAATACTCATCGAAGTTGCAGTCGCGCAGGCCCTTGGTGGTGGTGATCGGCAGGTTCATGGTCGCACCCTAACGCGTGCGCCAACTCCGCCAACTGGCGGCGGATCCGCCGCGCAACCTGCCCTATGTGGATGAGCCGACCTGCATAACTGAAATCCTCAGCACGGGAGGCGCGAGCGGCAAACAACTTGGTGAAGACGCCGCGCATGACTCCCGATCAACCCACCCCCACCGAGCAGGCGATCGAGCAGAACGCCCAAGGCCCCAAGAAGGCCCAGGGCGACGCCGGTTCCGTCGAGCAGCACAGCCTGCCGGACCAGATTGCGGCCGACCGCTACCTGGCATCGAAGCGAGCCGTGCGGTCGCGGGGTCGGGGCATCGTCATCAGCAAGATCATCCCCCCGGGGGCAGCGTGAGCGCGTTCGGCCGGATCATCGAGGGCCTGCGGGCCATCGGCCGTTCTGGCACCGCTGCCCCTGGGGTTCGCCGGGCAGACATCCGGCAAATGCGGGTGCGCGCCCGCTACGACGCGGCCCAGACCACGGTAGACAACCACCGTCATTGGCTTCTGGCGGACGGGCTGTCGGCGGACGCTGCGGCGTCGCCGGCCGTCCGCCGGACGCTTCGGAATCGCTCGCGCTACGAGGTCGCCAACAACAGCTACGCCCGCGGCATCGTCCTGACCCTGGCCAACGACTGCGTCGGCACCGGCCCCAGGTTGCAGTTGCTGGGCCTGGGCAGCACGGCAGCCCGGCAGGTGGAGCGCGCTTTCATCGACTGGGCGCGGGTCGTCGATCTGCCCGAGAAGTTGCGCTGCATGCGCGTCGCCCAGGTCGAGGACGGCGAGGTCTTCGCCCTGCTGACCACCAATCCGGGCCTCGCGTCGCCAGTGCAACTCGACATCCGCCCGGTCGAAGCCGACCAGATCGCCACGCCGCTCTTCGCCGAGCCGGTGCCGATCGCCCAGTCGGTGGATGGCATCCGCTACGACGGCTTCGGCAATCCGGTCGAGTACCATCTACTGCGCCGGCATCCGGGCGACACCGGCGGCTTCTCGCTCGGTTACGACCGCATCCCGGCCGGCGCCATCGTCCACCTGTTCCGGCCTGACCGTCCAGGCCAGCGCCGCGGGGTGCCGGAACTGACGCCGGCCCTGCCCATCTTCGCCGACCTCCGCCGCTACTGCCAGGCGGTGATCGCAGCCGCCGAGACCGCTGCCGACTACGCCGGCATCGCCTACACCGATGCGCCGGCTGGCGGCGAGGCCGATCCGGTCGAACCGATGGACACCATCCGGTTGGAGAAGCGGTCGCTGCTGACCATGCCCGGCGGCTGGCGCATGGAGCAGATGCGCGCCGAGCAGCCAACCACGACCTACCCGCAGTTCGTCCAGGCGAAGCTCAACGAGGCCTGCCGCTGCCTCAACATGCCGTACAACATCGCGGCCGGGAACAGCAGCGGCTACAATTACGCCTCGGGTCGGCTCGATCACCAGACCTACTACAAGGCGCTGCGCGTCGATCAGGCGCGCATGGCTGCCCAGGTGCTGGATCGCATCTTCGCTGCCTGGCTGGCCGAGGCCCGGCTCATCGCCGGCTTCCTGCCCACAGGCCTCGATGCCGCCGACTGGTCGCACCAGTGGTTCTGGGACGGTCACGAGCACGTCGATCCAGCCAAGGAAGCCAACGCCCAGGCGACACGGCTGGCCAACAACACTACGACCCTGGCCGACGAGTACGCCCGCAAGGGCCAGGATTGGGAGACGCAGTTGCGCCAGCGGGCGCGCGAGCAGGCGCTCATGCGCGAACTCGGCCTGGAACTGAAACCGGCCGATGGGCCGTCCGCTCCGCCTGCTGCGCCACCTGCCGCTGATCCCGCCGACCAACCCAACCCCGATGCCGGAGACGATGTCGATGCCCGAGCCGCGTAACATCCTTGCCGCCGCACCCCTGATCGCTCCAGCCGATCCGCTGGAGGTGGTGGCGTTCGCCTGCGCCCCCGAGTGGGTCGAGGCGACTGTGCCGGCGGTCGGTGCCGATGGCCAGCCGGCCAAGCCCGCCCTGCCGCGCTTCTCCATGGTCGCCTACACCGGCGGGCCGATGCGCCTCGCCGGCTGGCGGCATCCGGTGATCGTGGACCTGGCCGGGCTGCGCATTCCGACCCAGAACCGCCCCATTCGCCTCGGCCACGATGCCGCTCAGGGCGTCGGCCACACCGACAGCATCCGGGTCGAGGGCGGCAAGCTCATCGCCGCGGGCGTGGTCAGCCGGGACACCGCCGCCGCCCGCGAGATCGTCATCTCGTCCAAGAACGGCTTCCCCTGGCAGGCCTCGATCGGCGCCGCCGTGCAGGAGCACGAGTTCGTGCGCGAGGGCCAGACCGTGCATGTGAACGGCCAGACCTTCCAGGGTCCGGTCAACGTCGTGCGCAGCGCCAGCCTCGGCGAGATCAGCTTCGTCGATCTCGGCGCCGATGGAAACACCTCCGCCGCGATCACCGCCATCAACCCCACTGCTTCCGGAGCCTCCATGACCGTCCCCGCTGCCCCCGCGGCTGCCGCCGCCCCGACCACCCCGAACGAGCCGGCCGTCCAGGCCGCTGCCGCCCAGCCGGCCCCGGCGC
>JALHRW010000041.1 GCA_022841245.1 Planctomycetota bacterium
GGGTCGCCGCGGCGCATCCGCGGGCGCACCTGCTGCTCGCCGGCGAGGGCGGATTGCGCGAGTCGGTCGCCGCCCGGGCTGCCGCGCTGCCGCGGGCACGCCTGCTCGGCTTCCGCGATGACATCCCCGACCTGCTCGCCGCCAGCGACGCCTTCGCCCTGACCTCGCACATGGAGGGCCTGGGCACCGCGGTGATGGATGCGATGTGCTGCGGCCTGCCGGTGGTCGCCACGCGGGCGGGCGGCATTCCCGAGCTGATCGAGGACGGCATCGACGGCCTGCTGGCGCCGGTGCGCGACGCCCCCGCGGTCGCCGGAGCGCTCGGCCAGGTGCTGGGCGACGCGGCCCTGCGGGCGCGTCTCGGCGTCGCGGCCCGAACGACGGCCAACCGTCGTTTCCTCGCCTCGGCCATGGTCGACGCCTACGTCGATTTGTACGACCGCATCACGAGGGGCGCATGATCTCGGCCGTCATCATCGTCAAGGATGGCGAGCGTCATCTCGCCGACGTGCTCGCGGCGGTACGTGGCTGCGCCGAGGTGCTGGTGCTCGATTCCGGCTCCACCGACCGCACCTTGGAGATCGCGCGCGCCGCTGGCGCTCGTGTCGAGACGCAAGCCTTCCTCGGCTATGGCGCGCAGAAGAACCGCGCCGTCGAATTGGCCCGGCACGACTGGATCCTGTCGCTCGACGCCGACGAGGTGCTCGACGCCGCCGGCCAGGCGGCGCTGGCAGGACTCCGCCTCGCAGATCCGGCTTGCAGCTGGCGGCTGCGCCGGCGCACCTTCGTCGGCACGCGCGAACTGCGTCACGGACACCTCAATGATGCGCCGATCCGCCTGTTCAACCGCACCGTTACGCGCTTCAGCGAGAGTATCGTCCATGAATCGGTGGCGGCCCGCGGACCGGTGGCGGTGCTGAACGGGTCCGTAGCGCACTACGCCTTCCGCGACGCGGCCGACCTGGTGCAGCGCGGCGCCGGCTACGCCCGGCTCAAGGCCAAGCTCTACCGAGATCAGGGACGTGGTTCCTCGGCCCTGGGCCTGGTGGTGCGTGCGGCAGCGGCATTCGCCAAGAGCTACGTGTTGAAGGCCGGGTTCCTCGATGGAAGGCTCGGCGTGGTCTCGGCCCTGTCGGCAGCGCTCAACGCGACGACGGCGCTGGCGATGGCCATGCCGGACCCCGCATCGCCCGCCACCAGCCGAGACCTCTGAGGTCATCGGCCCGGCGGCGCAGTGCCGTCGGATCGCCATCGCCCATCGCCTCGCCCGAGAGCAGGTCGACGATGGTGTCGGCACTGACTGCGGCGGTCTGACCGACGCCGCAGCCGGCCTCGCGGGTGAGCAGGTCGCGGCCGAAGGCGTGGTACGCAAAGCCGGCCGGGGCGCAGCGCTCGATCAGGGTGGGAGCTATGTCGATGTGCCCGCCGGCGCAGCCGTCCGGCAGCTGCCGGTCGAGGCCCGGACCCCACAGCAGGAAGGGCACCAACGTGCGACTGGGCAGGTCGGGGTTGCGGTTGGGGAAACGTCTTCCGTAGTGGTCGCCGGTTGCAGCTAGCAGCAGGCCAGGCAAGCGCTGCGCAGCTGCGCGAGCGAAGCGGGTGAAGCAGCGGTCCATCAGCCAGAAGTGGCCTAGTACGCGGGCGTCGAAGGTGTCATCGCACTGCGCTGCCAAGTCGGGGGGTGGCGCTGCCATGCTCCAGCCTGCGGCATGCACGTCGGCATCAAAGGGTACGTGGTTGCCCACCGTCAGGATGACGTCCAGTGTCGGCTGCGAGGAATCGAGCCGAGCCTGCACCGCGGCAAGGAACGGCTCGTCGGACAGTCCCCACTCGTTGTGCACGGTCGGATCGAGGCCGAGGGCCCCGCCGCACACCACCTCGTCGAATCCCTGGTCGCGCATGAGGTCGGCGATGCGCTGCCACGAGCTGTAGCCCGCGTAGAACAACCGCGTCCTATAGCCGAGTCGCTTGAACGCAGCCGGCAGCGAGGACGGATACGGCGAGCGCGAGCTGGGCAGGTCAGGCAGTTCGATCCCGGCATACGGCAGGCCGGAGATGATCGCGCCGAAACTCTTCATCGTCTGGTCGCCAGCCGAGATGAAGCGGGTGGTCAGCTGGCCCTCGCTACCGAGGTTCCGCATGCCGTCAGCCAGGCCCAGTCCGCGCCAGGCCGGTTCCAGGGCCCAGGAGCCATAGCTCTCCAGCACCACCAGGACGACATGGCGCGGCGCCGGCTCGCGGCCGCCAGCAGCAGTCCTGGCAGAGGCGGCGTCGAGATCCGGCGCATCACCCCAGATCCGTGCGGCGGCGGCGCGTACGTCGCCGTCGGGAATGTACGTCTCGACCCCGTCCTGCTGGTGCAGCCGGCGATGGTCGATCCAGGCGCGATGCAGCAGCTTCCAGGGTGCAGGCACCTGCCGGTCCAGCGCCGGATCGACGCCGCTGGCAGCGACCCGCATGGTCCACGGCTGGCTTGTCAGCGACCCGCGAGACAGGCCGACGATGCACACCAGCAAGCCGGCGGTGATGAGGACACGCCATGGCCGGGATGCCTGACGCAGCGCGGTCTCGTCGCGCGGACGGGCGGCGGCGATTCCGCACCAGGCGACTGCTGCGCCAAGGGGTATGGTCAGCAGGAGAATGCGCAGTACTGGCCAGCCGTGCCAGATGGAAGAGGCGATGGCTACCGGGTCGTCAGCGCCGGCAGCGAACAAGGTGGCGTCGAAGCGGTGCGAGAACTCACCAAGGTAGGCGAGGTCGATCGCGGTACCCAGCGGCATGGCTGCGCCCAGGATCGCGATGGTGCCCACGCGCCAGGCGCGCCGGATGCGTCCGGCCCACGCCGGCTCTGAGGCGCGCAGACGCAACAGGCCCAAGGCAAAGGCTGGTGCGACGAAGACGACGGCGGCGCGCATGTCCAGACGGCAGCCGCTGACGATGGTCTGAACAATGGCCGTCCAGGGGGTCGCGTCGGCGATGGCCGCATGGTCCCACCACAGGCAGAATCCGCGTGCCAGGGCGCAGATGGCCAGCAGGCAGACCAGCGTCCGCAGGTCGGCTCCGACCGACCCCATCCAGCGGGGCCAGGGTTCGTCGATGGGCTCGGTCATCTGGAGGGCGACAGGCTAGGCGGGGCCGCCCGCGGATCCACCCCACCACACGCGAAGCCTCGCCACCAACCCGGCGTCCATGCCGCGATGGACCAGTTCGAGCGGCGTGCGGCCGCGGCGGGCGCCAAGCCAGGTGATCAGCACGATGCCGGCGATGGTGATGGCGATGTTCGGCCAGGCGTTGAGCGCCCACTGCCCGCTCCAGCGCCATTCCCACGGGCTGAATGGAGCGAAGTAGGGGATCGGCCAGTCATGCCCATCCGGCCCGCGCGAGCCGAGGATGTCGCAGACGAGATGGAGGTGGCCGGCGATCAGGGCCATGAGGCCGACGCGCCAGTCGCGCCGGCACCAGGCCCAGGCGAGCAAGGCGACGACCGTGCAGGCCAGGCCGTTGTGCAGCACCTTGTGATGGTAGTCGGTAAACCAGGGCAGAGCTCCCTTGGACAGCACCTCGAACGGTGCCCCGAGTCCATCGAGATCCGGTATGATGCCGGCCAAGGTGATGGCCAAGCGTCCGCGCCGGTCGTGGCGGGTGGCCGGAGCGCTCTCGGCGACCAGCCAGGAGAGGATGGCGTGGGTGGCGATGTGCATGGCGGTGACGGCCAGCCTAGCCCGATCTCCGCTTCGGGCCATCGCAGGCCACGAGCGCCATTTCCGGGCGACTGCATCGGCTATCCGCGTCCTGCGAGTTGGGGCTTCCCAAAGGCCTGGATTTCAGGAACCTGCGCGCCCATGTCAAAAGCCAGCGTCGTACTCCTTGCCGTGGTCGTTCTGCTGCTGGTGGTGCAGATCATCGACCGCGGGCGACAGACCGACCAGATCAAGGCCATCCACGATGCAGCGACCCGTTCGGCCGCCTCCAGCGACAGGCTGGTGGGCGAGTTGCGACTGCTGCGCGAGACGGTCAGCCAGCGGCCTGCCGACGTAGCGACCGTGGTCGCGACGCCGACCGCTGTCGCCGCACCGGCCGACCGCAACGGCAAGCCGCGCCTGGGAGCCAATTTTCTCAAGCCCTACGACCGCAGCCACCTGCATGCCGAGTGGTATGGCGGCGTCCTGCGCAGCTTCGGCGCCACCCCCAAGGGATTCAATCCGATCGTCGAGAACTCCGCCGACGCCGGCGAAGCCAACGGCCTGGTCAATGACAGCCTGTGCACCACCCATCCCGCTTCGCCCGATCGCTGGAGCGAGATGCTGGCGACGTCCTGCATCATCAGCGACGATTGGAAGACCTATACGTTCACCATCCGTCCGGGCATCCGCTGGCAGCAGCCGGTGCAGGCCAAGGAGCACGGCCTGGAGTGGCTGGCCAAGGATGTGCCGCTGACCGCGCACGACTTCGCCTTCTACATCGAGGTGGTGAAGAACCCCGAGGTCGAGTGCACCCAGCTGCGCGCCTACTACGACGACCTCGACAAGGTCGAAGTCCCAGATGACCGCACCCTGGTCTTGCGCTGGAAGAAGAAGGTCTTCACCAGCATGTCGTTCAGCCTCGGCCTGCGCCCGCTGCCAAAGCACATTTACGCGCGCAACCGCGACGGCACCCCGCTGCCAGCCGAGCAGGTCGGCACCGCCTTCAACAAGCACTGGTTCGACGAGATCGGCGGCATCGTCGGCGTCGGCCAGTATCTCCTCGCGGTCAACGAGCCGGACAAGCGCCTGCTCTTCCGCCGCGACCCCGCCTATTGGGGCGCCGGGCTGCACTTCGACGAGATCGAGTGGATCGCCGACGTGAAACTGCCGGATCCGCAGCTGGTGGCGTTCAAGAACGGCCAGGTCCAGGCGCACGGCCTCAATCCGCCGCAGTACCGCGCCCAGATCCTCGACCGCGGCGAGCCGCGATTCGCCGCCAAGGATCCTGCCAATCCCAAGGCCGGCCGCGCCGGCGAGTTCGCCTGGGAGCAGGTACGCAGCAATTCCTACCAGTACCTGGGCTGGAACCTGCGCCGGCCACTCTTCGCCGACAAGCGCGTCCGCCACGCCTTCGCTCACGCCTTCCCCAAGCAGCGGATCATCAACGAGGTGTACTTCGGCCTCGGCCGGCCGCAGCTCGGCCCGATCCATCTCGACAATCCCTACTTCAACAAGTCCCTGGTCGACTTCGCCTTCGATCCGGCCAAGGCCAAGGCCCTGCTCGCGGAGGCCGGCTGGTCGGACAGCGACGGCGATGGCTGGCTCGACAAGGAGGTCGATGGCAAGCGGGCTGCGTTCCGCTTCAAGCTCAAGTACATCGCGAACAATCCGGTGGCCGACAGCATGCTGCTGATCTACCGTGACGAGCTGCGCAAGCTTGGCGTCGACCTGGAGACGGTGCCCTACGACTGGAAGGAACTGCTGCGCATCTACGAGCAGAAGGATTTCGACGCCATGATGGGCGGCTGGTCGCTGGGCGACCTCGAGCCCGACTTCTGGCAGCTGTGGCATGGCAGCACCGCCGACCTGCCGCGGACCTCGAACCACTGCGGCTTCCGCAACCAGCGGGTCGATGAGCTGTCCGATGCCCTGCGCGCCGCCTTCGAACCAAGCGAGCGAGCCAAGATCATCAATGAGGTGCAGGCGATCATCCACGAGGAGCAGCCCTACCTCTTCTTCCGCTCGCCGGAGAGCATCTTCATCTGGCAGAACCAGCCGGCCAAGGGCGGCAAGGTCGAGGCCGACCGCTGGCTGCAGGGGGTGGTTGATGGCCTGGACGCCTACCATCCGCTGTTCAGCCGCGATCAGCGCCTCTGGCACTTCCAGAAGCCCTGACCGGTCATATGTGGGCCTACGCCCTTCGGCGCATGCTGTGGATGATCCCGACCTTCCTCGGGATCCTGGTGATCAATTTCGGCGTCCTCCGCCTGCAGGGCAATTCGCTCTCCGACCAGCTCGCCAGCGGTTCGGGCGGCGGCAAGGGCGGGGAGGCCGGCGAGCGCAAGGTCGAGGCTGCGACCCAGTCGGTCGAGACCTGGCTGGGTCGCTTCCGCCGCACCGGCAACGACCGGCCGGCCCTGCTGAACACCCGCGGCTTCACCTCGCAGGCGACGGTGCTGGAGCGGCTGCGCGCCACCGAGCGCGGTCCCAAGGTCGATGAGGCGAAGCGCCAGCGCACCGAAATCGAAGATCTGTGGTTCCAGGGGCATTTCCTGGTCGAGCCGCTGGCGGCGATCCTCGCTGATGACGCCCAGGCCCGCTTCCACGGCCCCGCCAGCATGGCGCTCAGCCTATGCGCGATGCGGCCCCTCCTCACCGAGGACCTGGTCAGCATGCCATCCGGCGAGCAGTCGCGCCTGCGCGCCCGCAACGAGGAACTCAAGCGCAACCGCATCATCTACGAGAACCGCCGCGAGGGTGGCTACGTCACCACCGATCCGCAGGCGGCGGCCAAGCGCACCGCGATGCTGGAGATCATCCGCCGCGATGCCGCGGACTTCAGCCGGGACGGACGCTGGGGGGCGCTGCTGGGCGAGACCGGCTTCACCGACTTCATGTGGCGGCTGGCCACGGGCAACCTCTACAGCGAGACGCGCAAGGCCGACGTCTTCACCATCATCGGGCAGCGCTGGTCGGTGACCGCGTGGCTGAACCTGCTCGCCATCGCCATCGGCTGGCTGGTGTCGATTCCGCTCGGCGTGTGGTCGGCGCGCAACGCCAACACCCTGGCCGACCGCAGCGTCACCGGTGCCCTGTTCGCCCTGTGGTCGGTGCCGAGCTTCTTCGTCGCCACCCTGCTGCTGCACCACTTCTGCACCGCCAGCGGGTCGGAGGGGGCGTGGTTCCCCAACCGCGGCCTGTCCAGCCCGGACAGCATGTGGTACTCGACCCCGCGCTACCTCCTCGACCTGCTCTGGCACGCCTTCCTGCCCCTGGTCTGCCTGACCTACGGCTCGTTCACCTCGCTGTCGCGCTACATGCGCGCCAACGTCCTCGAGCAGCTCAATTCCGACTACGTCCGCACCGCCCGCGCCAAGGGCGTCGACGAGGACACGGTGGTGTGGAGCCATGCGACCAGGAACAGCATGGTGACCATGATCACCCTCGGCGCCGGCCTCCTCGCCAGCCTGTTCGGCGGCTTCGTCTTCATCGAATACGTCTTCTCCATCCCCGGACTCGGCACCCTGATGCTGGAGGCGGCGATCCAGCAGGACGCTCCGCTGCTCATGGGCACCACGGTGATCTCGGTGCTCCTCCTGCTGGTCGGCATCCTCATCGCCGACCTCCTCTACGCCGTGGCCGATCCGCGGATCAAGGCCCGCTATGGTTGAGGCAGAGTCCGTCCCGACACAGGCAGCCAGCCCCACCGCCCTCGCTCTCGCCTGGGCCTGGCGCCAGTGGTGGTTCCGTGTCGGCCTCCTGGCGGTCGGGCTCTTCGCCCTCCTGGCGATCTATGCCCCATTCCTGACCACCGAGGCGGCGCTGTGGCGCAGCGGACCGGACGGTTGGGGTTCGCCGGCTCTCGCCGACCTGTTCAACCGGCGCAGCTACCCCAAGCATCACGACCTGCTGTTCAACATGCTGGCCCTGCTGCTACCGGCGTTCATCGTCTTCTGGCGCCTCGGCTGGCGCCTGACCTCCGGTCGCCGCCTGGGCATCTGCTTCGGTGTCCTTCTGGCGGTGTTCGCCCTGGTGCAGATCCCGCTGCTGCCCCGTTCAGTCGGCCCCGGCTGGCAAGCCGCCTGGGACGACCGGCCGGCCGCGGTCTTCACCTCGGTCGCCCGCCAAGCGGATCCGCAGGCCCCAGGCTGGGAGGTGTTCGCTCCCATTCCGCACCGTTGGGATGCCACCTACGCCGGCGCTTCGTTCCAGCCGCCAGGCTGGAAGAACCCGGCCACCGGTTCGCGCTGCTGGCTGGGCACCGATCCGGCAGGGCATGACGTCCTCGCCCGCATGTTCTTCGGAGCACGCATCAGCCTGACCATCGGCCTGGTCGCCACCGGCTTGTCCTTGATCATCGGCACGATCATCGGCGCCATGGCGGGCTTCTTCGGCGGCTGGGTTGACCTGCTGCTGCAGCGCATCGTCGAGATCATGATGTGCTTCCCGACCTTCATCCTGATCCTGACCGTGGTGGCGATGACGTCGCGCGACATCTTCATCATCATGCTGGTCATCGGGCTGACCGGCTGGGCGGGGGTCGCCCGGCTGGTGCGCGGCGAGTTTCTGTCCCAGTCGGTGCGCGATTACGTCCTCGCGGCGCGCAGCCTCGGCCTGCCGGCCGGGCGGATCATGTTCGCTCACGTCCTGCCCAACACCATCGCCCCGCTGCTCATCTCGGCGACCTTCGGCATCGCTGGGGCGGTGCTCAGCGAGAGCGGCATCTCCTTCCTCGGCCTGGGCGATCCCAACGCCGCCTCGTGGGGCCAGTTGCTCAACCATGGACGTGAGAATCCCAACTTCGGTTGGCTGATCTACGTTCCGGGCATCGCGATCTTCATCCTGGTCGTCGCGCTCAATGCGGTGGGCGAAGGCCTGCGCCAAGCCCTGGATCCCAAGAGGAGCTGACATGGCTGAGCCGATCCTACGCTTCGATTCCCTGCGAGTCGCCTTCGGCAAGACCGAGGTGGTGCACGGCCTATCGTTCGCTATCGCCCCCGGCGAGGTCGTCGCCCTGGTCGGCGAGAGCGGCTCGGGCAAGAGCGTCAGCGCGATGAGCTCGATCCGGCTGCTGCAGGAGCCGCCGGCCAACTACCCCGGCGGCAGGATCCTCTGGCGTGATGAGAACGTGCTGCAGATGGGGACGCAGCGTCTGCGGAAGTTGCGCGGTGGCGAGATCGGAATGATCTTCCAGGAGCCGATGACCGCGCTCAACCCGACCATGCGGGTCGGTCGTCAAGTCGAGGAGGCGCTGGAAATCCATACGCCTCTCGATTCCGCCGGCCGCCGGGCCCGGGTGATCGAGCTGTTCCGGGCAGTCGGCATCCCCCAGCCCGAGTCGCGGGTCGACGCCTATCCGCACGAGATGAGCGGCGGCCAGCGCCAGCGCGTGTGCATGGCCATGGCCCTGGCCTGCGAGCCGCAGCTGCTCATCGCCGACGAGCCGACCACCGCGCTCGATGTCACCATCCAGGCGCAGATCCTCGACCTGCTCAAGCGCCTGCAGCGCGAGCGCGGCTTGGCCGTGCTGTTCATCACCCACGACCTCGGTCTGGTACGGGAATTGGCCGACCGCGTGGTGGTGATGCGCAACGGCGAAGCGGTAGAACAGGGCCTCGTCAGCGAGGTTTTCGCCGCGCCGAAGCATCCTTACACGCGTGGTCTGCTCACCTGCAAGCCGGTGCTGGGCAAGCGGGTGGCGCGACTGACCACGGTGGCGGACGCTCTCGCCGGGGCATGAGCAGCTTCAGCGGCTGGGACCGCGTCCGCTTCACCTGGGGTGGGCACGGCCTGGCCGCCTATCCAGCCGGCGCGACCTTCGGCCCGCGCACCATCGGCGACTACGAGTTCGTCTGGATCGTCGATGGCGAGGTGGTGTGGACGGTCGATGGCGTCGAACATGCCGCCCCGCCCGGGACCGTCACCCTGGTACGTCCGGGCATGCGCGACAGCTACCGTTGGGACCAGCGGCGCGATTCGCGCCACGGGTTCGTGCATTTCTCGCTCGATCTTGCGGGAGCGGCAGCGCCGCCTCTGGCGGAATGGCCCCTGTTGCGCCGTTACGGCGATGACAGCGTGGTGCCGCCGCTGCTGCGCCATCTGCTGCGTACGATCGAAGAGCGCGGTCCGTGCTGGGAGGAGTTGGCGCAAGGAGCAGCCCGGCAGGCCCTCCTCGCCTTCCTTGCCGGAGGCGACGGAGTCGCCGGCGATGAGGCGCCGCCGCCACCGCCAGCGGTCGGCCGCGCCCTGCTCCGTCTGCGCGAGGCCTGGCGAGGCGAGACCTGGAGCCCGCTGTCGATCAGCGCCTTGGCGCGGTCGGCCGGCGTCTCGCGCGAGCATCTCACCCGCGCGTTCAGGCACCATTTTGCGGTCAGCCCGCGCGAGGCCCAACTCGCCCTGCGACTTGACCGCAGTGCCCATCTGCTGGCCCGCACCAGCCTGGCGGTCAACGAGGTCGCGCGCCTGTGCGGATTCGCCGACCAATTCCACTTCTCACGCCGCTTCCGCGCCGCCTATGGCGCCAGTCCGCGCGCCTTCCGCAAACGCCTCGCCGAGGGGGCCGCCATGCCGATGCATCCGCTGGTCCGGGTGCGCAACCTCGTCCTCGGGTAGCGGGCAGTCGGACAGGTTCTCGGACGCTGTCTTTTCCGTCGGCATGGATTACGCTGATCGCATGCGTTTCGCCCTGCTCATCCTGTGCTCGTGCCTGGCCCTGCCGGCCGCCGACCTCCTCATCACCGAGGGGTATCCGCCGCTGCCCAACCCCTTCGACTTCGACCGCCGGCTGGTCCTGGTCGACTGGTTCCGCGAACGCGGCGAGAAGCTGCCGGCCAACATCAGCGAGGATGACCTGGTGCTGCGCTACCAGGCCGCCATCGACGCCAAGCGTCCCAAAGTAAAAGTCGAAGCGGTCGCGGATGCCGAGCGTGAACGCCTGAACAACCGGCGAAACATGCTGCTGCAGCTAGAGCTGCAGTTCAAGGTGACGATGGCAGAAGAGGCCACGGATGCGGACATCCAGGCCCGGCTTGACCGCGAGGTCAAGGGGCTGCGCGGCAGCGATCCGGCAGGCGGAGGCCAGGCGCCAGCTCCAGCCGCGCCGCGAGCGAGTTGAAAACGCAAATAAGGGTTGGCCGGTCGGCCGCCCCAATCACTTCGCCTCGGCCTCTTCAGGCTCCGCTTCCTCGGTCTTCGCACCCTTCTTCGGCATCGGCTCAGACTCGTCGCCGACGGTATTGCGCAGCACCTCTTCGAGAGTGGTGACGCCGCGCATGACGTTGAGCAGGCCGGCGCGTCGCAGCGAGATCATGCCGGTCTCCAGGGCGACCTTGCGGATCTCGAGGTCGGTGCCGCCACCGATGATGATCTTGCGGATGCGATCGTTCATCTCGAGGCACTCGACCAGGGCGAAGCGGCCCTTGTAGCCGTTGGCGCACAGGCTGCAGCCGACCGCCTTCTTCAGCTGAAGCCCTTCGACGTCCTCGGGCTTGAAGCCCATGTGCAGGAGCTGCCCCCGGTCCGGGTAGTCCTCGCGCGGGGCGTCGACCTTGCAGTTGCTGCACAGCCGGCGGCCGAGGCGCTGGGCCAGGACGACGTTCAGGGTCGAGGAGACCATGAGCGGCTCGATGCCCATGTCGATGATGCGGGTGATGGTCGAGGGCGCATCGTTGGTGTGCAGGGTCGACAGCACCAGGTGGCCTGTGAGGGCGGCCTTCACCGCGATCTCGATCGTCTCCTGGTCGCGGATCTCACCGATCATCACCGTGTCGGGGTCCTGGCGCAGCAGGGCGCGGAGGGCATTGGCGAAGGTCAGGCCGCGCTTGGGGTTGACGTGGCACTGGTTGATGCCTTCGAGTTCGTATTCGACCGGATCCTCGACCGTGTTGACGTTCTCCTCGGGGTTCATCACGGTCTTGAGGCAGGAGTACAGCGTGGTCGACTTGCCCGAACCGGTTGGGCCGGTGACCAGCACCATGCCCTGCGGCGCGCTGAGACCGCGCGAGAGGATGTCGAAAACCTGGGGCTCGAGGTTGAGCTCCTTCATGTCCTTGAGGTTGCCCTTGGCGAGGAGGCGCATGCATATCTTTTCGCCCCACACCAACGGCAGCGAGCTGACACGGATGTCGCACTTGATGCCATCCATGCTGACGGCGATACGGCCGTCCTGCGGCTTGCCGCGCTCGGCGATGTTCATCGTGTCGGTCATGATCTTGATACGTGAGCACAGCGAACGTTCGAGCTTCTTCGGCAACTCGAGCACCTCGAGGAGGATGCCGTCGACGCGCAGACGGACGCGGACCTTCTTCTCGTACGGCTCGATGTGGATGTCGGAGGCGCCGCGCTTGATCGCCATCGACAGGATCGACTTGACCGCCTTCACCGCCGGGGCGTCGTCGCCGCTGCTCTCCAGCGCGGCGTCGTCCTTCTCCTCATCCTGCTTCTTCTTGTCGAGATCGATGTCGTCGTCGATGCCCTTCATGTCGGCCATCATCTGCTCGACGGCTTTGTCCTGGGCGTGGAAGGCTTGTTCGATCGCCTTGAGGATGGCGCGTTCGGAACTCACCACCGGGATGACCTGGCGGCCGATCTGCAGCTTGAGGTTGTCGAGGGCGACGACGTCGTAGGGGTTGATCACGGCCACGGTCGCGTGGTCGCCGGCCAGGGCGATGGGCAGGACGCCGTTGAACTTGCAGGCGTCCTCGGCCAGCAGGTCGTTGCCCTTGTTCATCGCCCGCAGTTCGTCGAGGTCGACCTTCAGCTTGTCGAGGTCGATCGGCGGCCATCCGCTGTCCTCGGAGACCAGGCCGATGAGGGTCAACTCGTCGAGCAGCTTCTCGCCGACTACCAGGCTGGCGAGGTGGGCGCTCTCCTTGTTGGCTTTTTCGACCAACGGGGTGAACGAAGTCTCATCGACCACGCCCGCCTTGCGCAGGAGGGAGGCGAGCTTGCGGTTATAGCCGGTGACGTTGGCCATACGTGTTTCGAGTTTCGGGTTTCGGGTTTCTTGGAGAGGCTGACTTACAGGCCCTGGGCCTTCAGCACGGAGTCGATCTCGCTCATCTTGGTCAGATAGACCTGCAGACTGCAGCCGGTCTGGGTTTCGATCTCCTTGAACACGTCTTCGGACAGCAGGCCGGCGATGGCGATGACCAGGACATTGCCGATCGAATCCATCGGCACGAACTGGAACTTCCGCATCATCTGCGGCTCGAAGATCTCCAACAGCTCCTTGGGGATCTTGTAGTGGCTCGGCTTGATGAAGGGGATGCCGAACTGAGCGACCAGCACGGCGACGATCTTCTCCTCGGTGATCAGCTTGTTCTGCACCAGGGTTTCGCCGAACATCAGTCCGGTCTGGTGCTGCATGCGCAGCGTGTCCTGAACCTGCTCGGGAGTCAGCAGGTTCTGTTCGACGAGGATCTCGCCGAGCTTCTTCTTGGTCAGGCGGTTGAGGGCTACCATCTCGCGCTCACATGCCCGCGCCATCGCGCTGGGCCATGCGCTTGAGGTCCTCGGGGTCGCGCGAACGCGACATCGCCTCGTCCCAGGTGACGGTGTGCGCGCGGTAGAGCTCGAACAGGCTCTGGTTCATCGTCTTCATGCCGACCTTGCCGCCGGTCTGGATGTGCGAGAGGATCTGGTGGCACTTGTCGTCGCGGATCAGGGCGCGGATGGCCGAGTTCGGGATCATGATCTCGCCGGCCATGGCGCGGCCCTTGCCCGTCGCCTTGGCCAGCAGCTGCTGGCAGAAGACGCCTTCAAGGACGAACGACAGCTGGGTGCGGATCTGGTTCTGCTGGTTGGCCGGGAACACGTCGATGATGCGGTTGATCGTCTCGACCGTCGACGAGGTGTGCAGGGTGGCGAAGGTCAGGTGGCCGGTCTCGGCCAGGGTCAGGCCGGCCTCGACCGTCTCGCGGTCGCGCATCTCGCCGATCAGCACCACGTCCGGGTCCTGGCGCAGCACGCGCTTGAGCGACTGGTGGAAGCCGAGGGTGTCGGTGCCGACCTCGCGCTGGTTGACCAGGCACATCTTGTTGCGGTGGACGAACTCGATCGGGTCCTCGATGGTGATGATGTGGTCGGGCCGCGTCTGGTTGATCAGGTCGATCATCGAGGCCAGCGAGGTCGATTTGCCCGATCCGGTGGCGCCCGTGACCAGCACCAGGCCGGCGCTGAGCTGGCACAACCGGGTGCACACCTCGACCGGCAGGCCGAGCTGGTCGAAGCTGAAGATCTCGTAGGGGATGGTACGCATCACGGTGCCGACCGCGCCGCGCTGGAAGAACACGTTGACGCGGAAGCGGCCGACGCCTTGCAGGCCGAAGCTCATGTCGAGCTCCATCTCCTGCTCGAAGCGGGCGATCTGCTGGTTGTCGAGCACCGAGTAGATCAGTTTCTTGGTCTGTTCTGGGCCGAGGACCTCGGTTCCGGGCAGTTCGGCGAGCGAGCCGTCGACGCGGATGCGCGGCGCCGAGCCAGCCGAGATGTGCAGATCAGAGCCTCCTCGCTCGACCATCGTGCGCAGCAGTTCCTCCATGGTCAGCATCGTTCCACCCTCCGCGCCCGATGTTGGCGCGGGGGGGGCGGGGGTGCAAGCGCAGGCTGCCCGAGCCGCGGCGGGCGCGTGCGTTGGCGCAGTCCATCCCTGCGGCTACCGTCCCGGCCATGCGCGTCCTCCCCCGGACGGTCCTGCGCGAGGTCCTGCTGTTGGCAGGGTTCTACGCCGCGGTCTTCCTCGGCCTGATCCTGGCCGGGGCGGCGGCTCCGTTGATCAAGCAGGGGGCGCCTCTCGGGGCTGTTCTCGCCTTCCTGCCGCAGCAGGCGGTGCTGCTGGGCATGCTCGCCCTGCCCCTGGCCATGGTCACCGCTTTCCTCGCCTGCATCGGCCGCATGCGCGAGGAGGGCGAACTGACCGCCCTGCAAGCCGCCGGTGTCGGCACCTGGCAGGTGGCGCGGGCGACCCTGCCGCTGGCCATCGGCCTGGCCGTCCTGCTCGGCGCGGCCGCCCATCTGTGGCTGCCGCGCATGGCAGCGAATCTCATGTCCGGGCGCAAGGAGCTGCTCAGCCAGGCGATCGCCGCCCAGGTCGAGCGGCGCAAGCCGATCCGCCAGGATCCCAACGGCATCCTCGCAGCCAACGCGGTCGAGGAGGACCGGCTGATCGGCGTCTTCGGCGTGCAGATCGGCGAGGACGGCGGACTGGCTGCGCTGTTCGCTCCGACGGCGCGCTGGATCGTCGACCCCGGGGCGGAGGACGAGCCGGTGGTGCTCGGCCTGCAGCTCGACCGTGCCTTCGCCATCATGTCCGAAGGCGGTACCGCCGGACGGGTCGCCACGGCCGTGATCCCGAGCATGTCGACCCGCCTGCCGGGCGACGGCGTCAAGCTGCAGGACAAGGCCGACGCCCTGTCGACCGGCGAACTGCTCACCCGCATCCGCACCGCCCCGGAGCGCACCATGCGCGAGCGCCGCGCCATGCGCAATTACGAGCGCGCCTGGCATACCCGGCTGATGCTGCCGGTGGCGGTGATCGCCTTCTGGGCCTTCGCCTGCGGACTCGGTCTCGCCGCCGGACGCGGCAACCGCATGCTCGCGGTCTGCCTCGGCGTGGTCACCGTCGTCGCGACGCTGTTCCCGGCGATGATCCTGGCAAAGGAGGTCGGCGAGCGTCTGACCATCGATGCGGCGGTGTGGGTGTGGCCGCCACCGATCCTGCTTGGCGCGCTGGGCGCCTGGCTGCTGTGGCGGCACCGATGAAAGGGACGCTTGATCGTCATCTGCTGTCGCAATTCGTGCGGAACGCAGCCCTGGTCACCACCGCCACGGTGGTGGTGTTCGTCGTCCTCGACATCCTCCTCGGCTTCCACCTGCTGACCCGGGCGGCGCCCAGCCCGTGGACCAAGGTCGAGCTCTTCGCCTGCCGCCTGCCCGGCCTGCTCAATTTCGCCCTGCCGGTGTCGGCCGTGATCGCGGTGCTGGCGACGGTGGCGCCGATGCTGCGCCGCGGCGAGTTCACCGCCCTCGGTTCGGCCGGCATCACCTTGCGCCGTTCGACCCGGGCGCTGCTGTTCGGCTGCCTCGCCATCGGCGTCGTCGATCTGGTGATTGCGGATCTGGCGACGCCACCGGCCACCGCCCGCGCCCTTGCCCTGCAGGACCTGCTCGAAGGGCAGAGCCGCGAGGGCCGCGTCTGGCGCACCGGGCAGGGCACGACCTGGTTCGCTGGCGGCGCCACGCTGGTCGGCGTGCCGAACCCCGAGCTGAAGCGGGTCGTCGCCGCAGCTGGCGAGACCATGATGCTTGCGGACCGGATGGTGTGGGATGGGACGGGCTGGACCGCTCCGGCGGGCAGCGTCGCCCTGCATGTCAGCGGTGGCGCGCAACGGCTGGAGCGGCTGCCACGGGGCGCATTGCCGCGCGAAATCATCCTCGACCTCCCGCCCGACGAACTCTATCGCCGCCTGCTCCCACGCTTCACCATGACCAGCGCCGAGCTGCTGTCGCGCGGCGAACGCGCTGACGTGGCGACGGTGTGGGGACGGGCGACGCGCTTGATCTCACCGCTGCTCGCAGCGATGGCCGCTCTCTCCATCTTCGTCAGCTTCCGCAATCGCGACCGCGTCGCCGTCGCGGTGGTCGAGTCGGTGGCGGCGTCGCTGGTGCCAGTCGGACTGCTGGCGGTGGCCGGCATGGCGGCCGATACCACGCCCGGACATCCGGCGTTCACCGTCGGCCTCGGCTGTCTGTGCGCGCTAGCGCCGGTGGCGTGGTGGTGGTGGCGCTGGCGGATATAAGAGGCTCACCCGCCAGCCTGCTGCGAACTCGCGTACAGCGCCGCGTAGCGTCCGCCGGCGGCCATCAACTGGTCGTGCGAGCCCTGCTCGGCGATCAGGCCCTCGTGCATGACGATGATGCGGTCGGCATCGCGGATGGTCGCCAGGCGGTGCGCCACGATCACCGCGGTGCGGCCCTCGACCAGGCGCTTGAGCGCGCGGCGGATGCGGCCCTCGGTGTGGATGTCGACCGCGCTGGTCGCCTCGTCGAGGACCAGCACGCGCGGGTCGGCGAGGCAGGCTCGCACCAGGCAGACGAGCTGGCGCTGTCCGTGGCTGAGGTTCGCTCCACCAGGGCCGCAATCGGTGTCGAGGCCCTTGGGCAGGGCGAGCAGCACCTCGTCAGCGCCGAGGCGCGCCACCGCCGCATCGATGTCGGCGTCGCTGGCTTCGGGCCGTGCCAGGCGCAGGTTGTCGCGGATCGTGCCGCTGAAGAGGACGTTATCCTGCGGCACCACTGCGACCTGACGGCGCAGGCTCTCCTGGGTCACGCCTCTCAGGTCGTGGCCGTCGATCGACACCGTGCCTGAGACCGGATCGTAGAAGCGGGTGAGCAGCTGGACGAGCGTGCTCTTGCCGTGGCCGGTCGGTCCGACCACCGCCACCGTCTCGCCGGGACGGATTTCGAGGTCGACCCCGCGCAGCACCGGCTTGTCCGGCAGGTAGGCGAAATGCACCCCGCGCAGCGACACGGCGCCGGCCACCTGCGGCAGCGCCTGGGCACCGGCCGCATCGATGATCTCCGGCTTGGTGTCGAGGAGCAGGAAGACGCGCTGGGCCGCTGCGCTGGCGGTGGCCAGGCGCTCGATCAGATCGCCGATCTCCTGTAGCGGGCCGAGGAAGAGGAAGACGTAGAAGACGCACTGCGCCAGCTCGCCGACCGTGATGCGTCCCTCGGCGAGGTGGTGGCCACCGACCAGCAGCAGGGCGGCGATGCCGACGGTCGAGAGCAGCGCGGTGAACGGGCCGAACCAGCCCCAGGCGTACGACGCGCGGATGGCCATGGCGTCGAGCGCGCTGAGTAGCCCGCCGTAGCGCGTCCGGTTGGACGCCTCGGCCGCGCTCTGCTGGATCACCCCGACGCCGGTGATGGTCTCGCAGAGATGCGCCGTCACCCGGCTCTTGGATTCAGCGACCTGGCCCCAGCGCCGTTGCCCGGCCTTGCGGAAGAGCATCGCCGTCACCAGCAGCACCGGCAGCAGCGGGGCCAGCACGACGAACATCCACGGGTCGATCAGCAGCATCGCCACCGAGGCGCCGGTGAAGCGCAGCAGCACGCCGAGGCCCTCGGGCGCGGCATTGACCAGGGCCGGCTGCAGCGCCTCGACATCGCGGTCGACGCGGGCGACGATGCGGCCGGCACGGGTGGTGTCGAAATAGCGCATCGACAGCCCGTGGACGTGGGCATAGAGCCGCTGGCGCAGCCCAGCCAGGACGCGCAGGGCGATGCGTCCGGCCAGCCAGTGGGCGAAGCCGGCGCCGCCGAAGCGAATCAACCAGGTCACCAGCAGTCCGCCAAGCGCGATGACGAAGACGGTCGTCGTGGCGGTGCCGGCGATGGTGTGGTCGATGATGTTGGCGAGGAACCACGGTCGGATGACGATCGACACGACCATGAAGGCTTCGAGCGAAGCCAGGGCCAGCAACGGCCCGCGCGTACCGCGGGTCAGCTCCCACAGCCGCGTCGCGGTGGCGCGGTCGAGCTTGGCGCGGGCCTGCTCCTCCTCGTCCTGCAGATCACTCATGCAGCCACCTCGCGGTCGAGGCCGAGCAGGTCGCGATAGAGGGGGTCGCCGGCAGACAACGAGGCATGCGTGCCGGCTGCGGCGATGCGGCCGGCGCGCAGCATCAGGACGCGGTCGGCGGCGGCGCAGGTCGCCGGCTTGGCGCAGACCATCAGCACGGCGGTATTGGCCAAGTGGCTGCGCAGGTTGGCGAGCACGCGCGCCTCGGTGACCGCGTCGAGCGCGCTGGTCGCGTCATCCAGCACCAGCACCGCCGGCCGGGCGAGCAGCGCCCGCGCCAGGCAGACGCGCTGGCGCTGGCCGCCCGACAGGGTGACGCCGCGCTCGCCGATGCGGCCTTCCAGGCCTTCGCTGAGCCCGGCGGCGACCTCGTCGGCAGCAGCCAGGCGCAGCGCCTCGCGCACCTCGGCCTCGTCGGCCTCGGGGCGGACCAGGCGCAGGTTGGCGGCCATGGTGTCGGAGAAGAGGAACGCCTCTTGGAAGGCCATCTGGCAGCGCCGCCGCCAGGCCTGCGGATCGAAGGCGCGCAGATCGATCCACTCGCCAGCACCACCGCGCACCAGCACCCGGCCGGATTCGGGATCGCGCAGCCGCGGCACCAGCTGCGCCAGCGTGGTCTTGCCCGAGCCGGTGGCGCCGACCAGGGCGGTGATGGTGCCCGGCTCCAGGGTCAGGTCGACGCCGTCGAGCACCGGGCGGCCGGCGATGCGCACGACCACGTTCTCAAGCCGAACGCCCAGTGGCCCTGCGGGGATCTCCCTCCGCGCCTCTGCGCCTCCCTGCGAGCCCTGCGCAATGGTCGGCTTGGCATCGAGGATCTCGACGATGCGCCCGGCCGAGGACGAGGCGTCGGCGAACATGCGCACCAGCCAGCCGATCGCCTCGACGCGGAAGACCAGGCCTTGGATCACCATCATCGCGGCGATCAGGTCGCCGGGGGTCAGCTCACCGCGGGTCACCAGCCAGCCGCCGCAGCCGAGCACCCAGACATGGCCGAGCGAGACGATCAACTGCGGGAAGGGGAGACGCGCGGCGGTGTAGCGGATCGCCGCCCGCGCCTTGGCGGTGAACGCGTCGACCTTGCCGGTGAAGCGCTCGACCCGCTGTCCTTCGAGGGCGAAGGCCTTGATCACGCGCACGCCGTTGACCCCTTCGCTGAGCTCCTGGCTGACCGCGTCGTAGCTTTCGGCCGCGGCGCGATCGAGGGCGACCAGCCGGCTGGCTTGGCCCTTCATGATGGCGATGGCGGTGACGACCAGCAGGGTCGGCACCAGCGCCAGCAGCCAGTGGTACCACAGCAGCAGGCCGAGCGTGCCGACCACGACCATGAGCAGCTCGAACAGGCTGCGCGAGCCGCCGACGATGGCATCGCGCACCAGATCGCTGTCGCGGGTGGTACGATTGATCACTTCGCCGGCGCCGTGCGTGCGATGCCAGGCCAGATCGAGATGCTGCACCGCGTCGAAGATGCGATCGCGCAGGGTGTGCAGCAGACGCTGGCCGAGGACCATGGCGACGATGGTGGCGCCGTACTGCAGCAGGCCGCGCAGGACGGTCACTCCGACCAGTATCCAGACCCAGAACCACGCTCCGCTGGCGTCGAGCGAACCGTCGGCCAGGCGTCGCACGGCGCTGCCATCGCGCAGCGCCTCGACCGCGCGACCGACCAGCCAGGCCGTCGCCGGCTGCGCGAAGTTGACCAGGCCGAGGCCGACGATGACGACGGCGGCGAGGCCGAGATGGCGGCGGT
The DNA here is from genome assembly GCA_022841245.1 of Planctomycetota bacterium. Taxonomy (GTDB): domain Bacteria; phylum Planctomycetota; class UBA11346; order UBA11346; family UBA11346; genus UBA11346. Next base: position 20,015 of record JALHRW010000041.1, read on the forward strand.
AGAGGGCGAGGAGGCGGAGGAGGGGATGCATCGGGCTCAAGGAGCCTGCTTCACCCATCCGCTGTCGGCATTGACCAGCGCGATGCGGCCATCGCCGGCGAAGCGCACCTTCCACCAGCGTCGACCTTCGCTGTCAGCCTCCGTCGGCGGGCTGACTTCGACCGGATCGCCCCAGGCCAAACCGTCGCGTATGCACCAGTTGCGCGCTGCCGAGCTCGCCTCGGTGCGGGTCAGCGGCATGCGCGGCTGGCAGGCGGCGCAGATCAAGGCGACGAGGCAGAGGGGCAGGATCCGGAGCATGGCATCGTCATGGGAGGCGGCGGAACCTTGCAACGGATGCGCTTGGCGCAGCGGCCAGGGCCATTACGACGGTGGCCACGGAGCCCCCATGATCAGCTACCTCGATGACCTCCCCACCGGCCGCGATCTGCCGCATGTGCTGAACGCGATCATCGAGATCCCCAAAGGCTCGTCGAACAAGTACGAATACGACAAGGAGCTGAACGTCTTCCGCCTTGATCGCACGCTGTACAGCCCGGTGCACTATCCCGGCGCCTATGGCTTCTTCCCGCGCACGTTGTCGGAAGACGGCGACCCGCTCGACGTGGTGGTGATCGTCGAGCACGAGACCTTCCCCGGCTGCCTCATCGAGGTGCGACCGGTCGGCGTGCTGGTCATGCGCGACGATGCCGGCCTCGACCACAAGATCCTCACCGTGCCGGTGGCCGACCCGCGCCTGCGCGAGGTCCACGGCCTGCAGCACCTGGCCAAGCACTACCTCTCCGAGATCGACTACTTCTTCAACATCTACAAGGAGCTGGAGGGCAAGAAGTCGGACACCTACGGCTGGGAGGACCGTCTGGTCGCCCACCAGATCATCATGGAGTCGGTGCAGCGCTACAACGACTACAAGAAGGGCCTGATCGACCGCTGGAACAAGCCGACAGCCAAGGGCGTGAAGGCCAAGGTCAAGGTGATCAAGACCGACATCAAGCAGTCCGACCTGATCAGCGTGACCAAGGTGCATCGCAAGGCCGACACGGACGGCGTGCCGGAGGTCGACCCGCTGATCGCACGGCCGCAGCGGATCAAGAAGTCCTGACCTGACGGCTGCATGACAGCGGCGCACGCTGTTTTCCGCGTCCGAGGCGCCATGATGCTGCCGTGCGCCTGCTGCTGATCGAAGATAATGATGCCCTGCGCGGTTCGCTGGAGCGCGGCCTGGCCGCTGCCGGCCACACCGTCGACGCCTGCGCCGACGGCACCACTGGCTGGGAGACCGCCAGCGAAGCGCGGCACGAACTGATCATCCTCGACCGCATGCTGCCCGGTCTGTGCGGTCTCGAAGTCCTGCGCCGCCTGCGCCGTTCCGGTTCGCGTGTTCCGGTGCTTCTGCTCACCGCTCGCGATGGCATCGAGGACCGCGTCGCCGGCCTCGACGCCGGCGCCGACGACTACCTGGTCAAGCCCTTTGCCGTCGCCGAACTGCTGGCCCGGATCCGCGCCCTCGGTCGGCGCGGCGACCATCGCGCTGATCCGCTCATCACGCTCGCCGACCTCGAGCTGGATACCGCCGCCCGGCTGGTGCGCCGTGGCGGACGCCGCATCGACCTGACGCCGAAGGAGTACCAGGCCCTGGAGTACCTCGCGGCGCGCATGCCGGCAGTCGTCGCGCGCGCGGACCTCTTTGCCCAGCTCTACCCCGGCGAGGCCGAGGCGGCGAGCAACCTCATCGACGTGCTGATCGGACGGCTCCGTCGCAAGCTGCATCCGTCCGGTGCGCTTCCGCTGCTGCATACCCGCCGCGGCTTCGGTTATCAGCTCTCGGCCGAGGCATGAGCCGGCTCGCCACCCGCCTGACAGTGGCCGTGGTCGGCATCACCGCCGGCACCGTGCTGGTGGCCGCGCTGGCGATGTGGTTCTCGCTGCGCGCCATCCTGCACGCCGACATCGAACGTGATCTCAACGAGCGCTGCGAGCGCCTGCAGCGTTTTACGGGTAGCGGTCGCTGGCGCGGCCCGCGTCCGCCTGATGGACGGGCTCAGCATGCGCCAGACGGACGGAGCCCTTCGCCGCGGTTGATGCAGGTCATCGCCCTGGACGGACGGACCTTGGGAGCGGAACCCGAGGTCGATCTCCGTCCGGCCGGCATGGTGCCGGCTGATGGCTGGCGCGGGACGGTGGCGCGGGTTCGGGTAGCAGCGATCGCAGTGGCGCAGCCCCCGCCAGGCAGCGAAGGGGCGGAAGGCGGGGCGATCGTCCTGCTCGGCGAATCGCTGGCCGGAGCCGATGCCGAACTGCGCCGCATGGCCATCGGCCTGAGCGTCCTCTGGCTGGTCGCCACCGCCCTTGCTGTTGCCGCAGCGATAGCTCTTCGCCGCGCCGTGCTGCGCCCACTGGCCAGCCTGGATGCCGAGGTGTCGCGCCTGCGCCCAGACGACCTGACTGCCCGGTTGGCGATCGGCGCCGCCCCTGACGAAGTGCGCGCCCTGGTCGAACGGCTCAACGCCATGCTCGGCGGACTCGAACAGGCCTTCCGCCGCGAGCAGGCGACCATCGCCAACATTGCGCACGAACTGCGCACGCCGGTCGCCGGGCTGCGTAGCGAGATCGAGTTCCGATTGCTGGCCAGCGCCGATCCGGCCGAGCAGACCGTGTTGCGCGGGCTGCTCGCCAACGTCGGCCGGATGCAGGCGATGGTCGGCAACATCCTCATGCTGGCTCGCATCGAGGCCGGGCGCGAGCAATTGGCCGCCGAGGTGGTCGACCTCGCTCCGCTGCTCGAGGCCGTGGTCGAGCGCTGGGAAGCGCGGGCGGCGGCGCGCGGGCAGACGATCGTCTGCAGCACGACCGGGAGCACTGTGCTGACCTCGTCGTCGGTGCATCTCGACGTCGTGCTCGACAACCTGCTCGGAAACGCGGCGGCGCACGGTGACGCCGGCGAGATCGCCGTCGTGCTGGAGGGGAGCTGCATCACGGTGCGCAATCCGTGCCGGACCCTGCCGGACCCTGCCCGTCTTGGCACCGCGTTCTACCGTGCCGACGAGGCGCGCAGCGACGGAGCGCACTGCGGCCTTGGCCTGGCGCTGTGCCGACGCATCAGCGGACTGCTCCGCGCACGACTAGAGCTGATGCCGGAAGGCGGCTGTTTCACGGCACGCCTGTCAATGACGGCGCCATGACGAGGTAGGTCGTCGCTACTGCTCTCGCCGGTGCCATGTTCCACACGTGCGACACCGCCTTTGGACCCCGGAGAAATCATGATCCCGTTCCGTTCTGCCATGCTCGCCTGCCTGATCTCGGCTGCTGCAGCCGCTGAACCAGCAGACCCCGCCGCCACGGTCAAGGGCTGGATCGCATCGTTGCAGGGCAATGACCTTGCTGCGGCCTGGGACAAGCTGCCTGAGGCGCAGCGAGCCGCCTGGGCGCCGAGCCTGGCTGCGCCGGCGCCAACGCCGGGAGCGCAGCCTGGTGGCGGAGATGCTGGCGGTCCGCCCCGCGGCCAGCGTGGCGGCAACCGTATGATGGATGGCGCGATGCGCATGCTCAGCGAGGGCGACCAGGCCGGCCGCCTGCTCGCGGCAACGCTCGCCGCCATCGCCGGCACGGTCGCGGTCGACGGCAAGGCGCCGGCCAGCGCACCGCTGTCGACCGACCAGCCCTTCCTCGCCTTCATGCCGCGCATGGCCGCTGCGGGATCGCTTGGCGGAGCGCTGCAGAGCATCCTCGCCCGCGGCCTGGAGACGCAGCAGATCGCCGCCATCGATAGCTGGGCCGTGGCCTACGCTGCCTGGGCCGCGACCGCACCGCTTGCCGACGAGGCCCGCGCCACGGCTGCGCTGCCCCATATCCAGGCCTTCGCCATCGCGATCCGCGCCGCTTCGGCCGGGGCCGATGCCCGCGCGGTGCTGGTCGCCTGGTCGGCCGGTCTGCCGCGACTGAAGCAGGCGCTGGCAGTGTACGGCCTCGACGCCGACGCCGCTTTCGCCTCGGCCAAGACGGAAGCTGCCGCCCTGGCCGCCGATGGCACGGTGGTCGTGACGGTGCGCTTCACTGCCTTTGGTGCTGAGCATGCGCTGCCGCTCAAGCTCAAGCAGGCCAACGGCGGCTGGGAGATCACAGCTGATTCCCCGGCTCCGCGCTGGTTGCGTGGCGGTGGCGGCCTTGGAGTTCCTGCCGGCATGGGCCGCCCGGGCGCTGGTCGCCGCGGTGGCAACGGCGGTGGCGCCGGTGGCGATCCACCGGCCGATGTGCCGAAGCAGGGTCCGGTCGGCTTCTGATCTCCTGATTGTCTCATCCCGGGATCATATATGATCTCGGGATGCCCATCGCGCCCCTCCCCGTCGCTGTCGTAGGACTCGGAGGTTTCGCGACCGTTCATCATCGCAGCCTGCTCCGGCTGGAGCAGGCTGGCGTGGCCAAGCTGGTGGCGACCTGCGATCCGCGTGCCGCCGAACTGATCAAGGCCGTACCCGAACTACGTCTGGCCGAGCGCGGCGTGGACGTGCTGCCGGATCTCGACGCATTGCTGGCCGCGCACGGACAAACGGTCCGGCTGGTCACCCTGCCGACGCCGGTGCCGCTGCATGCGCCGATGCATCAGGCCTGCATCCAGCGTGGGCTGGCGGTCTATCTGGAGAAGCCGCCGACCCTCGATCCGGCGGAGTTGGAGCGCATGATCGTGGTTGATGCTGCCGCCCGCGTGCCGACCTGGGTCGGCTTCAACTTCATCCGCGATCCCATCCGCCAGGACATCAAGCGTCGTGTCCTGGCCGGTGAGTTCGGCAAGCTGCTGGCGGTCCGCGTGTTCGTCAGCTGGCAGCGCAACGACGCCTACTACGGCAGGGCCGACTGGGCCGGCCGGCTCATCCTGCGCGACCGGCTGGTGCTCGACGGGCCGCTCGGCAACGCCATGGCGCACTACGTCCATGACGCGCTGCATTGGGCCGGGTCGACGCAGGATTCGTGGGGACAGCCACGGCGTGTGCGTGCCAGCCTGCTGCGCGCGCACCGCATCCAGGGCGCCGACACCGTGCTGGCCGAGGTCGAGACCGACGGGCCGCCGGTGCGCATCGCCGTGACCCATGCCGGCGAGAGCAATCGGGATCCGCAGGAGGAACTGGTGTGCGAACGCGCCGTGATCCGCGTCCAGCCCGGTGGGGTCGAGCGCATCCGCATCGTTCGCGCTGGTCAGCCTGACGAACTGATCACCGAGGCCGAACCGCAGCACGACCTGGAGAACATGCGCGCCGCCTGCGCTCTGGTCGCCGCGGGCAGTGGCCGGCCGGCGACCACGCTGGCCGATTCGCGGCCCTTCGTCCAGCTCAACGCCCTGGCGCATCTCTCGACCGGTCGCATAGGGCTGGAGCCGGCCTGCACAGGCACCTGGCCCGGCATGCTGGCGATGTGCGAACGCTTCCTGGCCGAAGGTACGCATCCGAGCGATCAGGGGCTCGTCGCCGCGCCGTGGCCGGAGTGGGTCACGCCGGCCGACCTGCCGCGTCTGCGCGCGGCGGTCGACCGGCTCGCTGCTGTCGGCTAGATCGCCGTCTTGCCGCCGCGGCAGCGGATCAGGTGGTTCAGGCCGTGGACCTGGCCGGTGTACTCGAGGTCGCCGCGGTAGACCGGATCGTGCCAGCCTTCGATGTCGATAGAGCCCTTGAACCCGTTCTGGCGCAGTTTGCTGATGATGCGGGTCCAGTCGCTGTCGCCGAAGCCAGGCGTGCGGTGCCAGCACCACTCGCGCGAGGCGCCGATGCCGTAGCGCGCGATGCGCTGGTGGTCGATGGTCGCGTCCTTGCCATGGATGTGGAAGATGCGCGTGGCCCAATCGTCCAGCTGCGGGATCGGGTCGCACAGGCGGACCATCTGGTGGCAGGGTTCCCACTCCAGGCCGATGTGCTTGGCCGGCAGGGCGTCGAACATCAGTTGCCAGGCGTCGGGGCCTTGCGCGATGTTCCAATCGCCTGAGTTCCAGTCGCCACCCATGGCGCAGTTCTCGAAGGCCAGGCGCACGCCCTTGGCGGCAGCGCGGTCGGCGAGGCGGCCGAAGACCTCGGTGAAGCGCGGGATGCTCTCGGGCAGCTTCTTGCCGCGCAGCCGGCCGGTGAAGCCGGAGACGATGTCGGCGCCGAAGTCCTTGGCGTGGTCGATGGCGGCTTCCCAGCCGGCCAGGGTCTTCTGATCGATCTCGGTGGTCTCGAGCGGATTGCCGAACACGCCGATGGTGCTGATCACGGCATTGGTGCCGTCCAGCGTCTTGCGCACCTGCTCGGCCAGGCGCGGCAGCTGGGTGTCGCCCAGGTGCTGCCAGAAGGTGATCGAAAAGCTTTCGAAGCCGTGCGGCAGGAGGAACTTCAGCTTGTCGACGGTGTCGGCACCGCCGCCGACCAGGGTGCCGATGCGGATGTCGTGGAGGGGATGGGTCATGGGTGTCCTTGGATGGAATCGATGGTCACGCGGGCGCCCTGGCGTTCGGCGCTGGCGATGGCGGCGTGGATGATGGCGAGGGAGTGGATGTTGTCGGCTCCGACCGTCATCGGCTCGCGGCCGGCGCGGATGCTGGTGAGCATGTCATCGATGCAGCCGGCGTGGGCGGTGAGAGCGAGCTGCGGCAGCGGAGGAACGGCGATCTCGCGCTTGGGCCGGGTGAAGCCGTCCTTGCTCAGATCGACGCCGTCGGCCTTGACCTCGTCGCCGCCATCCCAGGTCGCGCTGCCACCCGTGCACACTGCCCGCCAGGCGCACTCCCACGAGGTGTTGGCGCCTTCGCTGCACCAGCTGCCGCGGTAGGTGAAGCGGACGCCGCCGTCGCACTCGATGCAGACCAGGGCCGAGGCGCCATGCGCGTACCACGAGCCCGGCGGATTCCATTCCAGGGCGTTGACCGCCACCGGCTTGAGTCCGCTGATGTAGCGGCCCTGGTCGACCGAGTGGATCGACATGTCGAGCAGCAGGACGTGCTTCATCACGTCGCGGAAGCCGCCGAAGTGCGCGCCGATGAAGAAGTCGGCATGCAGCTCGGACAGCTTGCCGAGTGCGCCGCCCTGCACCGTCTCGCGGAAGCGGCGGATGCCGCTCAGGTAACGGCGGTTCTGCATCACCGCGTGGACCTTGCCGGCGGCCTTGGCGGCGGCGAGGATGCGCCGTGCATCGGCCATCGACGAGGCCATCGGCTTCTCCGCCAGCACATGGCAGCCCTTGGACAGGGCCAGGCAGGCCACGTCGGCGTGCGCGTCCGGGATGGTCATGTCGCAGACCACGTCGGGCTTCACCTGGTCGATCATCTGCGCCAGGTCGATGCCGATGGCGGCGCCCTTGGCGTACTTCTCGGCCCGCTCGGCGGCGCGCGTGGGGTCGAGGTCGACGAAGCCGACGAGGGCGACGTCGTTGCGCTTGCACAGGTGGTCGAGCCAGGCGCCAGCGATGCCGCCGCAGCCGGTGATGACGAGGCGGAGGGGGGCGCTCATGGCGGACAGGATACGGTCGCGGGGCCTGCCGTCTTGCCCTCGCAAGCGGTCGTTTTTGTGTTATTGTCCGGAATGCACTTGATGTCGGTCCACACCCAGCCGTCGACCAACAGCGCCAAGATCCGCCATGTGCATGACGATATCGAGATCATGGTGCTGCATCGCGGGCGCGGGATCCAATTGACCTCCACCGGCGAGGAAATCTGTCTGCCAGGAGAGATCTTTGTTTTCCCGGTCGGAACCAGGCATCTGAGCGCCACGGGAGCAAACGAGTCGTTCACCGCCTCGGTACTCAATGTTCTCCCATCGGATCTGCCGGGAGAGGCCGGATCGCTGCTGGCGAGCATCGCCCGTCGCGCCGAGCAGGGGAATCGCTTGCCTGTTCGTCCGTCGACCGGCCAGCAGGTCGCCGCCATCCTGCACCGTTCGGTGCGCGAGTGGTTGTCACCCGCATTGGGCGCACGTTCGGCCGCCATCGCCCTGGTGATGGAGTCGGTGGTGGCGCTGGCCCGCGACACCGAGGACGCGCCGCCGGCCGCCGCGGCCGGCGACCAGCACGTCGCCGCGGCGGTGCGCTGGCTCGGGGACTACTGGATGCGCGAGGTCAGCGTCGCCGAGTTGGTCGCGCTCGGAGCGCTCGGTCGTTCGCAGTTCCTCGCCCGCTTCCGCTCGGCGACCGGCATGACGGTCGGACAGATGCTGCAGCAGATCCGTCTCCGCGAGGCGCAGCGCATGATGCGCGACGGCCGCCACAATTTGCTGGAGATCAGCCTGGCCTGCGGCTTCGGCAGTCAGAGCCACTTCAACCACCGGTTCAAGCGTGCCACCGGCTTCAGTCCGCGGGCGTGGATGGCCCAGTCCGCCCCCGCCTGATGGCTGGCGCCGGCCGGCATTGCGGCAGCATGCGGGCATGGCCAAGGCCAAGCGATTCGAGGTCGAACTGCGTGCCGCCGAGGCGCTGCGCCATGCGCCGGACCCGGTCGGGATCCGCACGGCCCTCGCCCATCGCAGCGGGATGATCGCCGCGCCGGCCGCCCGCGCCGTGGTGGCGCACCGGCTCGACGGCTTCGAAGCGCAGATGCTCGCTGCGCTCGATCGCTATTATGACGATCCGGTCGAGCACGACCCGCAATGCCTCGGCAAGCTGGCTCTGGTCACGGCGCTCGACGAACTCGGTTGCAGCGATGCCGGGCCGTTCCTGCGCGCGGCCCGGCATGTGCAGCTGGAGCCGGTGTGGGGCGGCAGCCAGGACAGCGCGCCGCCATTGCGCATCCGTGCCGCTCAGGCCCTGGTCCGCCTCGGTCATCACGGCGTCTACCGGCTGCTCGGCGATCTGCTGGTCGATGCGGTGGGCGAGGTGCGCGGAGCGGCGGCGCAGATGCTGGGAGCGATCGGCGGCGAGCGCGCCGCGCTGCTGCTGCGCCTGCGCCTGGCGGTCGGCGACAAGGACGTCGATGTGCTGGCCGACTACGCCGCAGGCCTGCTCGCCTGCGAGGGGGCCGAGGGCGTCCCGCTGGTGGTCCCGCTGCTCGAGCACGATGATCGCGCCGTGGTCGGCGGAGCGGCGCTCGCCCTCGGCGGCTCGCGTCTGCCCGAGGCGCTGGAGCCGCTGCTGTCGGCGCTGCGGAACAGCACCGACCGCCAGCTGACGCGCACCCTGGTCGATGCCATCGCCCTCCAGCGCAGCGACGCCACGGCCGAGGTGCTGCTGGGACTGGTCGCGGAGGGCGACCGCGAAGAAGCGGTGGCGGCAGCGGAGGGTTTGCGGCTGTACCGCGACCGGCCCGCCATCGTCGAGCGGGCGAAGGCCGCCCTGGCCATGCGCAAGCTCAGCCCGGCCTGGATCCAAGATTGAGCGCAGGGTCGGCCAGGGCTTGCAGCAGTTGGTCGAGGTGATCCTGGTACAGCCCGCGCGGCCCGACCCCGAGCCGCCGGCATAGGCAGGCGGCCCGGCCCACCACCGTGCCCATCATACCCGTGGTCTTCTGCGTGCGCACCGGCGCCAACGCGACATGGGTGACGCTGATGTCGCGGCCGGCCATGAACAGGTTGGCGAGGTCGCGGCTGTAGAGGCAGCGGAAGGGGATCTCGTAGGGCCGGATGGTGGTGTAGCCGCCGGGAATGGAGCCGCGCAGGCGCTCGAAATCCGGGTCGTCGTAGGCCAGCGAGCGGAATTCCCCGCCCGGGAAGGCCCGCGTGCTGTCGGGATGGGGGAAGTGCAGATCGAAGTACCAGGTCGCGGTGACGCAGCCGTCGGGATGGACGCGACCCTCGACGATGTCCTGCTGGGTCAGTACCAGGTCGCCGAGCAGGCGGCGCGACTCGCGCTTGCCGAGGATGTGGCCGATCCAGCCCAGCCGGGCGTCGGTGAACTCCGCACGGCGCGGGCTGCGGTTCTTCAGCCAGTCCCACACGCCGTAGATGGCGCGCAGGTTGTGGTCGCGGATCGCTTCGCTCTCGGTCGCGGCGTCGCGGTCGAAGCCGCTCTCCCAGTTCCAGCCGCCGACGAAGGCGCGGCCGCCGAGCCGGGCCGGCCACTTCGGCGGCGAGACCTCGAAGTCGGCATCGCTGCGGATCGGCAGCGCCCAGGGGCAGGCGGGGAATGGCTGCGGCGTGCCGGTGCGCTCGGCGTGCCAGAAGTTGGTGTTGCCCAGCCGGAGATCGTCGGCCTGGGCCGGCGCCAGCTCCTCGCCGGTCTGATCGCGGCCTTCGCGGCCGCTGCGCCATGAGGCTCCGGCGAGCACGCCGACCGCCGCATCGCCGGTGCAATCGGCGAACAGCGCGCCGGCGATGCGCAGCCGCGCTCCCGTGCGGGTGTGCGCGCCGTGCAGGGCGACGATGCGGTCGCCCTCGCGCTCCACGGCGGTGACATGCGTGTCGAGGTGCAGTTCGAGGCCCGGCTCGGCGCGCACCAGGGCCAGCACCTGCTCGTCGTTGCTGCCGTCGCGCAGTCCGCCCGAGGCGGTGGCGCCGGCGGGCAGCTCGCGCACCACCTCGGCATTGGCCGGGAAGCGGCAGCCGTCGAGGCCGCCGATCGGTCCGACGCGCACCTCGGCCGAGGCCATGCCGCCGAGCACCGGCCGGTCGTTGATCAGCGCCACG
>JALHRW010000042.1 GCA_022841245.1 Planctomycetota bacterium
CGGGCAGCATGCGGCTGCCGACGGCCACCAGCGGGCGCCGCGCCTCGCCCGGATCGGCTCCCAGGCCCTCCCCAGCGGGTCGCATGCGGCCGCTCACGCGAAGCTGCGCCGCAGCCAGGCGCCCGAGGCATCGACGAGGGTGACCATGAGAAGGATGACCAGCAGGATGGCGGCGACCTCTTGGTACTGCATGATGCGCAGCGAGCCCATCAGCTCGAAGCCGATGCCGCCAGCTCCGACCATGCCCATCACCGTCGAGGCACGGAAGTTGTACTCCCACCGGTAGAACACCGTATCCATCATCTGGGGCAGGACCTGGGGCAGAACGCCGTGCAGCACGACCTGCAGCGGACGGGCGCCGGCCGCCCGCACCGCCTCGACCGGTCCGGGATCGGCATGTTCGATCGATTCCGCGAAGAACTTGCCGATCATCCCCACCGAGTGCAATCCGAGAGCGAGGACTCCGGGCAGGGCTCCGAAGCCGACGGCGGCAACGAAGACGATCCCCATGATCAGCTCGGGCACCGAGCGCAGCACATTCAGCACGCCGCGTGCGGCGGCGTAGACCAGCGGGTGCGGCGTGGTGTTGCGGGCCGCGAGGAACCCGAGCACCGAGCTGAAGGCCACCGCCAGAGCCGTGCCGGCCACCGACATGGCCAGGGTGTGCAGCAGCGGCTTCACCCAGCTCGACCAATTGGTGAAGTCCGGCGGCAGCATCTCGCCCAGCAGCCGCGTCAAACCGGGCACCCCTTCGAGGAGGCGCTGGCCATCCAGCAGCCCGGTCGCCCAGGCGGCGACCAGGACCACGAGGATGACCGCCCCCAGGCGCAGCCGGCCCAGGAGCCAGGCGTGGCGCTCGGCCGCCATGATCTCGGCATGTTGCACGGACAGCATGGATCAGAACTTCGCCGGATCGAGCTTCAGCAGGGTGATCAGCTGGCGCACCGGAGCGTAGTCCTTGTCGGCGATCGGCACGAAGCCTTCAGCCTTGAACGGCTTGAGCACGGCCTTGTCCGTCAGTCCGGTGAAGGCGGTGGCGATGGCCTGCTTCAATTCCGGCTTGAGATCGCTGTGCATGGTCCACGGGTAGTTGGGGAAGTCCTCGGACTCGGCCAACACCACCACCTTCTCGAGCGAGACCAGCTTGCGCTCGACCAGCGATTCGAAGATCGGCTTGCTCAGCCCCCCGACCTGGGCATGGCCGTTCTGCACCGCCATGGCGACGGCGTCATGAGCGCCGACGAAATGCTCCTCGTAGTCGCGCTTGGCCTCCAGTCCGACGTCGACCAGCATGCGCTTGGGGATGAGATGGGACGAGGTGCTGACGCGGTCGCCGTAGGCGACATTCCTGCCCTTGGCGTCGGCGGGCTTCAGCACGCCAGCGGCTTTGTTGCCGATGAGCACGGCACGATACGTCGGTTTGCCGTCCTTGACCATGGTCGCGAATGGCTCGATCTCGCACTTCGACCGCGCCATGACATAGCTCAGCGGTCCGAAGTAGGCAACGTCGATGCGCTTGCTGCGCATCGCCTCGATCATCGAGGTGTAGTCCGTGGTGACCACCAGCTCGATCTCCTTGCCCGTGACCTTGGCCAGGTGCTCCTTCAGCAGCTGGTTGTTCTTGATGATCGTGCCCGGGTTCTCGTCCGGCAGCAGGGCGACGATCAGCTTGGCCGGATCCCGGCTGCCTTCGGCGGCAGCCATAGATGCGGCGAGCAGCAGGGAGAGGAGGAAGGCACGCATGTCAGGCTCCGATCAGGGCGGGATCGCCCTCTGGTTGGCGGTCCGCGAGGTGCGGCCGTTGGTAGATGCCGGTGGTGGTGTCCTCCGACAGGTCGGTCGGGCCGCCGTCGAAGACGATGCGCCCGCGCGCCAGCGCGACCACGCGATCGGCTGTGCGGCGGGCGAGCTCGACCTGGTGCAGGCTGACCAGGGCGGTCAGCTGGTCCTGCCGGCAGATGCCGCGCAGCAGATCGAGCACCTGCTCGGCCGTCGCCGGGTCAAGGCTAGCCACCGGCTCGTCCGCGAGGATCAGGACCGGGCGTTGTACCAGGGCTCGGGCGATGCCCACCCGCTGGCGCTCGCCGCCGCTCAGATGATCAACACGGGTGCGCGCCTTGTCGGCCAACCCGACGCGGTCCAGGGCATCGAGGGCCATCTCGACCTCCTGGCGGGGCGGTGGCAGCAGTCCCGCCAGCAGCGGACGGCGGCCGATGCTGCCGACCAGAGTGTTGTCGAGGGCGGTCCAGCGCGGCAGCAGCTGGTGCGACTGGAAGACCATGCCAGTCGCTAGCCGGTGCCGTCGCCACTCCGCCTGGCTGCGCAGGATGCCACGGCCATCGATGGCGACCGTGCCGGCGCTGGGGGCCTGCAGACCGTTGCACAGCCGCAGCATGGTGGACTTGCCCGACCCCGAGCGGCCGAGCAGGACGGTGAAGGATCCCGGCTCGAGGCGGAACGAGACGCCATCCAGGGCGCGGACGCCACCGGGGAACTCAACGCGCACATCGGCGAGGGTGATCATGGCGGCAGGCTGGCCGGTCCATCGGCGCCATCAAATCGGGCTTTGCCGGCTTGGCATCCGCACCTGGCATGCTTCATGATTCCTTCACTGCGCCTTGCCTCGCCCTTCCCCCATGGATGTGAAATGCCGTTGCCATCGACGGGCGGAATGCCATGGACCTGCACAACCTCGCGCTCGTGCAAGCCATCGCCGAGGCGGGCAGCATCACCGCCGGGGCGAAACGGCTGCATCTCTCGCAACCGGCGGCCTCCAAGCGCCTGACCGATCTCGAGCGCAGCCTGGGCACCACGCTCTTCGACCGCCTGCCCAAGCGCGGCATCCGACCGACGGCCGCGGGCGAGATCCTCCTGGCCTTCAGCTCGCGGGTCGCCGCGCTGGAGTCGCAGGCCGAACGAGCGCTACGCAGCCTGATCGGAGGCGAGGCAGGGCGGCTGATGATCGGGGCCAGCTCGACCATCGGCACCTACCTCCTGCCGCCTGCCATCGCCGCGTTCCGCACCGAACGCCCGGGCGTCGAGGTCGATCTGCGCATCGGCAACAGCGATGCCATCGTCGCACAGCTACGCGATACCCACATCGATGTCGCCTTCACCGAGGACAACCGCGCCGACGTCGGCGAGGACATCGTCAGCGAGCGCCTGGCGGGCGATGATCTCCTCATCTGCTGCCGCGTGGGCCATCCGCTGCTGCAGCGCCAGTCCCTGCGAACCGCCGAGCTCGTGCGCTACCCGTTCATCCTGCGCGAGCCGGGCAGCGGTGCACGGTCCGTATTCACCCGGGCCCTGGCCGACAGCGGCGTGGCGGTCACGCCGGACCTCGTCCTGGGATCGAACGAGGCGATCAAGCGCGCCCTGACCGCCTGCAACCACCTGGCGGCCCTGCCGCGCATGGCGGTGTCGGATGAACTGGCGAACGGCCTGCTGGCGGAGGTGGCGGTGCATGATCTGCGCATGCACCGGGATCTGCATATCCTGCGTCAGGCCTGGCGTCAGGACAGTCCACCCATCGCCGCCTTCCTCGCCATCCTCCGTCGGCCGGCCGGACGCAGCCCGGTCCGCTGAAGACCGGCTGCTGCCGATGCCCGAGCGCACGGCATCAGCAGCAGCCGGGTTCCAGCACGCAGCCGCCGCCGGCAATATGGCCGCTGTCCGGGCCCGGTTGCGGGTCGGACCCCACCCGGACAGCCGGTGTGTCCGCCTCCATCCGGGTGGGGCGGTCCATTACTTGGCGTCCTTGGGCTTGTCGGCCGGACGCTGTGCATCCAGGCGGTCCTTCGCCTTGGGATCGCACTTCACGCACAGCGACTCTGCAACCTCGTGTTCGCTGCACCAATCCTTGGCCTTCTTGAGGGCCGGAATCAGTTTGCGGTCGCAGGTGATGCACTTGTCCTTGGGGACGTCGTGGGTCCAACACCACTGCTCGGGCTTGAGTCGCTCGACCTTGGGGGCCTCGGCCGGGGTGGCAGGCTTGTCCTCGGCGGCGAGGACGCCGGCGCCGGCCAGCAGCAGGGCGCAGAGGGTGAGATGGCGGATCATGCGGTCTCCTTCGTGATGGGCGTTGGCCCGGGTTCGGTCGGCGGGGCGCCGACGGGTTCAGGTTCATCCAGGGTCTTCGGCTCGAACCAGCCGTAGAGCACCGGGATGAGGAAGAGGGTGAGCAGGGTCGAGGAGAGGATGCCGCTGATGACCACCGTCGCGAGCGGGCGCTGCACCTCCGCGCCCATGCCGGTGGCCAGGGCCATCGGCAGGAAGCCCAGGGCCGCGACCAGCGCGGTCATCAGCACCGGCCGCAGGCGGACGAGCGAGCCCTGCTCGATCGCCTCGGCAAGCGGCATGCCCTGCCGGCGCAGTTGGCGGATGAAGGTCACCATGACCAGGCCGTTGAGCACGGCGACGCCGGCCAGGGCGATGAAACCGACCGCTGCCGAGATGGAGAATGGCATGCCGCGCAGCCACAATCCGGCGACGCCACCGACCGCAGCGACCGGAACGGCGGTGTAGACCAGCAGTGCCAGCATGGTCGAGCCGAGCGACCAGCGCAGCAGCAGGAAGATCGAGAGCAGGGCGACCGGCACGACCAGGGCCAGCCGGGCGCGGGCGCGTTCGAGGTTCTCGAACTGGCCGCCCCATTCGAGGCGCCAGCGGCCAGGCGGCAGGACGACCTCCTTGGCGATGGCGGCCTGCGCGTCGGCCACGAACGAGGCGACATCGCGCCCCTGCACATTGCACTGGATGACGATGCGGCGCTGGCCCCACTCGCGGGTGATGGTCAGCGGTTCCTGGGTCGCTTCGATCCGCGTCACCGATCCGAGCGGCAACCGCTCGCCACCGGCTGCCAGGATCGGCAGATCGGCCAGGCGATCGGGATCGTCGCGGATGGCGGCCGGCAGGCGGGCGACCAGCGGGAAGCGCACCTGTCCCTCGACCACCTCGCCGAGATGGATGCCGCCGATGGCCTCGACCATCTCCATGACCTCGCCGGCCGGAATGCCGTGGCGCGCCAGCGCCTCGGGAGCGGCGCGGATGCGCAGGGCCGGCTGGCCGGTGGTCTGTTCGACGCTGATGCCGTCCGAGCCGTCGACGCCATACAGCGCCGTCTCAATCTCGGCCGCCTTCTCGCGCAGCAGGTCCATGTCGTCGCCGAACAGCTTGATGGCGACGTCGGCCCGCGCGCCGCTGACCATCTCGTTGATGCGCATCTCGATCGGCTGGGTCATCGCCACGGTCTGCCCTTGCAGATCGCGCAGCAGATGGGCGATGCGGTCGGACAGTTCGGCCTGGGTTCTGGCCTTCGTCCAGCCGGCACGCGGTTTCAGCGAGAGGAAGACATCGCCCAGTTCGATGCCCATCGGATCGGTTGCCACCTCGGCAGTGCCGAAGCGCGTCCAGACGTGGCGGATCTCGTCCGGGAACTCCGCCAGCAGTAAGCGTTCGACCCGGGTGTTGAGCGCTGCCGAGGCCGTCAGGTCCATGCCCGGCAGACGGATGGTGTTGGCGACGATGCCGCCTTCGGAGAGGCGCGGGATGAACTCGGCACCCAGGCCGCGGAACAGGACTACGGCGACCAGCACGCTGGCGCCGGCGATCCCGACCACGGCCAGGCGATGGCGCAGAGCCAGGCGCAGGCAGGGCCGGTAGAGCCAGGCGGCGAGGCGCACCGGCCAGGGATCGGCTTCGGCGTGCGGGCTGCGCCGCAGGCACCAGCTCGCCAGCACCGGCATCAGGGTCAGCGAGAGGACCATCGAACCGACCAGGGCGAAGACGACGGTCAGCGCCATCGGCTGGAACAGCTTCCCTTCGACGCCCTCCAGGGTGAGGATCGGCAAGTAGACCATGATGATGATCAGTTCGCCGAACATGGTCGGCTTGCGCACTTCGATGGCGGCGTCGCGCACCACCTCCAGATGGCTGCGGTGCCGTTCGCGTGGATCGTTCAACCGCCGGACCGCGTTCTCGACCATGATCACCGACGAGTCGACGACCAGGCCGAAGTCGATAGCGCCCAGTGACAGCAGGCTGGCGGCGATGCTGAAGCGGAGCATGCCGTCGAAGGCGAACATCATCGAGAGCGGGATGGCCAGGGCGACGATCAGCCCGGCGCGCAGGTTGCCGAGGAACAGGAAGAGCACGGCGATGACCAGCAGTCCGCCTTCGAAGAGGTTGCGGCGCACCGTGTCGATGACGTGGTCGACCAGTTCGGTACGATCGTAGACCACCTCGACTTCGACGTCCGGCGGCAGGAAGGGCCGCAGTTCATCCAGCTTGGCCTTGAGCCGGCTGGTGACTTCGTGCGAGTTCTCGCCCATGAGCAGGAAGCCGAGCCCCAGTACCACTTCGCCGCGTCCATCCGCGGTCACCGCCCCGCGGCGGATCTCATGGCCGATGCCGATATCCGCGACATCGCGCAGGCGCACCGCGACACCGTCCTTGGCGGCGACGACCAGGGCGCCGATCTCGGCCTCGCTGCCGAGGCGGCCCTGGCCTTGGACCAGCCAGGACGACGCACCGCGCTGCACCACGCCGCCACCGACGTTGACGTTGCCCGCCCGCACCCGGTCCAGCACCGTGTCGAGGGTCAGGCCGTGCGCGACCAGTCGCTCGGGATCGAGGCGGATCTCATACTGCTTCTCGAAGCCGCCCCACGAGTTCACCTCGGCGACGCCGGGCACCGAGCGCAGCGCCGGCTTGATCACCCAGTCCTGCACCGTGCGCGCCCGGGTCGGATCGCCGCTGCTGCTGCGCACGACGTAATGGAACACCTCGCCCAGGCCGGTGGCGACCGGACCGAGTTCAGGCCGGCCGATGCCGGCCGGCAGCTCGACCGTGGTCAGGCGCTCGGCGATGAGTTGGCGGGCGAACCAGATGTCGGTGCCGTCGGCGAAGACCACGACGACCTGCGACAGGCCGAACTTGCTGATCGAGCGCACCCCGGTGACCTTGGGCAGGCCGCCGATGGCCTGCTCGACCTGGCCGGTGATCTGGCGTTCGATCTCCTCAGGGCCGAGGGCGGGCGCGACAGTGTTGACCTGCACCTGCACCGGCGTGGTGTCGGGGAATGCGTCGATGTCGAGGTTGCGCAGCGCGAGCAGCCCGGCGACCAGGGCCGCCAGAGTGAGGCCGACCACGGCCAGGCGATGCCGCAGCGACCAGTCGATGATGGCGTTCAGCATGGCTCAGTCGTCCGTGCAGCCGGCGCCCATGCGCTCGGGGAAAGTCGCCGAGAACAGGATGCCCGTACCACTGACCGCCACCTGGTCTCCGTCGGCCAGACGATCGACCGCTACCCGGTCGCCATCGCGGGCGAGGATGCGCACGGGCAGGCTGCGGAAGACCGTCTCGCTGCGGCGCACGAAGACATAGGGCTGGGCACCGTCGAACTGGATTGCGCCCGTCGGCACGATGGCCGAGGTCGTTGCCGCCCCGGTGGTGATGGTCGCGGCACCGAACTGGCCGACACGCAGGCGGCGGTCGGTATTGGCGATCCTGGCCCAGACCGGCACCAGGCGGGTCAGTGGATCGGCGGCTTGGCCGACCACCGCCACCGTCCCGGTCGCGCTGACGCCGTTGCCTGCCTGGAACGCGACCTCCTGGCCGGAGGCGATGCGAACGGCGCGATCCGGCGGCACCGGCAGCGACAGCCACAGGGTGCTGACATCGGCGACCACGACGATCGGGGTGTTGGCCTCGACCGCCTCGCCGGCAACGGCGCGGATCTCCGTGACGGTGCCGCCGCGCTGCGCGTGGATGGGCACCAGGTTGGCCGAGCCGCCATCCAGGACCGTCTCGGGCAGTCCCAGCCGGCGCAGACGTTGGGCCAGCGCAGCCGCATCGAGGCCGACGAGGGTGCTGGCATCGACGGTCAGGCCCAGGTTGCGCAGGGCCTGCTCGGCATCGAAGACTGCGACCTCCGCCACCCGCAGCCTGGCCTCGACATCCTGGAGTTCCGCCGGGGTGCGGACGCCGGCCGCGGCGGTGATCCGGGCGCGCTTGGCGTTGCCGAGCGCCAGGTCGCCATTCGCCAGCGCCTGCATCAGGGCGGACTTGGCGCGACCGACCTCGGTGGCATCCACCACCGCCACCACAGCACCCGGCGCGACCTCGGCACCGAGTTCGACGAGCACCTCGCGCACGACACCATCGCTCCGGCAGCCCAGCCGTGCCACCGCCGTGGGCGGGTAGGCGGTCTCGGCCGCTACCCGCACCCGGGGCGAGATATGGTCCATGACCACCGGTTCCACCCGGATGTCGGCCTTGGCCAGGGCTTCCACCGAGGCCACCTGGGCGAAGCGGATCTCCTCGCCGTCGCGGCGGTGGCGTTCCGGCTCCTGCGCTGCCAAGGCCTTGCCCACGTCCTTCTTGCAGAGCAAACAGGCCGCTTCCGGCACATGGTGCTCGGGACACCAGTGGTCGGTCGCCGCGTGAGGCGCCTCGGCGGCAGGCTTGGCGAGGCGCCAACCCGTGTGATGGCCCCACCAGAAGAGGCCACCGAGAACGGCAAAGGAGAGGATGGCGGGCACATGACGGCCCACGGAGCGCACGATGGTGGACATGAGATCGGACCTCGACAGAGGGTTGCGGTCGGCCAAGGGCCGACGCAGGGACGGACGCCCGCCAGGCGGGCGGCGTCATCCTCAGCAGGTCAGGACAACCGAACGCAGCCGCCGCGGCAACGGATTCGGTGGATGCGCACGCAGACGCACGTGTTGCTGGCCTGCAGCCGACGGCCAGACGATCGTGGCGACGAGGATGGGCTCAGGCAGGGTGGCGGCCGGCGGACAGGACGGTGGCACACTGATGCCGGAAGCCGAGGCATCGGGCAGCGGGATGAGGTGGCAGTCGGTGCAGTCGCCCTGCCGCGCCGCCTCGTCGGTGCTGCCCGGCTGCGGATCGCAGCAGCCCGACTCCTGCTGCTCGATGGTGACGCCGGTGGAGCAGACGCAGAGCTGCGTGCCGCTGCCAGCAACGCCGGCCGCCAGGTGGACGAGGATCGCCAGAGCGACCGTGATCCAGGTGGCAGCGCGCCTGCGGATCATGCGCTGGCCTTCGTGCGCTTGGAGCGGCCATCAAGGGCCAGGGCCCTGCGGGCCAGGGCGATCCAGCGTGGTTCGGCGATGCGGTAGTAGGCCATCTTGCCGGCGGTGCGGAAAGTGATGGCGCCCAGGCGGCGCAGTTCCTTGAGGTGCTGCGAAGCGCCGGACACCGAGCCGCCTAGGACCTTGGCGCTATCGCAGACGCATAGTTCGCGACCGTCGAGCGCCAGCAGCAGGGCGAGTCGCGCTGGATTCCCCAGGACGGCAAGACGCTCGGCCGTCTGGCGGATGTCGCCCGTCGGCGGGAGGCCGCGTCGGGCCTGGACCACGGCCTTGGGGTTGAACGAAGCCACCTGGCAGATGCCAGGATCGGCGGCTGACCGTCGGCCTCGTTTCATGGATTCAT
The DNA here is from genome assembly GCA_022841245.1 of Planctomycetota bacterium. Lineage (GTDB taxonomy): Bacteria > Planctomycetota > UBA11346 > UBA11346 > UBA11346 > UBA11346. The sequence goes on from JALHRW010000042.1 coordinate 9,460, forward strand.
AAACTATCACAGTTGAGTGCAGGTCAATCCGCAAGCCGCCATAGTCAGGACATCGGCCAGGATCAATGCCGGGCCACATGATCCTCCCCGATGTCACCGCAGGTAGCTGTTGATGACGTCGATCACCTGCTCGGCCGCGTCAGACTGCTCTGGCGTCACCTTCGCATCAGCGGGGATGACGTGCTCACGGATATGTCCGGTCATGACCTCGGCCATCAGCGCGTTCAGCGCTCCGCGTGCGGCGGCGATGGTCTGGAGCACCGCCGTGCATTCGTGCGTCTCCTGTTCCAGCAGCTTCGCCACTCCGGCGATCTGCCCCTGGATGCGGGTCACTCGGGCCAGGAGTTTGCGACGGTCGTGCTTGGTGTGCGGCATGTCAGGAGATCCTTTCTGGAAGGGGCGGGATGGTGGCACGAAATGGAATTCCGGCCGTTCCACCAAGCATGCGCAGGGCATTGAGCGTGACCAGGACCGACACTCCGGTGTCGGCGGCTATGGCCGCCCACAACGATGCATGTCCGGTGATGGTCAGAATCAGGAATACCGCCTTGGCGCCCAGGGCGACCACGATGTTCTGCAGCACGATGGCGCGGGTCCGTCGGGCATGCTCGATCAGCCAGGGCAGGCGGCTGAGGTCATCGCGCATCAGGGCGATGTCAGCCGTCTCCAGCGCCGCCGGCGATCCGGCTGCGCCCATGGCGATCCCCAGATCCGCCCTGGCCAGGGCCGGCGCATCGTTGACGCCATCGCCGACCATGGCCACGGGCGGGCCAGCGGTGACCAGACCAGCGATGCGTTCGACCTTGTCGGCCGGCATGAGTTCGGCGTGCACCTCGGTAATGCCCAGGTCGTGCGCCACCGTCTGGGCCGTCCGGCGGTCATCGCCCGTAAGCATGACCACCGACTGGACGCCCAGTCGTCGCAGGGCCGCGAGGACTGCCGGCGCCTCGGGACGCACGGCGTCGGCAACCCTGATCACGCCCAGAGCCTGATTATTGAGGCCGATCACGATGGTGCCGCCGGGTTTTCCGGCAGCCGTCAACCACTCCTGCCCTGCCAGGGAGGGCACCCGCTCGGTGGCGAACCGTGGAGACCCGAGCCAACCCTGGCCGTCCGCGCATTGCATCGTCATCCCGCGACCGGGAATGACGACATGCTGATCCGCCGCGATGGCCGTGAGGCCAGCCGCCTCGGCGTGGGCGATCACCGCTCGGGCCAGGGGATGTCCACTCCGTCGCTCCAATGCCAAGGCCACGGCCAGCAGGCGCTCACGGGACACGCCGGCGAGCGGCTCAACAGCGACCACGACCGGGCGACCGGTGGTGAGCGTTCCGGTCTTGTCGAGGGCGATGGCGCGCAGCCGCGCGGCTGTCTCCAGGTGCTCCCCGCCCTTGATCAGCACTCCCATCCGGGCGGCCCGAGCCAGGGCGGCCACGGTCGTCACCGGCGTGGCGATCACCAGGGCACAGGGACACGCGATGACCAGCAGCACAAGGGCGCGATATATCCAGGTGTCCCAGGGCGCTTCGGCCAGCAACGGAGGTCCAATGGCAATGGTCGTCGCGACCAGTACCACGGCCGGTGTATAGCGGGCGGAAAACGCATCGATCCAGCGCTCGGCACGACCGCGGCGCTGCCGGGATTCAGCGATCAGGCGCGTCATCCGGGCCAGGGTGGAGTCAGCCGCGCGCCCGGTGCTCCTGACCACCAGCAGCGCTTCGCCATTGACGGTGCCGGCATACACCGGGTCCCCGACCTGTCGGGATACCGGCAAGGATTCGCCAGTGATCGCCGATTCGTCCAGGTGGCTGGCCCCGTCCGTGACCACACCATCCAGCGGCACCCGCTCTCCCGGGTTGACCACCACCAGGGAGCCGACCTCCACGGAGGCCGGATCGGTCAGCCGCTCCTGGCCCTGGTCATCGCGCACCCGCGCCTGGGTGGGCGCCAGACCGATCACCGCCGCAATGGCTGCGCGGGCCCGTCCGCCGCTCCACGCTTCCAGCGCCAAGCTGACCAGGAACAGCACGCAGACGGTCGCACCCTCCAACCAGTCACCCAGCGCCAAGGCCCCAGCGACAGCGATCACCATGAGCAGGTACATGTCCGCCCGCCAGGCGAGCAAGGCGGACCACGCCCGCGGGAGCAGTCGGATCGAGCATACGGCGATCGCGAGACCATAGAGCGTCTGGGCGATCCACGACGATGTCTCGGCACGGAATGCAGCTGCTATGCCGCCCGCACGGAGGGCTTCGCTGATGCCGCCCATGGCCACCAAGCCAGCCGCGCCCATGGCCAGGAGCACGGTCGTTCGGCGAGTCCGACGCAGGCCAACTTCGATGTCATCCGAGGTCGCAACGCCTGCCGTGGCTGGCCGGGCGGCGAGTCCGGCGCGGCTGATCGCCTGCACCACGGCCTCCATGGTGGCACCGCCGGCGGCGCAGCGCACGCATGCCGTACCTTCCGTGTAATCGAACCCGACATCCTGCACACCCGGCAGATCCTTGACGGCATCGCGGACGACGGCGGCTTCATCAGGGCAGTCAAGCCCAGCGACGAAGATCGTGTGCGAAACGACCGGAGTGGTCGCGGAGGTGGCTGGGGTCACCCCAGACATATACCCTACCCCAGTATACACGGAAGCGAAAACCTGGGACGTCCAATGCAATAATGCCGTAAACACAGTGGATTTGCAGGGTTATCGACACCGTTCCTTGACGAGGGGTCGCTCGGTAAGATAAGTGCCCTCAGGACGTCTGTAAGAACAACCCCATGCGCCATTCGTGGACCACCCTGCTGCGACTGCTCGGCCGCCATGCGCTGGTCGTCACCGGGGTCGTCGTGGTCCTGCTCTCCTCCGTGCAGATCAACTGCTTGCTCGTCGAGGACGCTGCGGGTGTCGCCGTTGCGGCATCCCCCTTGGGTGCCCTCCCCGTCATCGTTGACGATGGCTCTGGTCGGCAAGGCGACCCCCTGGATCCTGACGCCTGCGGGCATTGCCATTGCGTTGCCCCGGCAGCCATCGTTACCGACCAAGGTATTGTGATTCCGTCCCCGTTGGTTGGACGGAACACCCTGATTCGTGAGCCCAGCGAGACCCCGACGGGCGTCTCGCTCGCGCCCGATCCGCCGCCCAATCGAGCCTGATCCCCGCTGACGCATGCCGGTCTCCGGCCTGCGATGCATCTGGTCGCCATCGGGCGATCGGGGGTTGGGCCTCGTTGTGTTTCCCGCCACCTGATCAACTCCCCGGTCGCGCCCAGGATTCCCGCATCCTGTTCGCCTTGCACGTCAGCACCGCCTGACGCTGCCCATCCCGTGGAGCCTTCATGCCCGTCCGTCTATCCACCGCCACCCTGGCAGCCTTGGCCCTGGGACTGGCAAGTTGCGGCCAGCCCGCACCCCGAGCGGATTCACCTGTAGCCGTTCAGACGCCAACAGCCACACAGGCGGCAACCCCCAACCCGGCACCACGACCGGCTTCACCCCCCATCCCCAACGGAAGCGCCATATCGATGGCCGTCCTCATGGATCTGGCGGTGCAGGCGAATCCCAATCGGCTGGTATTCGACGCCCATCGTGCAGCAGCAGCGGCGGCGGTCAGCCAGGCTCGGGCATGGGCCAACCCGGAACTCGAACTCAGCGCTGGTCGGGCGAAGGCGCGCGAGGCCAACGAAGACGGCATGCGTCCGGCGACCACCATCGGCGGCCTCGAACTGCGGCAGCGTTTCGAGCTGCCCGGCAAGCGGAGCGCCAGGGTCGCAGCCGCCGAGGCCCAGCGATCGGTCACGGATCGTGAAGCCACCCTCGATCAACTCGATCTGGAGATCGAGGTCCGCTCCGCCGCGCTGATGGTCGCCAGCTCCGTCGCCCGTGCGGCCCAGGCGGCACACGGCGTGGCCCTCAGCGCCGAGGTGCGCGCGGCGGTCGAACGTCGGGTCCAGGCCGGCGAGGCGGATCGGGGCGATCTGGCCCGGACACAGGTGGATCTGGCCAACGCGCAACTGATAGCCGATGCCACCCAGGCCGAGATCGTTGCAGCCCAGGCCGCTCTGCGGACCTGGTGTGGAGACGCCCTGCCCGAGCAGTTCACCGTCACGGGCCTCCTGCAGGAAGCCCCGATCGCGGTCACCGTGGCCGATCTGCAGCAGCGCGCCATCGCCGCGCACCCGCGCTTGGCGATCAATGACGCCCAACAGGCCGTCAGCGCGGCGTCCCTCGCTGCCGAGGAGCGCGCCTGGTATCCCGATCTGACGATCGGGCTGTCGGGCAACCGGGAGACGGACACCAATGATCTCGGCGTTTCGGTTGGTCTGGACCTGCCGCTGTGGAACCGCAACGAAGGCGGCATCGCTTCGGCCCAGGCCGACCTCGCCCGTCTTCGGGGAGAGCGGCGGCGGGAACTCCTCGCTCTGCAGCGCAGCATCGTCGCCGCGTGGGGCACCTATGAACGCGAACGCCAACAGATCGTCGGCCTCTCGACCAACGTCATCCCCGCAGCGCAGGAGGCCTTGAAGCTCAAGTTGGCCGCATTCCAGGCCGGCGATGCCACCCTGCTCGACGTCATCGACGCCCGCCGTGTGGAACTCGGCGCGGAAACCGCGCTGACCGAGGCCCGCGAACGTGCGGCCATGGCGCGCATCGATCTCCACCGCGCCGCCGGCATCGATCCGTTCGAGCCGACACCGTCATCCAAACCCGTCTCTGCCACCCAACCAACCGCCCCCGCCGGAGTCCAGCCATGATCCGTCCTATCGTCACCTCCTCCGTCCTGCTGGCGCTGCTGGGATCCAGCCTGTCGGCCGCGGAAGACACGCCTGCCGCTGCCGAAACGCATCAGGAGCAGGTCTCCGTCGCAGTCGGTAATCTTGCCACCTTCGGCATCGCCACCGAGCGGGTGGAAGCCATGGTCGTCGCTGAACCCATCGTCGCCCCGGGATGGGCGACCTATGACCCGCAGGGCGAGGCCCAGGTGGGCGTCCAGGCCGCCGGCAGGATCATCCGCATCGCCGCCACCGTCGGCTCGCAGGTCAAGCCTGGGGACATCTTGGCCGAGGTTCTCAGCCCGGGCTTCGTCGAGGCCCAGAATACCTGGCTGGTGAAGCGGGCGGCGCTCGCCACGGCCGCGCTGTCCATCGACCAGGCGCAGGCCATCGTCGTCCGGGGTCAGCAGACTGGCGACGGCATCAGCAAGGCCGAGATGCAGCGCCGCGAGTTCGACCTCAAGATCGCGCAGCAGGCCAAGATCACCGCCGAGGCAGAACTGGCGGCGGCGCTCAACACGCTCCGCCTGATGGGCGGCGAGAGCTTCGATCTGGACAACCTGGGCAAGACGGGCGTAGCCACCCAGACCCTGGTGCTGCGCGCCCCGGTCGCTGGCCAACTCATCGACATGGCCGCTGTGGTCGGGCAGAATGTCAGCCCGGAAGCCGGCCCGGTGGCGACCATCGCCGACGCCAAGCGGCTGTGGGTGGTAGTGCAGATCCCCGAATCGGTGGTCACGCAGGTCCAGGTCGGCTGCCCGGTCGAACTCACCGGCTTCAGCGGTGCCCGGCTCGCCGGTGGCACGGTCAGCCATATGACGCCCGAAATCGATCCGCACACGCGGACCGGTCGGGTCCGCGTCACGGTCACCTCGGCCGAGCAGATCCGTCCCGGCATGTACGTGCAGGCCGCCATCGTCCCGCGCCAGGCTGGGGCTTCGGCCCCCGTGCTAGCGGTGCCGGAATCGGCGCTGGTCTCGTGGGAAAAACGCACCGTCGTATTCGTCGAGGAGCGGCAAGGCGAGACGGCGATCTTCCGGCCCAAGACGGTGACCGTTGGGTCCGTGCAGGGCGGTCACGCGCCCGTCCTCTCAGGCGTCGTTGCCGGCGAGACCATCGTCGTCCAGGGCGCATTCCTGCTCAAGGCTGACCTGGGCAAGGGCTCTGTGAGCGAGGAAGAGTGATGTACCCCAACCTCGACCGGAACCTTACGCCATGATCGACTCCTTCCTCCGCCATGTGGTCCAACAGCGCCTGCTGATCCTGATCTGCACCGTCATCCTCGCCGTCGTCGGCGGGTGGTCGATGCTCAAGCTGCCCATCGATGCCGTACCGGACATCACCAACGTCCAGGTGCAGGTGAATACCGAGGCTGCCGCCCTGGCCCCGCTCGATGTCGAGCGTCAGGTCAGTTGGCCGATCGAGACCGCCATGGCCGGTATCCCCGGTCTGGAAGAGACGCGCAGCCTGTCGCGCAACGGCTTCAGCCAGGTGACGGTCATCTTCAAGGATGGCACGGACATCTACTTCGCCCGCCAGCAGGTCGCCGAGCGGCTGGTACAGGCGCGTGAGGCCCTGCCCGCAGCCGCCGAACCGGTCATGGGCGCGATCACCACCGGGCTGGGCGAGGTGCTCATGTACACGGTGGCCTTCCGCCATCCGAAAGGCGTCGATGCCACGATCGCCGACGGCAAGCCGGGTTGGCAGAAGGATGGCGGCTACCTGACCCCCGAGGGGCAGCGGCTGAAGTCCGATGTCGAACTCGCCTCCTACCTGCGCACGGTCCAGGCCTGGATCATCGCCCCGCAACTACGCCAGGTCCAGGATGTGGCCGGCGTCGACTCGATCGGCGGCTACGAGCGGCAATACCTGGTCGCCCCGGATCCCTACAAGCTGGCCAGCTACGGCCTGTCCATGCGCGATCTCGTCGAGGTGCTGGAGTCCAACAACCAGAGCGCCGGCGGCCGGTTCATCGAGCGCTTCGGTGAAAGCTACGTCGTACGCGCTGACGGACGGGTGCGCTCGGTCGACGACATCGGCAACATCGTGGTCGCCAACCGCGGTGGGACCCCGATCCACATCCATGAGGTCGCCACGGTCGGCATCGGCAAGGAACTGCGTACCGGATCCGCCAGCCGCGACGGCGAGGAGTCCGTGGTCGGCACCGTGCAGATGCTGCTGGGTGCCAACTCGCGCACCGTCGCCAGAGCCTCGCACGAGCGATTGGCCGCCATTGCCGCCTCACTGCCGCCGGACGTCTTTGCCGAAACCGTGCTCAACCGGCAGAAGCTGGTCAATGCCACCATCGCCACCGTCGAGAAGAACCTCATGGAGGGTGCCCTTCTCGTCGCCGCCGTGCTCTTCCTCATGCTGGGAAATCTGCGCGGAGCGCTCATCGCCGCCCTGGTCATCCCGTTGTCGATGCTGTTCGCGGCCATCGGCATGACGCGCTACGGCGTCAGCGGCAACCTCATGTCGCTGGGTGCCCTCGACTTCGGCATCATCGTCGACGCGGCCATCATCATCGTCGAGAACTGCCTGCGTCTGCTGGCCGAACGTCAGCACCGCGAAGGCCGCCTGCTGACCCTGAAAGAACGCCTCCACGAGGTGTTCACCGGAGCCCGCGAGATGGTCCAGCCGGTGCTCGCCGGACAGGCCATCATCATCACGGTGTTCATCCCCATCGTCCTGCTGACCGGCATCGAGGGGAAGATGTTCGCCCCCATGGGCCTGACCGTGATCTTCGCCCTGATCGGGTCGCTGCTGCTGTCGTTCACCTTCGTCCCGGCCCTGGTCGCCCTGATCTGCTCGGGCAAGGTGAAGGAAGGCGACAACTGGACCGTACGCCTGGCCAAGCGCGCCTACACCCCCAGCCTGGCGTGGTCGCTACGCTGGCGCTGGGCGGTCATCAGCGGCGCCGTGGCCCTGTTCCTGGGCGCGGCGTTCATGTTCACCCGCCTCGGGTCCGAGTTCGTCCCCAGCCTGGACGAGGGCGACATCATGCTCTCGGCCAAGCGCATCCCTTCGACCAGCATCACCCAGGCGACGGCCATGCAGCTGGAGGTCGAGAAGGCCATCCGTGCCGGGGTGCCTGAGGTCCTGGTGATCTTCTCCAAGAATGGCACGGCTGAAGCCGCGGCGGACCCGATGCCGCCGAACTTCAGCGACACCTACATGATGATGAAACCGCGGGCGGAATGGCCGGATCCCGAGGCCTCCAGGGATGAGATCATCGCCAAGGCCGAGGAGGCGCTCAAGCATCTGCCTGGCAACAACCTGGAATGGACCCAGCCGATCCAGCTGCGCTTCAACGAACTGGTCTCCGGCGTGCGTGGCGACGTCGCGGTCAAGATCTTCGGCGACAACTACGACGAACTCATCCCGACCGCCGACGCCATCGCCGAGGTCCTGTCCAAGACGCCCGGCGGCGTGGACGTGAAGGTCGAGCAGGTCGAAGGCCTGCCCGCCGTGTCGTTCGAGATCAAGCGCGACGTGATCGCACGTCTGGGGCTCAACATCGCCGAGGTCCAGGATCTCATCGCCACCGCCGTCGGTGGTCGAGATGCCGGCGTCCTCTTCGAGGGTGACCGCCGCTTCCCCATCCTGGTCCGCCTGCCCGAGGATCTGCGCAACGATCCCGCCAGGCTCAAGCAGTTGCCCGTGCCGCTGCCCGAACAGGCCGCACCGGAAGAAGGCGAGCGGCCGGACCAGGGCCTGGCCCTCTTGCGTCCTGGCATCCCCGAGCCGCGTTTCGTCCCATTGGGCACCATCGCCGATTTGACCTTCGGCGAAGGACTGAACCAGATCAGCCGCGAAAACGGCAAGCGTCGCGTCGTGGTGCAGGCCAACGTCCGTGGTCGGGACCTCGGCGGATTCGTAGCCGAGGTCCAGGCGGCCGTAGCCAAGCAGGTGCAGTTGCCAGCGGGCACCTGGCTCAGCTGGGGTGGCACCTTCCAGAGCCTCACGGAGGCCCGTGAACGCCTGGTCGTCATCGTTCCCGGCGCGCTGCTGCTCGTGTTCTTCCTCCTGTTCAGCACCTTCAACTCGGTGAAGTACGCCGTCCTGGTGTTCAGCGGCGTTCCGCTGGCGCTGACCGGCGGAGTTGCAGCCCTGCTCATCACCGGCATCCCGTTCTCGATCAGCGCGGCGGTGGGCTTCATCGCCCTATCTGGTGTCGCCGTGCTCAACGGCCTGGTCGTGGTCGGCTACATCAACCACCTGCGGAAACAGGGACACGGCCTGGATGCGGCCATCACCGAAGGGTCGCTGACCAAGCTGCGTCCCATGCTGATGACCGCTCTGGTTGGCGCCCTGGGCTATGTGCCCATGGCGTTGGCCAGTGGCCAGGGTGCCGAGGTGCAGAAGCCGCTCGCGAGCGTGGTCATCGGGGGAATCATCTCGTCGGCTCTGCTGACGCTGTATGTCCTGCCGGCTCTCTACCGGGTCTGGCACAAGATCGACGAACCCATCGATGACGACCGCGATGACCCCGAACACCTTGCCAAGGTGCATCCGGTCATCGGTTGAACCACTACCAGGAGCATCGCATGCACATCGTGCCCATCACCGCCCTCGTCGCTGTTCTAGCCTTGGCTGGAACAGCGGCGGCCGGCGAATCCGACCCGCAGTTCGCGGGGAACAGCTTCATCGTCCACCACGCCACCCCCGACGGCCAGACCCACCGATGCTCGCTGACGTTCAATCGCCAGGGAGCCAAGATGGATCTCTTCGACGGCGTGGTCATCCCAGCCACCGGGACCCTGAAGACCAAGCGTCAGGGCCGCAAGGGCGGCACGACGATCAGCGAGTTCACGGCCAAGGGCGAGAGTGCGTATGGCAAGGGGACCATCGCCTTCACGGCAGCCAAGGACGGAGATGGTGCCCAGGGTTCGGTGACGTTGACCCTGCCGGGCAAAACCCCGGTCACGGTCACCTTCGCTGGCAAGCGCCTGTGAAGTAGACATGAACGCCGTCAGCTTCCACCAGCGAGCGCTTGCCACCCATGTCAGCATCGGGCGCTGGGCTGACGGCAACCAGCCATGAGCGATCAACCTGACGCTCTCAGCGCACAGCGGACGACGTTGGTCGAGTCGATCGTTGCCTGCATGCGCCAGCCCCGAGATGGCCCGGATCCCGCAGCCGTCATCGATCGGCGCGAGTTGCGGTTGTTGGCGGTCGGTGACGGCGACACCGACACGCATATCCGCTGGTGCGATGCGCTCCGCGACCCGGAGCGCTACGCGCCTGTTCCCAGCCGGGATCTTGTGGAAACCATCGAGCAGGTCGGGGCCTTCATCGAGGATGAGTACGCCCCCACGGAAACGGACGTCTACCGGCAGGCCTTCGACGCCCTCCAGGACGCCGACTCCGCTGCCGACTGGAGGAACCTGCTCGGGGTCGGACACGATGCAGTCCTGGGATTCGACCGCTACATCAGGGACTTCCACAGCGTCGTCGCGCGCATGCTCATGCACGGCTCCAGCCGCCCCCACGTCGGTATGCTGGGCACAGATCGGATCCGGCGATTGACCGTGGACGAGGCATGATCCGGCGAACACCCCATGGCCTACGAACTGGAACGCCTCTGCGTCAGCGATGCGTTGGCGCCGACCCTGACCTGCGTATGCTCGGCGGATCCGGTCGGGTTCGACTCGCCACCAAAAGCCCGGTCGCCCCATCCACCTCCGTCTGGGATTCTGACGGTAAGGATTGACCTCCAGCCACGTCTGGGACGATGCAAAAAGATGCAGCCGCTTGTCCGCCTCCTGTTGCAGAGCTTGCGCCACGCCGCCATCGGCGTGGCCGTGGTGGCCGTGCTCCTGGCGAGCTTCCGGGCGCATATGCATCAGGTCGGCTCGGATGGCTGCGGCCATGCGATCACGGCCTGGTCCATCCAGGGCATGGTCTTTACGGATGTTGCTGACCCCCAACTGCCTGAACAGGACGATAGCGGAGCGGGGATATGCGAGTGCCCGTCATCCGCAGTGACGACCATGGAATCTGACGCGATGGTCCTGCCGATGATGATCAGCGCCATGGTGCGCGTGGCCCATCCCGTCATGTCTCCCGACAGCCCGTCCTACCCACCCGATCCCCCGCCCGCCCAACTGGGCTGAGTCGCCACACGCGCCGGTGCGCGTGTGCATGGAAGCCGTTTTCCACGGCATTCCTCACCTCAGTCCCGGGATCGTCATGTCCACGTTGTCTCTGTCTGCATTCCGTACCCCAACAGGGACGCGGATGCTTGTCCTCACCCTTGCCGCCCTCGTCGCCGCGAGTGGATGCGCGGGTCCCGCCCAACGAGCACCGGAGGGCCAAGTCCCGCCTGCTGTTAGCGGTGGTCCGTCGCCTCCGTCACCGATGGCGGTGGCCGCGGCGCACCCCCGCGACTGGTCCGGCCCCGTCACCATGGAACGCCTCATCCAGGCTGCCCAGGACGCGCATCCCACCCGGGACGCCATCGCTGCGGCGCAGGCCGCTGCCGCAGCCCAGGTGCGTCAAGCCGGCGCTTGGGACAACCCGGAACTGGAACTGAGCCTGGGCCGAACCCGCCCGCGCGTGGATGATCTGGAGCGGGACCAACCCTACGGTGGCAGTCTCAGCCAGCGCCTGAACTGGTGGGGGAAACGCAATGCGCGCGTCGCCGCCGCCCGTGCGCATCAGCAGGTGGCAGAAGCCGAAGGGCAGATTGCTCTCGCTGGTCTGCGGTCCGATGTCCGGCGGGCTGCCATTGTCTACGCCGTCGCCGCCGAGGCGGTGATCCAGGCGGTGGAGGATGCGCGGATCGCCACAGAACTGGCCGCGATGACCGAAGCCCGGTTGGCCGTCGGCGAAGCAGATCGGTCTAGCGTTGCCAGAGCCAAGCTGGAAGCGACCACGGCCGCCTTGCATCGTGATGCCCGCACGCGCGAAGCCGCCACGGCTCTCGCTGTGCTGCGTACCTGGTGTGATCCGGCGCTTCCCGAGGGATTGGTGGTCGCTGACGCATTCGCTGGCACCGCGACGGTGACCGATGCGACCAGCCTGGCCTTGGCAGCCGATCGTCATCCCCAGTTGCGTGCCCTGGCCGAGGCGGCTGCCGCGGCGGGAGCGACGGTGAACGCCGAACGCGAAGCGCGAATGCCCGACCTGACAGTGGGCGTCTTCGCTGACCGCGAGGCCGAGAAGGACTCCTACGGCGTGACCCTCGGATTTGAGTTGCCGTTGTGGAACCGGAACGATGCCGGCATTGCCGCCGCTGAAGCGGCCCAGGCCCAGGCCCGTGCGGCAGCGCGCAGCGAACGCCTCCGCCTGGCCCGCGATCTGGCAGAGGCCCTGGGAGCCGCCCAGACCGCCCAGGGCGAGGTCAAAGCCCTGACCGAGCAGGCTGTGCCGGTCGCTGAAGAGGCGATCCAGCTTCGCACCAGCGCCTTCCAGGCAGGCGAAGCGAGTCTGTCCGATCTGCTGGAGGCGCGTCGTGCCGCCAACACCGTGCGGGCCGAACTCCGCGATGCCCGGCGCCGAGCCGCTCTTGCGCTGGTCGATCTCGGCATGGCTGTGGGCGATCCGTCGCTGGGCGTCGCACCCGCCGACATACCGCAGCCCTGATCCGCTATGCCTGGCCACCCAGGCCGGGGATCGGAGGCGCTGCGCGTGTACTCCCATCAGCATTTCAGCGCTTCAACGACATCTCTCTCCTTCATTCCCATCCATATCGAGTCCATCATGCACATGCGTCTGCTCATCGTCCCCTCACTTGCCGTGCTGCTTGCCAGTTGCGGCGAACATGGCGGCAAACACGCATCCGGGGCCCACGCCGCGGATGACGGACACGGCCATGGTGCCACCGCCCCCGTCGCTGCTCCCGCCGCGGCCGAGGCCGGTCACGAGGGGCATAACCACGGCCAAGGTGGCATCACCCTGCCGGATACGGTGCAGAAGAATCTCGGCATCACCTGGGCCACGGCCGAGTACCGGGTCGTCCAAGGTGTCGTCCGCATGCCCGGCCGCTTCGAGGCCGAGCCCACCGCGCGCCGGCCCTACCAGGCGCCTCTGGACGGCCGCGTCGAGGTGCTGGTGAAGCCCTACCAGCAGGTCGAAGCCGGCGCTGTGCTCTACAGGTTGCACTCCGCCGCCTGGCAGCGGCTTCAGCAGGAGATCGCCGACGCCGTCGGAGCCGTGAAGGCCGCCGCCGACAACCTTGCTGCCGCCGAGGAGCATGCCGCCGCCATCGCCCAGGCCCTGACCCTGTGGAGCGAGCGTCTCGCCACCCTCGACCGCCTGGGCAAGGATCTCGGCGGCAAGGCGGCGGAGCGCGCCGATGCCGCCGGCCGTGTCGCCGATCTGCGCATCAGCGCGGCGGAAGCCAAGCGCGCCCTGTCCGAGGCGATCCGCCAGGCGCGGGGCGAGGACGGCTCGGTACACACCGGCCAGGCCCAGGTCCGGCTCGATCTGCTGTTGGGGCAGGCGGCGCAACTCGCAGGCCTGACCACGGAAGCGCTCCTCAAGGTCGAGGGCGGCAAGCCGGCCTGGGCCTCGATCACCGCCATCGAGGTGCGCGCAGCCGGCCTCGGCGTGGTCGAGGGCGAGGTGCTCGCCAGCGGCACCTGGATCGGCGAACACACCACCGTGCTGACCGTCACCGATCCGATGGGCGTCCGCCTGCGCGCCGCCGGCCTCCAGGCCGATCTGCCACGTCTGAGCAATGGCCTTCAGGCGCGCATCGTCGCCACCGATCCCGCCGTCCAGAAGTCGCTGCCAGCGACACTGGTGCTCGGACCCATGGCCGATGCCGTCGACCGCTCGGTCGACCTCATCGCTCGTCCCACCGAGGGCACAACCCTGCCAACCTGGGTGCGCCCGGGTGTCACGGCCAATCTGGAGGTGGTGCTCAGTGGAAGCCCGGAGGAGGAACTGGCCATCCCCACCGCCGCGACGATCAGGGACGGGCTCAAGACCGTCTTCTTCCGGCGTGACCCGAACCACCCCGACCAGGTGACCAAGGTCGAAGCTGATCTCGGCGCCAGCGATGGCCGCTGGGTCGTGGTCCAGACGGGCATCAAGGAGGGCGATCAGGTCGTCCTCGGCGGTATCTATCCGCTGAAGCTGTCGCAGCAGGAGGGCGGCGCGCAGGCCGGCCACTTCGAGGCCGACGGCACCTTCCACACGGGAAAGCACTGAGCCATGTTTGCGTGGATCATCAGCCTGTCTCTACGCCACGCCAAGGCCGTGGTCATCGTCGCCGGCATCATGCTGGTGCTCGCCGGTTGGCTCATCCCCAGGATGGCCGTCGACGTATTTCCTGAACTCAATGCCCCCACCGTCGTGGTCATGACCGAGGCCGGCGGCCTAGCGGCCGACGAGGTCGAGCAGTACGTCACCGTGCCGATCGAATCGTCGGTCAACGGCATGCCCGGCATGCGCAAGCTGCGCTCGTCGTCGTCCCTGGGCCTGTCCATCGTCTGGGCCGAGTTCGACTGGGGCGAAGATATCTGGCGCGCCCGCCAACAGGTCGCCGAACGTCTGTCCGCCATCGAAGCGACACTTCCGCCCGGCGCCCATGCCGAGATCGCGCCGGTCACCTCGATCACTGGCGAGGTCATGCTGCTGTCGGTGACCTCACCCGACGGCACCCGCTCACCCAAGGAACTGCGCTCGTTTGCCGAGTATGACCTGCGCAACAGCCTGCTCGGTGTACCCGGCATCGCCCAGGTCGTCGCCATCGGCGGCGAACTGCCCGAATACCAGGTGCTGTGCCGGCCCGACCGCCTGCGCTTGTACGGCCTGACCGTCGCCGATGTCGTCGAGGCCGCGAAGAAGGCCCACTCGACAGCCAGTGCCGGCTTCCTGCCCAACCGCGAAGGCAAGGAAGTGCCGATCCGCCAGTCCGCCCAGGTGACGAAAGCGGAGGACATCCAGCGCACCGTCATCGCCTACCATGAGGGCGTGCCGGTGACCATCGGTGACGTTGCCGAGGTCGGCCTGGCGCCAGCGCCGGCCCGTGGCACTGCCACCGAGCGCGGCAAGTCGGCGGTGATGATCTCGGTGCAGAAGGCGCCTGGCACCAATACCCTGACCCTGACCAAGTCGCTGGATCAGGCGGTGGCGGCCATGTCCGTCCCCACCGGCATGACGGTGAACAACCATGTCTTCCGGCAGTCGGAGTTCATCCAGGTCTCGGTCGACAACCTGCTCAAGGTGCTGGTCGAGGCGGCGATCATCGTCTCGGTCATCCTCATCCTCTTCCTGCTCAACGTGCGCACGACAGTGATCACCTTGACCGCTCTGCCGCTCTCGCTGGGCGCAGCCTTCATCGTCATGGCGTGGTTCAACCTCTCGATCAACGTCATGACCCTGGGCGGCCTGGCCGTCGCCCTCGGTGGCCTGGTCGACGATGCCATCATCTACGTCGAGAACGCCTTCCGCCGTCTGCGCGAGAACCGGCACCTGCCAGAAGGCGAACGTGTCGCCGAAGAGGTCGTGGTCGAGCGGTCGAGTCATGAGATCGCCGGCCCGATGGTCTTCGCCACCATCATCATCGTCCTCGTCTTCATCCCGCTGCTGTTCCTGGGCGGCATGGAAGGCCGCTTCTTCCGACCCCTGGGCGTCAGCTACATCGTCTCGACCCTCGCCAGCCTGGTGGTGGCGGTGACGGTGACCCCGGCCTTGTGCCGCATGCTGTTGACCGGTCTGAAGCTGAAGGGCGAGGAGCGCGACGGATTCCTGGTGCGCTGGCTCAAGGAGGCCTACCGGCCGACCATGGCCTGGTGCATCCGGTGGAAGAAGAGCGTCGTCCTGGGATCGACGGGACTCGCCATCGCCGCACTGGCGCTGGCGACCACCTTCGGCTCCAGCTTCCTGCCCAGCTTCAAGGAAGGCACCTTCACGGTCATGATCATGACCCCGCCAGGCACCTCGCTGATCGAGAGCGACCGCCTGGTGCGTGGGGTCGAGGCCCGGATCGCCGACATCCCCGGTGTGCGTGACGTCGCCCGCCGTACCGGCCGCGCCGAGCGCGACCAGCACGCCGAACCGCCGTCCTCCAGCGAGATGAACGTGACCATGGAACCGGGCACCCAGGACCAGGTCCGGGCCGAGATCGACAAGATCCTCGCGCAGATGCCTGGTGTCGTCACTTCGGTGGGCCAGCCCATCGAACACCGCCTGTCGCACATCCTCTCTGGTACGCCGGCGGCGGTGTCGATCACCGTCTTCGGCGACGACCTCGACCAACTGCGCGCCGTGGTGAAGGAGATCGAGGTCGTCATGAAGGACGTCTCCGGTGCCCGCGACGTGGTGGCCAACCGTGAGATCATGATCGAGACGCTGCCGGTACGGTATCGCCACGAGGATCTCGCCCGGGCCGGCCTGACTCCGGCCGATGCCGCTGAACAGGTCGAGCAGGCCCTGGCCGGGGTGCACGTCGCCACGGTCAACCAGGGCATCCGCCGCTACGATCTCACCGTCCGCCTCCATCCCGACGAGCGGCAGACCGAGGACCAGGTGGGCGAACTGGTGCTCAAGAGCCCGTATGGCCCGCAGGTCCGCCTGCGCGAGGTTGCTGAGATCGGCTTGGAGAAAGCGTCCAATCTCATCGCCCGCGAGGGTGCCCGCCGCAAGGCGGTGGTGAGCTGCAACGTCGCTGACGGCCAGAACCTGGGCGACCTCGTGGTCGGCATCCGCCGGGTGGTCAATCCGGTGGTCGCCAAGGCCGGCCTCTCCGTCCACTACGGTGGCCAGTTCGAGGCTCAACAGGAGGCGAGCAGAACCATCGGCCTCATGGGCATCGCCGTAGTGGGGGTGGTATTCCTGCTGCTGGCCGCAGCGCTGTCATCAGGCAAGGCAGCCGGCCTGGTGATGCTCAACCTGCCGCTGTCGCTCATCGGCGGCATCGGTGCGGTCTACATCGCCGAGTCACCCTCGGTGGTCGGCAACACCCTGGCCCTCTTCGGACTGGGCGGCACCTACACCGCGCCGGTCCTGTCGATCGCCAGCCTGGTCGGCTTCATCACCTTGTTCGGCATCGCCGTGCGCAACGGCATCCTGCTGATCAACCAATACCAGTCGCACGCCGAGGATGGCCGCCCGCTCATGCAGGCGATCATGCATGGCTCCGAGGAACGCCTCGTCGCCATCCTCATGACAGCCCTCTGCGCCGCCATTGGCCTGATCCCGCTGGCGATGATGTCCGGCAAGCCGGGTGCCGAGATCCTGGCGCCGCTCGCCATCGTCGTTCTCGGCGGCCTGGTCAGCTCGACGATCCTGAATCTGGTCGTCGTGCCGGCCGCCTACGCCTGGGTCTTCGGACACGGCGACCGGCCGCATGGCTCGGCGCTCGATGACGACAGCCCGGCGCTGCCCGCACCGGCCACGGCGACGGAAACCGCCCCCGAGCCGCCCAAGGAGAACCCGTGATGATCCACCCTCCACGTTCGATGTTGGCCCTCGTGGCCCTGATTCCGGCGCTGGCCGTTCTCCCGGGATGCGGGGGTGCGGGCCGCGTCACCACCTTCCCGGCGGAGTCCGCGCCGGCAGCAACCGCGGCCCAGACCATGGTACGCATCACCGAGGCTGTCCGTCGTCCAGGTGAACTGGAACTGGCTCTGACCATCACCAATCCCACCGCCGATCCGGTTGTCTTCATCAGAAACTACGGCGAGTTCACCGCTGCGACTGTGGCCCACGGCGACATCCGCGTCGCCGGTGAACGGACCCCGAAGAGGTCCCGGACCTTCCCGCAGAACCGGTACACGGTCCTCGCCGGCGAGGAGGCCGCCTTGCGTCTGGTCTTCCGCGCATCGGACCTCGATCGCGCTGACAACCTGACGCTACATGTCGTCGGCTCGACCCACGGGGCCGAGCCGACGTGGACCATCCCCATCCCACCCGAGCCATCCCGCCCCGCGACGATGGCCAGCAACCACTGAATCTAGGAGATCCCATGTCCCGTTCCCACATCACCCCCGCCATCCTGACCGCGCTGCTGGCGCTCGGCGCCCCGCTCAGCGCCGCCGACGAGCACGCCGGCCACAACCATGCCGCCGAGGGCGCGCACGCCCACGGCAAGGCCGAAGCTGTCGGCTCGGTCGAGATCAGCGTCTACAAGATCGCCGTCTCCGCATCAGGCACCATCGCCGCAGGCAAGGAATGGCACGTCGAACTCCGCCTGAACCCCGACCAGCCTATCCCCAAGGCGATCCGCGTCTGGGTCGGCACCGAGAACGGCCGCGGGTCGGTGAAGGCCAAGGCCGAAGCCGAGAAGGACGCCAAGGGCGAATACAGTGCCCACGTCGAAGTGCCCAACCCGATCCCGGCCGACAGCAAGCTCTGGATCAGCATTGAGCCCGACAACGGCCAGACCGCCAAGGGCTCGGTCACCCTGCCCAAGGTCGAAGCAGGCCATCACGAGGGCGACGGCCACAAGCATTGACCAGATGCGGAGATAAATTGTCATTTTGACCCTATTTGGAACCGCAAGATGGGGCGGAGAACCGTTGTACACTCGTCCCGCTTGGTCAACCAAAGAAAAACCCTCGGTTTTACCGAGGGTTTTTTGTTATCAGCCGGGTCGCCGGAACCAGCGCGATTTTCCGCGGATTTCTACGCGGTTTTTGAACAGCCCCGTTCTCCGTTTTGGGCTGCTCCGCTTGGTGACCGGTCAGGACCGCTTCCCAAACGCCAGGATTCTCCGTTTCTCCAAGCCAGAGAATGGTCCGGGTTAACGAGGCTGTCCCGCTTGGAGGGCGATCAGGATGCAAACGGGTTGGGCATTGGTCTTCCACCGCCTGGGCATGATCGGAGCCGCCTTTTGGCGGAAAAACCAGTGCAGTGATTCATTCCGTCGAAATGAGGCTTAGGCCTTGAGAATGCCAACCACCCGCACCAGATCCACGGGTAGGATCTCCCGCTCGGGTGTCAGCGAGAGCACCATCGGCGTGGACGACATGACGCCATGCTGAACCAGAGCCCATGGGTTCCGTACCCACTGCATGCACGGCTGGGCCTTCTCAACATCGGTGACAAGCACAAGCCAGTAGTCATCGCCCAACCGTTGAGCGGCCGCCCACTCGTTGGCCGTGATCTCAACGTCGGGGAATGCTGGAAGCGTGGTCGACTTCACCTCGACGGCGATCGTCTTCCCGCTGACCGTGAAGTGCATGTCCCACCCGGGAGTGAGGCTCTCGCTTGCAGGCCATTCTAGATTCTGCCACCCGTGGTGCGCAGCCAGGCGCCGCAGCTCATCCCAGACGAGTTGCTCGCCACGCCGGCCAATATCAGTGGCCCGCTTATGCTGCCTCCACCGGGACCGCGCAACCCTGCCAGCAACTCCTTCGCCGGAGATTGCGGCCTTGGTCGGGCGACGGAGAAGGAACAGCGAGCCCGTGGCTGGGACGAGAAGCTGGTTGGCTATCGGGATAACGGGCGGAGGCACTGGGGCAGTCACGGGCATCGGCGCGATGGCAGGACCCGTTGCGACGCCCGCATGCTTCAGAATGGCGGCGAACACGTCAGGGCGGAGTTTGCGAACCCCGTTGCGGAACATGTTGACTGGGATCTGTTCGAAGTGCCGGCCTTGGTCATCCTTCCAAGAGACCGGCTTTGGGAGCAACTCGTAGCCTTCGATGGTCGCGTACCACGCCCACTTGGCTTTGGGCTCGGTGGTTGGGATGGTGTCATCGCGGGTCACGACCCCGATGGTGCCACGGCCGAAGTATTCGGGGGCATCCCGACGCTTCCCATCGCCCTGTTTTACCCCGTGATAGTAGATGAACTGCCGCCCGGGGATGATCATGTTTCGGTATTGGTTCGGGAAGTGGTAGCTCTCCCCGAGCACGTCCTTCCACCCCCAATCGCTGTCCTGAACCCCATCATTCGTCGTCAGGGACAGCATTAGTTCCTTGGGCACCACCTCAAAGCCGGCCTCGCGAAGGATCCGGAAGCAGGTCGAACTCTCGCCTCCGGAGAAGTCGTCCGGGATAAGCTGGCGCCCGAGAGGCTCGACCGCCGCCACGCCGAGCACAGCCTTCGGCGGATACCGGCGACCCTGGTAGAGGAGGTCGTAGTCATCGGACTCGTCGAACCCATGGGCCGTGCCAGCGTCGATCATCTGGATCGCGCCGAGGATGTGGACCTTGGTGATCAGGCGGAGCTGGCGGGCTGGGAGGCGCTTGAGCTGCGCAGACTTCGGAGTGGTGTCATCGGCCATGCCGAAGGCTACCAGCTTGAATGATCTCTGCATCAAGCTGGAGTTCGCAGAACTGGTCAGGACCGGAACCCAAACGCCTGGATTCTTGGTTTCTCCAGACCATAGAATGGCCCAGGTTAAGGAGGCTGTCCTGCTTGTTGGGCGGTTAGTATGTGAACAACAATACTCCAATCAAAGCGGTAAACACGCGAATTGGGATGGCATTCATCCTGAAGCCCCCAGGCCCTTCCCTCTTCGTGCTCCAGCCCTATGAGTAACGCAGCGTGATCATCTACGAAAACACCAAATCAGGCTTCATCGACGACGTCCTCCAAAAGCGCCTCCAGGACAAGCTGGAGACAAGCTTCAAACTCCGCACTGGGTCGGTCCCGGCCGATCACCGGGTCTGGGAGGCGGAATATGGCGACTTTGCTTGGGACCTGCGCGAAAGCAGCATCGACGGCGATGTTCCGATCGCAGTGGAGTACCACCTGTCGGCGGCTGGGCGATTCCGCATAGACCTGCTCTTGGCCGGGAGATCTGATGATCGCGACCGTGCCCTGATCATCGAGATGAAGGGATGGGAAGAGGCGGATGCGACCCCCTACGGGGAGACCGTCGAAACCTTGCTCCAGGGTTCTCGCACGATGGTGCAGCACCCGTCAGCCCAGGCGCTGGGATACCGTGACTTCCTCGTGCACTTCAACGAGGACATCGAGACACATACCATAGACGTGCAAGCCTGCGCCTACCTTCACCGCTTCCGGAGACGCACAGCCGAACCGCTGGAATCAGCGCAGTATAAGAGCCTCCTAGACCAAGCCCCGCTCTTTATGCTTGAGGATCGAGAACGGCTGAGGCGGCTTATTGAACGACTGGTGCCTCACC
>JALHRW010000043.1 GCA_022841245.1 Planctomycetota bacterium
GCCGGTCGAAGCCGGGATGTCGTGGCCGGCGATCCCGGTCGACGCCGTGCCGGCCGAGGCCACGGCCTTGACCGCGGCGCTGGCGCGCATCGGCAAGCGCACGGCCGAGGATGAGCTGAACTGCGCCGGCTGCGGCTACGACTCGTGCCGTGACTTCGCCAACGCCCTGTGCGCCGGTCGCGCCGAGCCGAGCCAGTGCGTCACCTGGATGCGCCAGCTCGCCCAGCGCAAGGCCAACGCCCTGCTCGCGGCCATGCCGGCCGGCGCCGTGCTGGTCGACGAGCGCCTGCAGATCGTCGAGTGCAACCGCAACTTCGCCCTGCTGAGCGGGGCCGAGGCGCGTTTCGACGGCGGCGGGCTGGCCGGCGTGGCGCTGGCCGAGATCGTGCCCTTCGCCCGCCAGTTCCGCCATGTCCTCGATGGCCAGGGCGATCTGCTCGAACACGACCTGCGCATCGGCACGCGGGTGCTGCATGGCTCGATCTTCACCGTCGATCCCGGACGCGTGGTGGGCGCCGTGCTGGTCGACATCACCGCCCCGGCGATGAGCCGGGCCCAGGTAGCCAGCCGCGCGCGCCAGGCGATCGAGAAGCACCTCGAGACGGTGCAGCGCATCGCCTACCTGCTGGGCGAGAACGCGGCCGAGACCGAGGGGCTGCTCGGCCAGATCGTTGAAGCGTACGGCGGGGACGATGCCCGCAGCGGCTGACCTGTTCCTCGACGCCGACTGGGTCGGCTGCGCCAAGCACGGCAAGGGCGTGGCCGGCGACACGGTGGTGGTGCGCCGCCTGCCCGAGGAGGGCCGCCTGGTCTGCGTGCTCGCCGACGGCCTCGGCAGCGGGGTCAAGGCGGCGGTGCTGTCGACCCTCACCGCGACCATCGCCGCCAACCACACCGCCGCCGGCCGCGATGTGCGGAAGAGCGCCGAACTGATCGCGCGCACTCTGCCGGTGTGCTCGGTGCGCAAGATCGGCTACTCGACCTTCACCGTCGTCGACATCGCCGATGACGGGCGCGCGCGGGTGATCAACAGCGGCAACCCGCGCACCCTGCTGGTGCGCGGGGGGGTTCCGGCGGCCTACGCCGCCGAGGAGATCGACCTCGGCGACGAGAAGAGCCTGCGCGCAGCCGAGATCCAGCTGGCCGAGGGCGACCGCCTGGTCTTCGTCTCCGACGGCGTGACCCAGGCCGGCATGGGCCGCGCCGACCTGCCCTTCGGCTGGGGTGCGGACGGCCTGCGCGGCTGCATCGCCGAGGCGCTGGAGCAGACTCCGCGGCTACCCGCGCGCGCCCTGGCGGGGCGCATCGTCGCCGATGCACGCGAGGTCGACGGCGGCCGCGCGCATGACGACACCACCTGCTGCGTCATCCATCTGCGCCAGCCGCGCCGCTTGACCGTGATCACCGGACCACCGTATGACAAGGAGCGCGACCTGGAGATCACGCGCATGGTCTCTGAGCCGACCGGGCGGGTGGCGATCTGCGGCGGAACTACCGCCGAGATCATCGGCCGCCGGCTCGGCCGCCGGGTCGACATCGAGCTCGGAGCCATCGACCCCGAGGTCCCACCGATGGCCACGCTGGAAGGCGTCGAACTGGTCACCGAGGGCATGATCACCCTGGCGGCCTGCGTGCGCCTGCTCACCGAGGGGCCGCCGTGGCCAAGCGGTCGCGACAATGGCGCGACCCGCTTGGCCGACCTGCTGCTCGACAGCGACGTCATCGACCTGGTGGTCGGCACGCGGGTCAACGAGGCGCACCAGGACCCCAGCCTGCCGATCGAGCTGGGCATCCGCCGCAACCTGCTGCGCGAGCTGGCCCGCGTCCTGCGCGACCGCTACGCCCGCGAGGTGCGGGTGCGCTTCGTCTAGGACAGGCCGGTTCGCGCGAGCAGTGGAGCGTCGGCGAGTAGCGCTTCCGTCGGCCCGTCGGCGGCGATGCGGCCGGCATCGAGGATGATCGAGCGCTGGCACAGTTCGCGCACCAGCGCGAGGTCGTGGCTGGCGACCAGCAGCGTGCAGGGCAGCGCGGCGAGGCAGGCGATCAGCTCGCGGCGGGTGCGCGGATCGAGGCTGGCGCTCGGCTCGTCGAGCACCAGCACGCCCGGCCGCATGGCCAGGGCGGTGGCGATGGCGGCGCGCTTCTTCTGGCCCAGGCTGAGGTGGTGCGGATGCCGTGGCGCGAGGTCGCCGATGCTCATGGCGGCGAGAGCCTCGTCGCAACGCGTCTGCACCTCTGCTTCTGGAAGTCGCGCCTGACGCGGTCCGAAGGCGACGTCTTCACGCACGCTGGTGCAGAACAGCTGGTCGTCGGGATCCTGGAAGACGAAGCCGACGCGCTGACGGACGGCGCGCAGGGTGGCTGGTGCCAGCACCAGGCCGTCGACGCTGATCATGCCGCTGCCGCGCAGCAGGCCGTTGAGCTGCAGCAGCAGGGTCGACTTGCCGGCGCCATTTGCTCCGAGGATGGCGATGCGTTCGCCGGCGGCGATCGACAGGTTGATCCCGGCTAGGGCCGGCACGCCGTCGGGATAGCTGAAGCCGACATCGCGTAGTTCGATCATGCGGCGATCCGCCAGGCCAGCGCGGCCGCCAGGACGGCAGCCACCAGGACCGTCTCGCCCAGGCGCAGCGGCGGTGCCGGGGCCAGCACCAGCCCACCGTCGAAGCCGCGCGCCAGCATCGCCGCCTGGACCCGCTCGGCGCGCGAGACGCTGCGCAGGAACAGCGCTCCGGCGAGGTCGCCGACGATGCGTGCCTGCAGCAGATGCCGGGGTGCGAAACCGCGCGCAGCAGCGGCGCGGCGCAGGCGGCCGGCCTCCTCGCCGAGGACGTGCAGGTAGCGGGCGGTCAGGCCGAGCAGCAGCACGACCAGGCGCGGGCAGCGCAGTGCGGCGAGGGCGGACAGCAGCGCGTCGATCGGCGTGGTCGCGGCCAGCAGCACCAGCGCGCTGCAGCCCAGCGCGGCCTTCGCCAGCATGCCCAGGGCGGCGTCGAGGCCCTCGCCTTGACGCAGCAGCGGCGCGGCCGCGGCGACCAGCACGAACGGGGCGAGCAGCAGCAGTCGTCGCGCGAGGACCAGCGGCGGGACGCGGCCGATCACGGCGGCGCCCAGCGGCAGCACGGCGAGTCCGGCGAGGATGTCGAGTCGTGCCGGCGGCGTGCTGACCGTGACGAGGACGAAGCCGAGGCACAGCCCCAGCTTCAGGCGCGCGTCGATCACGCCCGGCGGCGGGCCAGCAGCCGCGCCAGGCCCACGCCGAGCGCGAGCACCACCAGGGTGCCGGCCAGACCGGCGGCACCGGTGGAGAGGCGCGCATGGCTGATGCCGGGCATGGTGTAGTCCGGCGCAGGCGCTGCGGTCCACACCGGAGCCGCGGCAGCGATGCCGTGCTCCTCGGCGACCCGCTCCAGGCCGTCGGGCGAGGAGGAGGCGAAGGGCGAGACAAGGCCGGCAAGGGCCAGGCAGACGGCGACTCCAACCAACAGGTGAGTGCGGCTCACGCGACTGCTCCCGCCAGCGGGCGCGCTGGGGCGATGCCGGGCACCAGATCCGGCCGCGCCGCCAGCACTGCCGAGACGATGGCGGTGGTGATCAGCGCTTCGCCGACCGCGATCACGGCATGCACACCGATCATCGCCGGCAGCATCAGGTCGAGTGGGTAGCCGGAGGCGCCGAGAGCGGTGGCGCATGCGGCCGAGGCTGCGACGACCGAACACCACGCCGCGATGGCGATCGCAGCCAGCCCGGCACCCCGGCTGCGCGGCAGCACGGCGCGCAGCAATGCCAGGACGAAGGCGGGGACGAGCACGGCGACCATCGCCATGGTGACGATGTTGGTGCCGAGGGCGCTCAGGCCGCCGTCGGCGAAGAGCAGGCACTGCACCGCCAGTACCAGGGAGATGACCAGGCAGGCGGCCCACGGGCCGAGCAGGACCAGTGCGAAGGTCGCACCAAGGAAGTGACCGCTGGTGCCGCCGGCGATCGGGAAGTTGAGCATCTGGGTGGCGAAGACGAAGGCTGCGGTCATGCCCAGCAGCGGCACCTGGCGCTCGGCCAAGGTCGCGCCGGTGCGGCGGATGGCGATGGCGCAGGCCCCCACGGCCAACGCCGCGCAGGCGAGGTTGATCGGGTCGCTGACGAAGCCGTCAGGGAGGTGCATGCGTGCGAGGCTTGGCGGTATTACGAAATGTCAAATCGTAATATCGATGCGTCGTGCACCTATGCGTGACCCGACGGGCTGACCAGGCTGAGCGCCACCTGATCAACGCCCTTCAGCTGCCGGAACTGCTCCGACAGCTGGTGGATCTCGCGGCTGTCGCCTTGCACCAGCAGCACCTCCATGCAGGTGTGATGATTCAGATGGACATGGGTGGCGGCGAGGATGGTGACCTTGCTGTCGTGCTGGATCTCGACCAGGGCGGCGGGCAGTTCGCGCTGGTGGTGGCGGTAGACCAGGGTGATCGAGCCGTGCATCGGCCCACCGGCGCTGAAGGCGCGGATCGCCAGATGCGTGCGCAGCAGGTCCTGGATGAAACGCGAGCGGTTCCCCGCCCCGGTCGCCTCGGTCAGCTTCTCCAGCTGCGCGAACAGCGGCTTCTCCAGGGTCATGCTGATGCGCACGAGATCGCTCATGGTCGTACCGTCGGCTGCTGGCCTGCCGGTGCCAGCGAAAGGTCGACTCAGCGCAGGCTCGCGGGCAATCCAGGTACGTCTCGAGGTAATGCTAACATGATCGCGGCACGACTTCGAAGTAGCTCAAGCGCAGGTTGTTGCCCAGGATGATGCGCCGGATCAGTACCGCCTCTTCCAGCGCCTGCAGGTCGGCGGAGGCGGTGTTGGGGGCGCAGCCGAGCTGCACCACCACCTGGCTGCGGGTGATGCGGCCCTGCTCAGCGGCCAGGCGGAGGATGGCCCGGCGGCGGTCGAGCACCTTGCGCCCGCCCATCGGTACGACGCCGTCGCTGGGCAGGTGGGCCAGCGGATCATCAGCCGCCACTGCCGGCGTTACGACCCGCACCGGCGCCGGCTCGCCGACCGGACGGCCGAGGCGCGCCGAGGTGCCGCGCCGGTGCAGGCTGGAGCAGGCGGCGGTGAAGGCCTCGAGGTGGCCGTGCATGACCATCAGCGACTCGACCTCGTTGCGCAGCTCGCGGACATTGCCCGGCCAGGGATGGCGCTCCCACAGCGCCAGCAGGTCGGGGGCGAAGGCGGGCAGGCGCGACAGCCCGGTCTGGCGCTGGAAGTGGCGGGCCAGCGGAGCGATGTCCTCGGGCCGGCGGCGCAGTGGCGGCACCTCGATCGAGAGGCGCTGCAGGCGGTAGAACAGGTCGGGGCGGAAGCGGCCCTGGTCGGTGAGCAGGCCGAGGTCTTCATTGCTCGCCGAGACGATGCGCGCGCGCAGCTGGCTCGCCTGGCTGGCGCCGAGCGGGCGGTAGTCGCCAGATTCGAGGACCCGCAGCAGCAGCGCCTGCAGGCGCTGCGGCATCGAGCCGATCTCGTCGAGCAGCAGCACGCCGCCGGCGGCCTGGCCGATGGCGCCTTCGCGCCCGCGTTCGGCGCCGGTGAAGGCGCCGCGCACATAGCCGAACAGTTCCGCCTCGGCCAGCGATTCGGCGATGGCGCCGCAGTTGAGCGCGACGAAAGGCGTGTTGGCGCCGGGGCCGAGGCGGTGCAGCAGGCGGGCGACGATCTCCTTGCCGCTGCCGGTCTCGCCGGTGATCAGCACGTGCTCCTGCCGCTCGGCGCACAGCTGGATCTGGCCGCGCACCTCGCGCATCGCCACGCTGTCGCCGATCAGCGACAGCTCGGCGTCGCGGCGGCGCAGACGGGCGGTGCCGGCCGGCCGGTCGTCGGGCGAGGGCTGATGGCTGGCGATCATCCCGAGCTCGGCGGCGCCGAGCTCATAGGCCTCGGCGAGCTCGGCGCGCACATAGGCGGGACCGCGCTCCTGCAGGGCGCGCCAGTGCCGGGCGGCGCCCGCGACGTCGTCGGTGAGCCAGCAGCAGCGCATCCAGGCGGCGTGGCAGTCGCCGAAGTCGCCGTCGGGGTCGATGCTGCCGAGGAGGAAGCGCGCCTCCTGCGGCCGGCGCTGCTGCAGCGACATGCGGATGGTCAGCTGGTCGGCCATCCACTGCGCTGGCGAGCCCTCGACGGCCTGGCGCAGGAGCCGCACCGCATCGGCGAACAGCTCGCTGCGGCGCCTCCGGCTGGCGAGGATGGCGCGGTAGTACCAGCGACGGTCCGGGAGTACCGTTCCCGCCGCCAGCAGCTGCTCGACCCGCTCGCCGCGACCTTGGTGCGCGGCCAGCAGCAGGTGCAGCTCCTCGTCCGGCTGCCAGGCGGGATCGGCGAGCAGGGCTTCGCAGGTGCTGAAGTCATCGACCAGGCGCGCGAGTTCCCAGCGCAGTTGACGCAGGCCGTGGCCGACCGCGGTGGGCAGGCGGGCCTCGTCGCGCCGCAGTCGGGCGAGCGCCGCCTCGGCCTCCGGCAGGCGATGGCGCTGGACGTCGGCGAGAGCGTGCAGCAGCTGCCATTCGCGCGCGGCGTCAGAGGTCGGAATCGCCGCCACCACCCCATCGCCGTCGGCCAGGGCGGCGTCGATCTCGCGGCTGCGCCGGCGTTCGCGCGCCAGCTGCAGTTCGTGCCGTGGCGCGATCAGGCGGAAGGATGGCGGCAGGTTGGGGGCGGCCAGCTCGCGGACCTGGGCGAGGATGCTGGTGGCGCCGCGGTCGTTGCGGCTGCGCGAGCTGTGCCCGAGGGCGAGGCGCAGGAGGAACAACCGGGTGGGGATGTCGAGGCCGGGCTGATCGAGGGCGCGATCGAGGGCGGCACGGGCGGCGAGGGCGTCGTAGGGTTGGGTGTCGTGGACGAGGTGGGCGGTGGCGATGGTGTGTTCGACGCTGTCGCCAGGACTGCCGTCGCGGATCTGCAGAGCCAGGGACAGTTCCGGGTGCGGGAAGCCACTGCGGTACTGAGGCCAGGCGGAGTGCATAATTGCGCTCAAAATTGAGCGCAGAATACGGGAGACAAGGATCATTCTGTCCGCAATCTCCAGTCTTCTCCAAATTGCAGTTGTAACAATCTGCCAATTCATTTGTTGCGCGACCTGACCGACAGACGGAAAGGATCATGTATCGGCATACTGCGCGCTATGCCACACGTGCCGGCAATGCGCCACCGTTCCATGATCCGCACAACAGCAGGTGTTTTCTTGGCGACCGGCAGGTCGACCTGCAGTGAACGTGCGCACCCGTCAATGAAGGCCATAGTAGGTAAGAGATGGACCAGACGAGGGATTTCGTCTGAGAAAACCACGTCAGTCCACGCCGGATATGCACACTCTCAGAAGTAGCATGTTCAGTCGGTCATGTACCAGGTCGCCTGAAACCCTTCTCAACCTGCCCGGAGCAGACATGTCCATCCGTATCGGGGTCGTCATCCTCGGCTTGCTCGTGGCGGTGACCGCAACCGTGGCTGCCGAAGAGATCGTCGTGGTGCAGAGCTTCGCACCAGCGGAGGTCCAGGTCACCCCGGTCGATGGCCGCCATGCCGTTGCGCTCAAGGACGGTCAGGTCGGCCTGGCGTCGATCGGCCACCCCGATCTGCCCGTCCGCACCATCAACGTCGCGATCCCGCGTGGCGCCCGTGGCGTCAGCGTCAGCGCCGAGATCGAGGAGCAGTCGATCGGCCAGGGGATCGTCGTTCTGCCCTGCCAGCCCCAGTCGCCTCCCAACCAGCCAGTCGTGGTGGTGCCGCCCGACCCCCTGGCCTACGCCCTCGACGCCCGGGCGCCGGTCGTACCGGTCGCCATCACCGGCACGCACAGCATGCGCGGCCGCTCCTTCGTCAGCCTTCAGGTGAACCCGGTGCGCTACAACGCGGCCCAGCGCGAGCTCTTCCTGATCACCAGGATGACCATCCGTGTGGAGGTCGAGCGCGCTCCGGTTGGTCAGGCCGAGGGCCCAGCCCCGGCTGCGGGCAAAGCCCAGGCCCAGGGCAAGGTCGGGGATCGCCCGCGGCCGCGGCGCGGCAACGAGGAATTCGATCGGATGTTCAAGGGTATGGTGGTGAACCCGGGCTTTGATGATGAGGCCCCTGCCCCTGCCCCAGCCCCGGCTGATCGGGTGCCCGTGCCGGACTCGGCGCCGCGCGGGCAGCTGCCGAGCGGGGAGGTGCCGCTGGCGGGTGAGCAGTGGTACCTGCAGAGCTCAACCCTCTCGGTCAACGAGAATGCCGGCACCGCGAGCATCTCGGTCTACTGCACGGCGTCGGTGACTGGCACCATCGATTACACCACCGCCAACGGCACCGCCACCGCCGGTGCCGATTACACCGCTCTCAGCGGCACCCTCAACTTCGCCGCCCAGTCGCGCGTGGCGCTGACCATACCGATCCTCGACGATGGGTTGGGGGAGGGGAACGAGACCTTCACCGTCACCATCAGCAACCCGTCGGTCGGCACGCTGTATGTCAGCATGCCGGCGATCACGACGGTCACCATCGTCGACAACGAGAATCCAGGGACACTCAAGCTCTCAGCCAGCGACTTCTCCGCCGGGGAGACGGCTGGCACCTTGCAGGCCACCGTCTCCCGCACCGGCGGCAGCTTCGGCGTCGTCACAGTGAATTACGCCACCCAGAACGGCGGCGCCCTCGCCGGCGCGGACTTCACCAGCACCAGCGGCACCCTCTCCTGGGCGAACGGCGACGCCGCCAACAAGACCATCACCGTGCCGCTGCTCGACGATGCCCTGGCCGAGGGTTCCGAGATCTTCTACCTCAATCTGTCGGCTGTGACCGGCGGAGCCACCCTCGGCTCGCCGGCGAGCGCCGCCGCCACCATCGTCGACAACGAGGTCAACCCCAATGCCGCCGACTACCTGATCATCACCAATGATGCGCTGAAACCGACCTTCCAGGTCCTCGCCGACCACCGCGCCAACCACAACGGCTTCGTCACCAAGGTGGTGACGGTCGCCTATATCGTCGCCACCTACCCTGGCGCCGATGACCAGCAGAAGATCCGCAACTTCATCAAGGCCTGCGTCACCGATTCCGGCACGCAGTACGTCGTGCTCGGCGGCGACAACACGGTGGTCAAGGACCGCGACTGCTACGTCAGCTGCGGATCCTACGAAGAGCCGCACATGCCCACCGACTTGTACTACGCCGGCCTCGACGGCACCTGGAACAGCGACGGCGACGGCACCTATGGCGAGGCGGGGCAGGATACCGACGTCGACCTGGCCATCGATGTGATGGTCGGCCGCATCCCGGTGCAGACCGCCGGCCAGGCCGCCGCCTATATCGCCAAGCTCCTCGCCTACGACGGCACCCCACCGGTGGCGATCGCCCGCAAGATGATGATCGGCGGCGAGAAGTTGTGGGATTCCTACAGCGCGACCAGCTACGCCGGCGGCGAAGGCCGGCCGAACGACGATGTCACCGGCGACGGGCACCGCGCCTTCCGCGATGCCAATCATCCGACGGTGTCCGATGGCGAGATGTGGATGCGCCGATCCTATCGCAACTACGTGCAGGCCTTCGGCTGGCAGCCGACCCAGTTCAGCATCATGTACGACACTCTGACGTCGTGGGATGGGGCCGGGGCTTCCGGGAGTTATCCCGCCAGCGGCCCCAACGTGGCAAGCCGGCTGAGCGAGGATGGCGGCTACAACTTCCTCCTCGTCTACACCCATGGCGGCAACAACGTCTGGGCCTTCGAGGGCACCTACTTCAACACCAGCCATGCGGCTGGCTTGACCGGAGCGGCCAACTTCGTCTACACCGACGCCTGCCTGACCGGCGGCTTCGACGCCGGCGAACCCTGCCTGTCCGAGGCCATGCTGCGCAACCCCACCGGTGGTTCCCTGGTCTACCTCGGCTGCAGCCGCTACGGCTGGGGCGGACCGGATCCGAATCCGGCCGATGCCACATCGAACGGCGGTTCATCCGCCTACTGCATGAACCTGTGGCTCGATGAGGTCTTCAACAAGAAGAACCTCGACAGCGGCGTCGCCTTCTTCAACCACAAGGCGCGCTTCGCCGGCTCATGCTCCTACAACGGCTCCTACCGCTGGATCCAGTTCGGCCTCAACTTCCAGGGCGACCCGGCGCTGAAGATCATCGGCGTCCAGCCCTTCGTCAGCGTCACCGCCTCGACGACCGCCAAGGGCGAGGGCGAGGGCGGTACCGTCGCCATCACCTTCCGCCGCTGCGGGGCGGCGAACAGCAGCGATCTGACGGTCAACTACACGCGCAGCGGGACCGCCGCTTCCGGGGCCGACTACACCACCAGCCCGGCGCTGGCGAGCAGCGGCAGCATCACCATCCCGGCCGGCGCGGACGCGGTGACCGTCAACCTGACGGTGATCAACGACGCCCTCGTGGAGGGGGACGAAAGCGTCATCGTCGAGGTGTCCCCCGGCGCTGACTACATGGCCGACAGCCTGGCTTCCACCCAGCTGATCATCGTCGACAACGACAACGTCGTGGTGCCGACGGTGCGGCTGGCCGTGGTCGACAGCGTCGCCCGCGAGCAGGGCCCCGATCCGGGGGTCATCCGCGTCTGGCGCACCGGCAGCTGCAGCACCGCCATCACGGTTCCCTACAGCATCGCCGGGACCGCCGGCAATGGCACGGACTACGCGCCCCTCTCTGGCAGCGTTAGCCTGCCCGCCAACATCGCTTCGGTGGACATCATCGTCCTGCCGATTGACGACACGGTGGGCGACATCGGCGAGACCGTCGTCCTCAGCGCGCAGGCCGGCGCCGGCTATGTCCTCGGCGCCAGCACCGGCGGTACGCTGACCATCGAAGACAACGACATGACCGTCACCGTCGCCGCCCAGGATGCCAACGCGTCGGAGCCGGGCCGTGGCGACGGCAATGGCAATTTCCGCTTCAGCCGGTCCGGCGCGATCACCCTGCCCGCCACCATCCACTTCACCGTCAGCGGCACCGCCAGCGCTGGCGACTACGCCGCCCTCGGCGGAACCGTCACCTTCGCCGCCAACCAGACCAGCGTCGACCTCAGCGTGGTCCCGGCTGACGACGGCGCTTCGGAACCGCGCGAGAGCGTCATCCTCACCCTCATCTCCGATCCCGTCGTTCCCACCGCCTACAGCATCGGCACGCCCGGAGCAGCCACCGTCTTCATCCATGACGACGACCTGCCGGTGATCGCGGTCGAGACCTCGGCCAACACCTTCGCCGAGGCGGACGGCAGCAAGACCGCCTGGACCCTGCGCCGCATCAAGGGCAACCAGAACACCGCCCTGACGGTGAACTACACCCTGGGCGGGGCGGCGGTGGGCGGCACGGACTACACCAGCCTGCCAGGCACGGCGACGATAGCCGCCAACAGCACCGCCGAGACCACGGCGGTGAACCTCAACGTCGATCCGACCCAGGATACGGTGTGCGAGGGGCCCGAGACCGCCATCGTCACCCTGGCCGCCGATGCCGCCTATGCCATCGAGGCCGGCGCCGCGAGCGGGACGATCATCATCAACGACGACGACAAACCGACGGTGGCGATCACCGCCACGACGCAGATCAGCGAAGGCTCGACCGGCACCGTCACCATCACCCGCAGCAACGACCTGGTGCTCGACCAGGTGACGGTGCTCTACGCCGTCACCGGCACAGCGACGGCACTGGCCGACTATGCCGCCCTGAGCGGCTCGTTGATCATCCCGCAGCACGAGACCAGCGCCTCGTTCACCGTCTCCGCCCTCGCCGACAGCATCCCCGAACCCGGCGAGACCCTGATCGTCACCATCTCCGCCAATGCCGCCTACGCCGTCGCGGTTTCGCCCGGCAACAGCGCCACCGCCACCATCATCGACGACGACGAGACGCCCTTGGTGACGGTGACGGCCAGCGACGGCACCGCCTCCGAGCCGGGCCGGAGCGACGGTCCCGGCGTCCTGCGCTTCCAGCGCGCCGGCGACCGCAGCGCCGCCATCACCGTCAACTACCTGGTCGGCGGCAGCGCCACCGCTGGAACCGATTACCAGACCCTGGCCGGCAGCGTCACCATCCCCGCCGGCAGCGACGTCGTCGATGTGGCGGTGACGCCGCTCGACGACAGCGAGGCCGAGACTGACGAGAATGTGGTGGTGTCGCTCCTGCCCGGGGCCGGTTACCTGGTCGGCACGCCGGTCGCGGCCACGGTCAACCTCTACGACGATGAGACGCCGCAGGTCTTCGTCACCGTCTCCGACGCCACCTGCAAGGAGGCCGGCACCGCTGACCCCGGCCGGTTCAGGTTCTCGCGGCTGGGCAACCGTGGTCCCGCCCTGTCGCTGACCTATGCGGTGACTGGCACCGCCAGCAACGGCACGGATTACGCGGCGGTGACCAGTCCCTTTGCCCTTGGCGCCAACAGCACCAGCGGCGAACTGACCATCACCCCGCTCAACGATGCCCTGGTCGAGGGCTCGGAGACGGTGATCCTGACCCTCGCGGCCGGCGGCGGATACACGCTGGCGGCGCCGAGCAGCGCCATGCTCTACATCCAGGATGACGAGACTGTCGATGTCAGCCTCTCCGTTCCGGACGGCAGCGCCATCGAAGGATCCAGCGACAAGGGGACCTTCCGCATCACCCGCTCGGCAACGGCGACCACCAGCCTGACCGTACTCTACACCGTTGGCGGCACGGCGACCCCGGGTGCGGATTACGCCAGCCTGAGCGGCACAGCGACCATCCCGGCCAACGCCACCACCGTCGACATCACGGTCGACGCCTCGGCCTGCAATGACGGCCTCAGCGAGGGCGCGGAGGCGGTGGTGGTGACGCTGGGTTTCAACAACGGCGTCAACCTCTACGACATCACCTCCGGACCAGCCACCGTCCTGATCCGCGATGATGAGACGCCGACCATCACCCTGGCGGCGACCGACAGCAGCGCCACCGAGGAGGGCGACACCGGCACCTTCACGGTCACCGCCGCGCCCGCGCCGACCTCCAACCTGACCGTCAACCTCACCGTCAGCGGCTCGGCTGCCGCCGGTTCCGACTATCTGGCCCTGCCAGCCAGCGTGGTGATCCTGGCCGGGCAGACCAGCGCCACCCTGACGGTGACGCCGTTCGACGACGACCTCTACGAGGGCAGCGGCGGCGAGACGGTGGTGCTCACCCTGGCTGCCGGCGCCTACAATCTCGGCACCCCCAACGCGGGGACCGTGACCATCGACGACAACGGCGACAAGCCGGTGATCACCGTCGTGGCCATCGACGCCAGCGCCACCGAGGCCGGGCCCACCACCGGCAAGTTCCTGCTCGTCGCCTCCAAGGCGGCGAGCGCGAGCTACAACGTCCTCTACACCGTCTCCGGCACCGCCACTGTGACTGCCGACTATGCCGCGATCGGCACCAGCAAGACGATCAGCGCCAATGCCTTCCAGGCCGATATCCTCGTCACGCCGGTCAACGATGCGTTGGCCGAAGGGCCGGAGAGCGTCGTCGTGGCCCTGGCGGCGGATACTCGTTATGCGATCGGCACGCCTGCGTCAGCCACCGTCACCATCGCCGACGATGATGCCAGCTCACCCGGGACGCTCGCCTTCGGCAGCGCGGCCTTCAGCCAGAGCGAGGGCGACAGCGGCAGCGCGCCCGCCATCATCACGGTCAGCCGCAGCGGTGGCAGTACCGGGTCGGTGTCGGTGTCCTACGCCACTGCCGGCGGCACGGCGACGGCCGGTAGCGATTTCACCGCCACCTCCGGGACGTTGACCTGGGCCGACGGCGAGGCTGGCGACAAGACCTTCAGCGTCAGCGTCATCGGCGACTACAGGGACGAGAGCAATGAGACGGTCGCACTCACTCTGGGCAGCCCCACCGGCGGCGCCTCCCTGGGGACCGCGGCGGCGACCCTGACCATCACCGACGACGACACCGCGGGAGTGGCGCTTGGCACGGTCTCCGGTCAGACGACGGAGAACGGCGGCACCGCGACCTTCGCCGTGGCGTTGGCCAGCCAGCCGACCGCCGCGGTGACGATCGGGCTGAGTTCGAGCGACACGGGCGAGGGCACGGTGTCGCCGGCGAGCCTGACCTTCACCACCGGCAACTGGAATGTGGCGCAGACCGTGACGGTGACGGGTGTCGACGATGTGATCGCGGATGGCGCCGTCGCCTTCACCGTGGTGACGGCAGCGGCCGGTAGCGCCGACGCGGCCTATAACGGCTTCAACGCCGCCGATGTGGCGGTGGTCAATGCCGACGACGCGGTGGCGCTGACGGTGACCGCCGGCACCGGTGGCACGGTCAGCCCGAGCGGCACGGTGCAGGCGGACCCCGACGGTTCGACCGCGGTGGTGGCGACGCCGGTGGCAGGCTACGGCTTCGTCAATTGGACCGGCAATACCGCCGGCATGGCCAGCACGACGGCGGCCTCGACCACCATTCAGCCGACGGTGGCGCAGGCGATCCAGGCCAACTTCGTGGCCAACGTGGTGACGATCGTGGCCAGCCCGACGGCGGTGCAGGTGCCCGAGGGCGGGACGGCGACGTTCCAGGTGCAGCTGTCGGCGCAGCCGACGGCGACCGTGACGGTGGCGGTTGCACGGGCTTCCGGTGATACCGACCTCACGGTCAGCGGTAGCGCCAGCCTGGACTTCACCACCACCAACTGGAACGTCGCTCAGCAGGTGACCCTGGCGGCGGCGGCTGATGTCGACACCACGGACGGGGTGGCGCTGTTCGACTGCACGGCCACGGGCCTGGTGACGGTGACGGCGACGGCGACCGAGGAGGATGACGACACGGCGCTGCTGACGCTGGCGCTCGCCCCCGGGTCGATCAGCGAGGCCGGTGGCACGGCGACGGCGACAGTGACCCGCGTCGGCGGACCGACCGGCGCCCTGACCGTGACGTTGGCAAGCAGCGACCTGAGCGAGGCGACGGTGCCAGCCAGCGTGATCCTCCCGGATGGGATGGCGAGCGTGACCTTCACCATCAGCGCGGTCGATGATGCGCTGGTCGACGGCACGCAGACGGCGACGATCTCGGCGACGGCCGTCGGGCTGAGCCCCGGCTCGGCGACGGTGGCGGTGACCGACGACGACGTGGTCGGCATCACGGTAGGGGGGATCTCGGGCCAGACGACCGAGAGCGGCGGCACCGCGACCTTCACGGTAGTGCTGCGCAGCCAGCCCACCGCGGGGGTGACGATCGTGCTGAGTTCCAGCGATGCCAGCGAAGGAACGGTGTCGCCGACGAGCCTCCCGTTCACCGTCGGCAACTGGAACGTGGCGCAGACCGTGACGGTGACGGGTGTGGACGACGCGATCGCCGACGGCTCCATCGCCTTCACCATCGTGACCGCGGCGGCGAGCAGCGCCGATGCGGCTTACAATGGTTTGGATGCGGCTAACGTGGCGGTAGTCAACGCCGACGACGCGGTGGCCCTGACGGTGACGGCGGGTGCTGGCGGCACGGTCAGCCCGAGCGGCACGATGCAGGCCGACCCTGACGGCCCGACCGCCGTGGTGGCGACGCCGGCGGACGGGTATCTCTTCGTCGACTGGACGGGCGATACTGCCGGCATGGCCAGCACGACGGCGGCCTCGACCACCATCCAGCCGACGGTGGTGCAGGCGATCCAGGCCAATTTCGTGCTCAATACCGTGTCGATCATCGCGAGCACGGCGACGGTGTCGGTCCCGGAAGGCGGCACGGCGGGGTTCCAGGTGCGGCTGTCGGCGGCGCCGGCGGCGTCGGTGACGGTGGCGGTGGCGCGCGCCTCCGGCGACAGCGACATCACCGTGACCGGCGGCGCCAGCCTGGTGTTCACCCCCGCGAACTGGAACACCCCCCAGGCGGTGCAGTTGTCCGCCGCCGAGGACGACGGCGACCAGGCCGCCGGCGCGGCGACGATCGCCTGCACGGCGACCGGCCTGGCCACGGCCACGGTGACCGCGAACGAGGTCGACGACGAGCGCGCCCTGACCATCACCACGGTCAACGGCACGGTGACCAGGACGCCGGCCACCCCCTGGTACGACCACGGCAGCAGCGTCGAATTGACGGCGGTGCCGGCGACCGGCTACCATTTCACCGGCTGGAGCGGCGCTCTGAGTGGTAGCGCCAATCCCGCCACCCTGGTGATGGATGGCGACAAGGCGGTGACGGCGAACTTCGCCCTCAACGTCGTCGCAATAGAGGCTGCGCCGGTGACCGTCGGCGTGCCCGAGGGCGGCACGACCACCTTCCAGCTGCGCCTCAGCGCCCAGCCGGTGGCCAACGTCACCGTCGCCCTGGCCAAGGTCGGCGATGCCGACCTCGCCATCGCCTCGGCGCCCAGCCTGCTGTTCACCACCGTCAACTGGGGCGCCTATCAGACCGTGACCCTGACGGCGGCCGAGGACGATGCCGACCAGGCGGCGGGCAGCGCCACCATCTCCTGCTCGGCCGCCGGCTTGACCACGGTGACGGTGACGGCCAACGAGGTGGACGATGACCACACCCTGACCCTCAGCGCCAGCCACGGCAGCATCAGCGCCGCGCCGGCCACCGCCCTGTACGACCACGGCAGCAGCGTGACGCTCACCGCCGTCGCCGATGCCGGCTACCACTTCACCGGCTGGAGCGGGGGTCTCACCGGCAGCGTCAATCCGTCCACTCTGGTGATGGACGCCGACAAGTCGGTAACCGCGAGCTTCGCCGCCAATGTTGTGTCGGTCGAGGTCGACGCCGTGCTCGTGTCGGTGCCCGAGGGCGGCACGGCCGGCTTCCAGGTGCGCCTCTCGGCCCAGCCGGCGACCGACGTGACGGTGAACGTGGCGCGCACTGCGGGCGATGCCGACCTCAGCGTCGCCGCGGGGGCGGTGTTGACCTTCACCTCCGTCAACTGGCAGACCTGGCAGGGCGTGACCCTGGCAGCGGCGGAGGACCTAGATGTCATCAATGGCAGCGCGACGATCACGTGCAATGGCGGCGCCTGCGGCTCGCCGACGGTGCAGGCTGTCGAGGCGGACAACGACGAGGTCAACCTCGTCGTCGACAGCGCGGTGGTGGCGGTTCCGGAAGGCGGCACCGCCGGCTTCCGCGTCAGGCTGTCGCAGCTGCCGACTGCCGACGTCGCGGTGACGGTGGCGCGCAGCGCCGGCGACAGCGACATCACGGTATCCGGCGGTGCGACCCTGACCTTCACTATCGCCAACTGGGCAACCTGGCAGAACGTCACCCTCGCTGCCGCCGAGGATGATGGTGACATGCTCGCCGGGGCGGCGACGATCAGTTGCAGTGCAGCCTTGCTGGACCCGGTGACGGTTTCCGCCAACGAGGTCGATGACGACCATGCCCTGGCGATCACAGCGGTGAACGGCACGGCGACCAAGGCCCCCGCCTCGGCCTACCACGATCATGGCAGCAGCGTCGTACTGACCGCGACCCCCGACACCGGCTTCCATTTCACCGGCTGGAGCGGAGCGCTCGGCGGCAGCGTCAATCCCGCCAACCTGTTGATGGATGCCGACAAGGCGGTGACCGCGCACTTCGTCGCCAACGACGTCGCCATCCTCGCCGCCGCCAGCGTGGTGGTGCCCGAGAACGGTACTGCCAGCCTGGCGGTGCGGCTGTCGGCGCAGCCGAGCGGACCGGTGACGGTGGCGGTGTCGGCCTCCGGCGATCCCGATGTGGTGGTGCAGGCCGGGGCCAGCTTGGTCTTCGACAGCCTCGACTGGGATGTCAGCCAGACCGTCACCCTCGCCGCCCTCGATGATGCCGACGCGCTGGACGGCGGTGCAACCATCACCTGTGCGGCCGCCGCCCTCGCCAGCGTGACGGTGGCCGCCACGGAGGACGATGACGATGTCGCCGCCCTCACCCTGACCCTGGCGCAGAGCACGGTCGGCGAAGCCGCCGGCCTGGTCTCCGCCACGGTCAGCCGCAACACCGCCGCCAGCGGCATGCTGCTGGTGACGCTTGGCAGCAGCCTGCCGGCCGAAGCGACGGTACCGGCCAGCGTGACCATCCCGGCCGGCGCCAGCAGCGCGTCCTTCTCGATCGCGGTCATCGACGACCTGGTGGTCGATGGCACGCAGACCACCCTGATCAGCACCACCGCCTCCGGCCACGCCACCGCTTCGGCCTCGCTGCAGATCACTGACAACGACACGGCCGGTTTCGTCGTCGCCCCGACCTCCCTGCATGTCGCCGAGGCTGGCGGCACCGCGACCTTCAGCGTCGTGCTATCGGCCAAGCCCCTGACTTCCGTCCGCCTGCTGCTGAGCAGTTCCGCCCTGGGCGAGGCGACGGTGGCCCCGGCCGTGCTGCTGATCGATCCGGCGACCTGGGACACCCCACGGGTGGTGACGGTGACGGGCGTGGACGATGCCGTGTTCGGCGCCGGCACGGCGACCATCACCATCGCGATGGACGACGCCTCCTCCGATGATGCCTTCGACGCCCTTGCCGACCAGCAGGTCGCGATCACCTGCGACGACAACGAGGTCAACTTCGCACCGACCATCGCCGTGGTCTCGCCGGTCGGGGCCGCCGCGGTCATCCCCGACGGGCTCGGCTTGCGCATCGACACCACGGTGGCCGATGACGGCCTGCCTGGGGCGCCGGCTGTCCTCACCGTGTCGTGGAGCCAGGTCAGCGGGCCGGGCTCGGCGACCTTCGACTGCCTGAGTTGCGAGGATGTGCGCGTCGGCTTCTCCGGCCCCGGCGTCTATGTGCTGCGGCTGAGCGCCACCGACGGCTTGCTGACCACGACGCAGGATGTCACCGTGACGGTCGACAATGGCGGCGGTCCCTACGCCAACCTGGCGCCTCTGGTCTCGGCCGGCCCGGATGCCGCCGGAGCGGCGGGCAGCCCCATCGCCCTGGCCGGCAGCGCCAGCGACGACGGCAATCCCACCGGGACGCTGACCCTGTCGTGGAGCCAGGTGCTGGGTTCGGGCCTGGCGGTCTTCTCGGCACCGTCCTCAGCCGTCACCAACGTCACCTGTCCACTGCCCGGCTCCTACATCTTCCGCCTGACTGCTGACGACGGCGCGGTGCAGACCTGCGATGAGGTGCAGGTGACGGTGTCGGCCACCTACCTCCTGACCGTGCTCAATGATGGCCACTGCACCACGGTGCCGGCCGGCGCCTCCGTGCAGACCACTGGCATACCGGTGTCGATCAGCGCCACGCCCGCCAGCGGCTGGCACTTCAACGCCTGGATCGTGGTCAGCGGCCCGGCCCTCTTCGCCGACTGGCAGGACGCCAGCACGACGGTCACCGCCACCGCCGATGCGGTGATCCGCGCCACCTGCGCCATCAACACCTACACCTTGGCATACAATGCAGGTCTCGGCGGTTCGGTGAGCGGGCTGACGGTGCAGACGGTCGCGTATGGCGGGAGCGGCGCCGCAGTGACGGCCGTGCCCGTCGCCGGCTACCATTTCGTCGCCTGGAGCGACGGCGTCGCCACAGCCAGCCGCAGCGACGGGCCGATCACTGCCAATCTGACGGTGTTCGCCACATTCGCGGCCAATGCTGTGGCGATCTGCAGCAATGCTTCGGTCCTGTCCATCACCGAAGGCGGTAGCCGGACCCAGCGCGTCTGGCTCTCCGACCAGCCGGTCAGCGATGTCACGGTGAACGTCGCGCATGCCGCTGGCGATGCCGACATCATCGTCGCCGGCGGCGCGACGCTTCTCTTCACCACGGCCAATTGGAACATCCCCCAGACGGCCCTGCTAGCCGCGCTCGACGATCCCGACCTCAGCAATGGTAGCGCCCAGATCAGCCTGAGCGCAGTCGGGCTCGCCACTGTGGTGGTGACGGCCTACGAGTACGATGATGATGCGGCGCAGTCGGTCACCGTTGGTTCGAACAATCCTGGTGGTGGCGGCTGCGGCGCCGGCGGCCTCGGCCTGCTGCTTGTCTCGGCCTTCTTCGGCCTCGCCTTGCGCCGCCGGGTCAGAGGCGGAGGCCGATGAAGGCTCCGGCATAGACGGCGATCGGCGTCGCGTCGAACGACTCGACGCCATTGTAGCTGCCGGAGGCCGTCCAGGTGGTCTCGCCGCTGAGCACGGTGTGCGAAACGCCGGCAAGCATGCCGAGGATCCAGCGACCGACCAGCCACGAGGTCTCCGCCTCGACTGCGACGGTGAAGCCGGAGAGGTCGGCCGAGTTCTCGACGCTGCCGAGGGCGACGCCGTTGGTGTCGGTGAGCGCGAGGTCACGTTCGAGGCTGCCGCTGCACCAGCCGGCCAGGACCTGCACCGCGTGCCGACGGCGTGCGCTGCCCCAGGACCAGCCGGCCAGCCCGGCGAGATGCAGGGTCGCACAGCTGGCCTCGTCCGAAGTTGCCTGGGACCAGCCGGCCTGCACGCCGAGGCGCCAGCCGGCGTCGACCGGCTCCGCGTCGTGGGTCAGGCGCAGGGCGGCGCCAGCGGGAAGCTGGGCGCCACCCAGGTCGAATGAGCCGCTGAGGTTGAAGCTGGTGCCGGAGGTGGTGTCCACGACACGGCCATCCGAGTCGGCAGAGCCGGTAGTCCAGCCGGCGGTCACGGCGAGGCCGAGGGCCCAGTGGTGCTTGGCAGGCTCCCACACGCCGCCAGGAGCGATCGTCCGGCGTCCGCCCAGCGGGTCTTCGATCAGGCTCAGGCCGCGGCCGCCGCCGCGTACCACCGAGGCGATCTGCACGCGGTCGAAGGTGACACGGTGACCGTTGTCGATGCGCAGCACCACGTGCCGCGCATCCTCCGACTCGACGTCGCCGAGCAGCCGGTCGCCGTCGCGCATGATGATGAGGTCCTCGGCGGCGCCGGCGCAGGCGGCGAGGGCAAGGCCGGCGAACAGCGTGCGGATCATCATGCCAGCATCGCCGGCAGCCGCAGCTGGCAACCCACCGCGCCCAGGCGTGTGTGCGCCCTGTGGCACACCACGGGCTGCCGGCGAGCCGGGAATAGCTCAGAAGAGGGTGACCCGCCTGGGCCTGGAATGTCGTGGTCCGCTCAGGTGATGCCGGCATCTAGACCCAGATGCCGATGGTGGCATCCACCTCGATGGGGGCGATGAGCAGGAGGCGCGTGGCTAGCGCTACCGGCGGACGCACCCCAGCGCGGCGGCGGCGAGGGGCAGGTCGGCGACCCTGGCGAGGATGTGCAGGACGGCCGATCGGGTGTTGACCATGATCAGGACGAAGCCGAGGCACAGGACCAGGCGCAGGCGGCGTCGAGGCGACCAGCCGGTTCCAGCGAAAGGTCCTGTCAGCGCAGGCTGGCGGGCAGCGGTCGCAGCTTATGCACCAGTCCAAGCCACGACAGCACGACCAGCGCGTACCAGGTCGGATCGAACTGCCACCAGCGGAAGCCCTGGCGTACGCTGCCTTGGTGATGGTGGTGGTTGTTGTGCCACCCTTCGCCGAGCACCAGCACGGCGATGAGGGCGTTGTTGCGGCTGTCGTCACGGGTCGGGAACGGACGCGTACCCCAGACATGCATCACCGAGTTGACGCTGAAGGTGGCGTGCGCCAGCACCACGGTCGAGATGCAGAACCACACCAGCAGCTGCGGACCCGAGGTGTTCCAGCCATGCAGGCCCAGCCACCAGCCGAGGGCGAGGCAGGCCGCCGCCAGCAGCGCTGGCACCACGGCGTCGAAACGGTCGAGCCAGATCAGTTCGGGCCGCGCCGCGAGGTCGGGGACCAGCTCCAGGCGGGAGCGGTAGGCTCCGTCGGCGAGGAACCAGCCGAGGTGCGACCACCAGAAGCCGTGCTGGCGTGGCGAATGCAGATCGCTCTCGTCATCGCTGTGGCGGTGGTGGTGGCGGTGATGCGCTGCCCACCACAGCGGCCCGCGCTGTCCGGAGGCATTGCCGAGCACGGCGAAGAGGAACGAGACCCAGCGTGGGGCGGAGAAGGCGCGGTGCGAGAAGTGCCGGTGGTAGCCGGCGGTGATGCCGAACATGCGCACGAGGTAGAGCGTCACGGCCAGGACCACCGCGGTCGGGCTGATCCCGACGAACGGCACCGCCAGGCAGGCGAGATGCACGCCGATGAAAGGCAGCAGGCGCAGCACGTCGATATGCTGCGGGTCGCCTGCAGTGACGCCGGCGCTGTGGTGGCTGTCCAGCCAACGGCGCAGGCTGGCGGTCATGGCCGGGACAGGGCGGCATCGATCGCCGCGAGGAAGGCCGCATCGTCCGGGGCGGTGCGCGAGCCGAACTGGCTGATGGTGGAGCCGTCGCGGCCGATGAGGAACTTGTTGAAGTTCCACGACAC
Organism: Planctomycetota bacterium; assembly: GCA_022841245.1. GTDB lineage: Bacteria > Planctomycetota > UBA11346 > UBA11346 > UBA11346 > UBA11346. The sequence goes on from JALHRW010000043.1 coordinate 22,235, forward strand.
CGCGCCGCAGCCGGGTCTGGTGGTCAGCCAGCGCCACAATGGATCGGCGTCAGCGCCCTTCACCTTGGCCTTGGCCATCATCGGGAAGGTCACGCCGTAGGTCAGGGTGCAGAACGACTTGATCTCGGCCTCGCTGCCGGGCTCCTGGCCGGAGAGGATGCCGAAGTCGTTGCTCGGCACGCCGATCAGCACCAGGCCACGATCCTTGCGCCCGGCGTAGAGCTTCTCCAGTCCGGCGTACTGGCCGGTGAAGCCGCACTTCGAGGCGACGTTGACCACCACCAGCACCTTGCCGCGGTACTGCGCCAGCGGGTGCGCCTTGCCGTCGATGTCGGTGAGGACGGCGTCGAAGGCGCTGGCCAGGGCCGGGGCCTCGACGCTGCGGGCGCAACCGGTCAGGGCGAGCAGGGCGGCGAGGATGGGGATGGGGCGCATGGCGGTCTTTCAGGAGGTGCCGAGCAGGGCGGTGCGGAAACGTGCGTCGACCGGGTCCGGGCCGAGCCAGATGGCGAACAGGGCGTGGGCGAAGTCGGCCCCCGGGATGGTGTCCACCACGACGCCAGCGATCGTCACGCTGGTGCCGGCGCCCGGAAGGTAGGTGAATACCAGGGTATCGTGTTCGACCACATCACGGTAGAGGGCGTTGAGCCGTTCCAGGCGCGGGCGCAGAGCCTCGCGCTCAGCGGCCGGCAGCTTGATCCCCAGGGTCGAACTGGTCGCCTTGGCCAGGTCGACGGAACTGATCGAGCGGCGGTAGCGGAACTCGAGGCGTTTGGCCACATCGTCGAGCGGCCCGGCGGTCGGCCGGGCGACGTCGATCCACAGGCCCGCGTCGTAGATCGCGAACAGGCGTTTCCAGCGCAGGGTGCCGCCGCCGCGGATGGCCAGCTCGGCCGTGCCGACGGTGACGCGGTCGGCCAGGACATGGTCGCCGACCTCGAGGGCCGGGAGGGTGCAGACGAGCAGCAGCAGGGCGGTCAGACGAATCATGGCCGCACCATGCGATAGTGGCTGACCAGCCACTCTTCGCCGTCGCGCCAGGCCCACAGCTCCTCGCACGCGAGGAAGAACATGCGCCAGCGCTGCATCAGCACGCCGGGATCCTCGCCTGGACGGGCCTGGGCCAGGATGCCACGTGCCGCGGTCCGATGGCGATCGAGGTTGTCCAGCCAGCCACGGGCGGTGCGGGCGTAATGCGTGCCATTCCAGCGCCAGTGCGCGGTGAGGCGCAGGTCGTCCTGCAGCCGCAGCGGCAAGCTGTCGGCCGGCATCATGCCGCCAGTGAAGAAATGGCGCCCCATCCAGTCGCCCTCGCCATCCGTCTGGAACAGGTAGCTGGAGGTGCGGTGGGTGAAGACGTGGAAGAACAGCTCGCCGCCCGGATCCAGCCAGGTCGAGATGCGGTGGAACAGCTCGCTCCAGTTGCGCAGGTGTTCGAAGCATTCGACCGAGACCACGCGATCGAAACGACGGCCGGGATCGAAGCCGGCGAGGTCGGCGGTGATGACCTCGAGGTTGCCCAGGCCCCGGCGGGCGGCCTCGGCGGTGATGTGGGCCCGCTGGCTGGCGCTGTTCGACACCGCAGTGATGCGTGCGCGCGGGAAGTGCGCCGCCATCCACAGCGACAGCGAGCCCCAGCCGCAGCCGAGTTCGAGGATGCGCTGGCCGTCGGCGAGTCGAGCCCGCGCGGCGGTCGCGGCGAGAGCGGCCTCCTCGGCCTCGTCCAGGCTGGCGCCCGGAGCGAACCAGCACGACGAGTATTTGCGCTGCGGGCCGAGGCACAGGCCGAAGAAGTCCGCTGGCACCTCGTAGTGCTGGGCGTTGGCGGCGCGCTGCTCGACCGCCAGCGGGGCCTGGCGCAATCGCTCGACGAAGACCTGCTCGCGCAGCTGCTGCGCCTCGACCCCGCCCACGGAGAGGCTGGCGGCGCGCTCGCGCAGCAGTCTACGGATGCCGAAACGGATCGCCGCATCAGGCAGGGCTCCGCCTTCGGCCAGGCGGATGGCCAGGGGTTCGCGGACAGCAGCGAGGGCGAGGGCGGTCATCTCAGGACTCCGAGCGGGGGAACCAGGGGATCAGCACCGGCACGCGGCGCTGGTAGTCGCGGTAGTCGTCGCCGCGGGTCTCCAGGCAGCGACGCTCGACGTGGGGGATGCCGGTGATCCACCACAAGAAGGCGAACATCAGCGCCGGCCACAGCCACAGCCAGGCACCGTGCATGGCGCCCAGGCCGAGCACCACATAGGCCCACCAGTGCAGCCACTCGCAGGCGTAGTTGGGGTGGCGCGACCAGGCCCACAGGCCGGTCCGACAGGTTCGGCCGCGGTTCGCAGGGTCGGCGCGCCAGCGTGCCAGCTGGCGATCGGCGAGCGTCTCGCCGGCGACGGCTACGAGCCAGATCGCGGCGGCGGCGAGCGTGTGCCAGCCTGGAGGCCGCGCATCGGCGGACAGCAGGACGAAGGGCAGGGCGAAGAGCACGACCAGGCCGGCTTGGAAGAGGAAGAAGGCGAGGAACCCGGACGCGGCGTGGCGGCCGAGCGCGGCGCGCATGCGCGCGTAGCGTCCGTCCTCGGGCTTGCCGAGCACGCGGTCGCGCAGCAGGTGCCAGGCCAGGCGCCAGCCCCACAGCGCGCCCATCACGCCGACGGTCAGGCGGGCCAGCGTGTCGCCTGTGCCGCTCGCGGCGGCGAAGATGGCTCCGGCTCCGATGCCGAAGGCCCAGCCCACATCGACGATCCCGGCATCGCGGCTGCGCTGCTGCCACAGCCAGAGGCCGAACATCAGCGCGGTCGCGCCGATGGCGATCCAGCCGGTCTGGGCGGCGATGCTCAGCATGGCCGCCAGCCGGGACGGGCGAACAGCAGGTGGCTCACGCCGATGGCGCGCTCGCGGAAGCCACCCTCGCAGTAGGCGAAGTAGAACTCGAACTGGCGCAGGAAGGCCTCGCTGTAGCCCTGGGCGAGGATGACCTCTCGGTTGGCGAGCAGCCGCGCGCGCCAGTCGGCCAGGGTGCGGGCGTAGTGCAGGCCGAAATCCTCCTGGCGCACCAGGTCGAGGCCGCCGGCCTTGGCGTTCGCCGCCAGCAGCGCGGCGAGTGAGGGGATGCACGAGCCGGGGAAGATCCAGCGCTTGATGAAGTCGACCTCGCGGGCTGCGCTGGCGAAGCGCTGGTCGGGGATGGTGATGGCCTGGATCAGGGCGGCGCCGTCCGGCTTGAGCAGGTCGCGGATGCAGCCGAGGTACTGCGCGTACTGCTGGCGGCCGATCGCCTCGACCATCTCGATCGAGACGACGCGGTCGGCCGGATCGCCGGCCAGCCGGCGCGGCAGGTCGCGGTAGTCGTCGGCGAGAACGGTGATGCGACTGGCGAGATCGGCCTGCTGGACGCGCTCGATGGCGAGCTGGCGCTGCGCCTCGCTGATCGTGGTGGTGGTGACGCGCACGCCGTAGTGCCGCGCGGCATGGATCGCCAGGCCGCCCCAGCCGGTGCCGATCTCGACCAGGTGCTGGCCCGGGGCCAGACCCAGGCGCGTGCACACGGCGTCGAGTTTGGCCACCGCCGCCTCGGCCAGGGTGGAGTCGGGTTTGGCGTACCAGCATGCCGAGTAGCTCAGCGTCGGGTCGAGCACCTGCTCGAAGAAGGCGTTGCCGAGGTCGTAGTGCGCGGCGATGTTGGCCCGCGCTCCGCTGCGCGAATTGCGCTGCCAGGCGTGGGCCAGGCGGCGCAGCGGCGCGGACAGCGCAGCCCAGCCGCGGTCGAAGCGGTCGCTGAGCTCGCGGTTGCGGGCGAACAGGGCGATCAGCGCCGGCAGGTCGTTGCTGCTCCACAGACCCTCGGTGTAGGCCTCGCCGACGCCGACGCTGCCGCCGAGCAGCGCCGCCGGCCAGAAGGCCGGATCATGCACCTCCAGGCTCGCGCTGATCGCCCCTTCGCCGAGGACCATCGGCTCGGCCCCGGACTCGAGCAGCAGCAGCGAGCCGCGACGCAGCCGGTCGAAGGTGGCGAGCACGCCGCGGCGGCAGGTGCGCTCCCGCCAGCCGATGGCGGCAGACGGCGGACGGGACAGGGACAAGGCTTCGCTCATGCTGCCTCCGCGACGGGAATGGTGACGGGATGCGGGTGGAACGTGGCGCCGCGCCACCACAGGGTCAGCGCGTGCCAGTAGATCATGGTCAGGGCGAACAGGCTCATCGCCGGATAGCGGAACCACACCTGGGCGAGGGTGGCGTCGTTCCACGGGCGGCGCTGCAGCGCCAGCGAGGCGTCGAAGACCACGCGTCCGTCCTGGATGTTCCGCATGTGCACGCCGAGGTGCTGGCCGGGCGCGCTGAACGCCCACTCGTAGGTGTGGTCCATGCCGTGGAACGGGCTGACATGGAAGGTCTTGGCGAAGCGCCAGCGCAGGCGGCCATCGCGCACCGGCAGGACGTAGGCGTGGCGTTCCAGCCACGGCGTGTTGGTGATCTCGGCGACGATGGTCTCGACCCGCTCGCCAGCCGTGTCGAAGCAGTAGTAGAACGACACCGGGTTGAAGCAGGCGCCGAGGTAGCGCAGGTGGGTGAGCAGCCGGATCGGTCCTGTCGGACGCGTGCCGGTGCGGCCCTCGACCAGATCGCGCACCGCCTGGTCGAGCGGCACGCGCGGATGGCCGAGGTAGTCGGCGCGACGGAAGCTGGCCGGGGCCGGGGCCTCGCGCCGCCACCACTGCCGGCCGCGGAACAGGCCGGGCAGCTCGGCGAGGTCGAGCCAGCACATGAAGATGCGGTGGCGGTAGATCTGCGCCCGGTCATGGCGCCGGCGGTGGCGGATCCAGCCGCTGTAGATGGCGCTGTTCATGGCCGGACCCCGAAGCGTTCGCACACCGCCAGGGCCGAGACCACGCCGTCCTCGTGGAAGCCGAAGCGCCAATAGGCGCCGCAGTGGCTGACCCCGTGGTGCTGGATCAGTTCGCCGTGCCGGGCCTGCGCGGCCGGGGCTGCGGCGGTGAAGCGCGGGTGGTGGTAGAGGAAGCGATCGAGCACCCGGCCGGGATCGACCGCCTGGTTGAGGCTGACCAGGAAGGGGGTCGGGGTGTCGAGCCCCTGCAGACGGTTCGACCAGTAGGTCACCGCCGGCGGGGCACCGGCATCCCCGGGTCGGACGTTCCAGGAAGCCCAGGCTCGGCGCAGGCGCGGCATCGCCGTGGCGTCGTTATGCAGCACCGCCTCGTTGGCCTGGTAGGGGATGGCGCCGAGCAGCTGCTGCTCCAGCAGGCTCGGCGTGTCGAGCATGGCCAGGGCCTGGTCGCTGTGCGCGGCGATGATGACCTGATCGTAGATCTCGCTGCCGTCATCGGTGGTGACGCTCACTGTCCCGCCGAGCCGGCGCACCCGGCGCACCGGCGAGCGCAGGCGGATGCGGTCGGCGAACGGCTTGGTCATGGCGGCGACGTAGGTCGCCGAGCCGCCGGCCACGGTGCACCACTGCGGCCGGTCGGCGACCGTGTTCATGCCGTGGTTGTCGAGGAAGCGGGCGAGGAAGCGGGCCGGGAAGCGATCGAGGCCGGCGGCCGGCATCGACCAGATGGCGGCGCAGATGGGTTCGAGGTAGTGCTCGCGGAAGCGCCGGCCGAAACCCGCGCCGGCCAGGGCCTCGCCGACGGTCAGCGCCGGGTCGGCGTCGAGCCAGCGGCGGGTCAGGCGATTGAAGCGCAGGATGTCCCACCACATGCGGTGGAACGACGGCGACAGCAGGTTGCGGCGTTGCGCGAACAGCCCGTCGATATCGTGGCCGTTGTACTCGACCCCGCTGCGCGGGCACGACATCGCGAACGACATGTCGGTGGGCTTCAGCGCCACGCCGAGGCGGTCGAGCATGGCGGTGAAGTTCGGATAGGTCCGGCGGTTGCAGACAATGAAGCCGGTGTCGACCGGCCAGCGGCGGCCTTGCGCGTCCGCTACCGCGACGGTGTTGGTGTGCCCGCCGATGCGCGCGTCAGCCTCGTAGATGGTCAGCTGGTGGTGGGGATGCAGCAGGTGGGCGCAGGTCAGCCCGCTGATCCCGGTGCCGATGATGGCGATGCGCACTCAAGCCCCCGTCCTGGCCAGGGCGGCGAGATCGGTCATGGTGGCGGGCCGCTCGAGGTTGGCGATGCCGTCGAGGTCTCCGAGGAGGTGTGCTCGCCATCCGCCTGCCACGACCCGGCACGGGGCCATACGTCGGCACAACGTGGCGAGGTCCTTGGCGGCCGCGGTGGGTTCGAGTTCGCCGGTGTACGAGCGCCACACCAGGGTCGCGCCGTGACGGTGGGCGGCGGCGATCAGCGCCGCGTCCGGCGTGTCCGGACCGAGGTCGACGGTGCGCCAGCCGGCTTCCTGCAGGACCAACGAGGCGAGCAGCGACGGCAGCAGGTACGGGTCGCCGGCTGGACCTCCGCCAACCGCGGTTGGCGCACCCGGGCGCGGCGCCGGCAGCACGTTGCGCAGGGCCTCGGCGGCGCGCATCGCCAGCAGCGTGGCGTGGTGTTCTCGCGCGACGCCCTCGGGATCGCTCAGCCATAGCCGGCCGAGTTCTTCCATGGCCAGGCGCAGCGGGCCGTCGGCCAGGGCCGCCACCGGCATGCCATCGAGGTGGGCCGAGAGCAGCAGGCGCTGTACCGCATCGCCATCGCCATCGAGCAGGGCTCGGGTTACGTTGGCGGTCAGCCGGCGTCCGGCGGCGGGGGGACTGCGGCCGAGCAGGCCGGCATCCTGCAGCGTCAGGCCTTCACGACGGGCGAAGCGCACCACCTCGGTGGCGGGGATGCGGCGATGACCGCCAGCGGTGCGGCGGATGGCCAGGTCGCCGGCATCGACCCAGCGTTTGAGCGACGATTCGGAGGCGCCGAGGAGGCGGGCGGCCTGGCGCGGACTGAGATACTGGCTGGCGGTGGTCATATGGCCGATTGGATGTTTGGACGTTTGAACGATATGGAGGCAGAGCCGTGCACCCGCCGCAACCCGGCAAGGTTGCACAGGGCTTGTCGCGGACGGATCCCGGCAAAGGTGGCCGCCATGCGTCGGCGCATCACGGTTGGCGGTCGGGTGCAGGGGGTCGGCTTCCGGCCCTTCATCGCCCGCCTTGCCCGCGAGCTGGGACTCAGCGGACTGGTCGGCAACGATGTGCACGGGGCCTTCATCGAGGTGCAGGGCGCGGTGGAGCAGCTCGACGAGTTCCAGCGTCGGCTGGCGGAGGAGGCTCCACCGCTGGCGCGGATCGGCGAGGTGTCGATTGCGGAGATGGCCGCAAGCGTCGCCACCGGTTTCGTCATCGTCGCCTCAGCCGATGGCGCGGCGCCGAGCCTGGCGATCACTCCGGACGCGGCGATCTGCGCCGCCTGCGCCGGCGAGATCGCTGACCCCCGCGACCGCCGGTTCGGCCATCCCTTCGCCAACTGCACCGACTGCGGACCGCGCTACTCGATCATCGCCGCGGTGCCGTACGATCGGCCGAACACCACCATGGCCGGCTTCGCCATGTGCGCGGCGTGCCGTGGCGAGTACGAGGATCCGCAGGACCGGCGTTTCCACGCCCAGCCGATCGCCTGTCCGGCCTGCGGACCGGGGGTGTGGCTGGAAGCCAGCGGCCAGCGGCCAGCGGCCAGCGGCCAGCGGCCAGCGACCAGCGACCAGCGACCAGCGGCCAGCGGCCAGCGGCCAGCGACCAGCGACCAGCGACCAG
>JALHRW010000044.1 GCA_022841245.1 Planctomycetota bacterium
CGGCGCTGGATCGCCGGCGAGGCGGGCTGGCGCACGGCGGTTGGCGCGGCGCTGCTGCTCGCCGCCACCGGGGTGATCAAGCCGATCGCGTTGTGCATCGGGCTGCCCCTGGCGGTCGAACTGCTGCGACGGCACGGCCTGCGTGGCCTCATCCGGCCGCGCTGGTGGCTGTTCGGCGCCGCCTGCCTGGCGCCGATGGTGCTGTGGTTCCGCCACGCCAACGAACTGGGCACGGGCGGTTACTTCCTGCTCGGCGTGCCGTGGCGCCGTTCGCTGACCGCCCTGGCCGAGGGCTGGCCGCTGGGCAAGCTGCTGGTCGAGTGGCCGTGGCAGCTGTGGATCGGCCTGCCGCTGGTGCCGCTGTTCGCGCTGGGTTGCTGGTTCGCGTGGCGTCGCGGCTTCATCTGGTGGTGGCTGCTCGGCGCCTTCGGTGTGCTGCTGCCATTCGCCGGCCAGTTCGGACCCCACGACTACTACACCGTGGTCATGGTCGCGCCGTGCGCCGTGCTGACCGGGGCAGGTCTTGCCTGGGCCCTGGCGCAGCGTCGCCGCTGGCTGGCTGCGAGCGCGCTGGTGCTGCTCGCCGCCGCCGGACCGCTCGCCTTCGCCCGCATCGATGGCCGCTACGGCGCGCCGTACGACCATCCGGTGATCCGCGCCGCCGCCGCCGCCATCCCGCGCGAGGCCCTGGTCATCGCCTACGACAGCGTGCCGGCGGCGATCCTCTACCGCCTGGGCCGATATGGCTGGTGGATCGAGGGCCAGGATCAGCTCGCCACCGTGCCGGCCCTGCAGGCGCGCGGCGCCCGCTTCATTGCTGCGCGCGGCGACCGCCGGGCGCATCTCGCGGCTTACGGGCCGCCGCTGTTCGAGGTCGATGGCTTGGCGGTATTCAGGCTGCCCTGATCCGCTGACAACGACGTTCCCAGTACGAAGCCGAGCGCGGCATGGAAGCCCATCCCGGGCGCCGCCTGGGTGGGCAGCGGTTCGAAGATGGCGCAGACCACAGCGGCTACCGCGATGCCGCAGCCGGCCTGGAAGGCTTCAGGTGCCTCGTGGCGGCGGCGCCACAGCAGGACCAGCACGGTCAGCACCAGGGCGAGATGGAGGGCGGCGGCGGGCAGGCCGTGCTCGGCGGCGACGGCTAGCAGCCAGTTGTGGGCATGCGGACAGCCGCCGTCGGCGCCGAATTCGTTGGGTGGGCCGGGGGCGACGCGCTCATACGTCTCGTTCCACGCCAGTTCGAAACTCTTGCGGGACCCGATGCCCAGCAAGGGGCGCTCGCCGATCATAACTGCGGTGACCTGCCAGATCGGCAGCCGGCCGTCCTGCCCGGCGAGCATCTGGCGCAGCCGGACGCTGTCGGTCATAGCCATGCGGGCGGCCATAAGACCAGCGAGCACGATGGCGATGCCGGCGGCGGCCAGCAGCCAGCGACGGCCACGGGATGCCAGTGCGGCGGCGATCCCAGCGGTGCCGCCCAGCAGGCAGGCACGGGCGCCACAGATGCCGATGCCGACCAGGCCGATGATGCGACCGGCCCAGGCCCAGGCGGTGCCGGCCATCACCGGCACGCTCAGCGCCGCGAGGATCGCACCGGCGAAGCCGTAGGAGAGGTGGAACGAGCTGAAGCCGCGGGCGTAGGCGAAACGGTTCCCGTCCGGATCGATGCGCAGCGGTCCCTTGCCGAGGCCGACCAGGAACTGCAGCAGGGCGACGAGCAGCGCCACGCCACCGGTGATGACCAGGGCGCGCAGGGCGAACCGCCGCCAGCGCGGGTCGCTCGCCGCGGCGGCCACCAGCGGCACGGCGAACCAGGCGTAGGCCAGGCTGCTGATGCGACCGCTGCCCGGCTGGTCGCGCCACATTCCGGCGAGGTTGCTGGCCAGCACCCAGGCGCCGAGGGCGAGACCGACATGCAGCACAGGCATCCGGTGCAGCGGCGGGCGGGCGAGGATAGCGCCGACGCTGGCCAGGGCGATGCCGAACAGGCCCCACGGCGGGGTGAGGAACATGCCGCACAGCATCGCAGCACTGCCGACCCACAGCAGCCAGCGACCGATGGCGGCGGCCGTGCGCGGCGGGGCAGCGTCGAGCCGGGCGTTCCAGGCGGCGACCCTCAATACGCCCCCTTGCCGAGGAGCACGACGCGGAAGGTCCTGGCCAGGACCACCAGATCCAGCCATACCGACCAGTTGCGCACGTAGTAGCAGTCGAGGGCGACCCGTTCGCCGTAGGTGACGTCGTTGCGGCCGGAGACCTGCCACAGCCCCGACAGGCCGGGCCGTACTTTCGTGTACAGCTCGAAGTGCGAGCCGTACTTGGCGACCTCGTCCTGCACGATCGGCCGCGGTCCGACCAGACTCATCTCGCCACGCAGGATGTTCCACAGCTGCGGCAGTTCATCGAGCGAGGTGCGGCGGAGGAGGCGGCCGATCCAGGTGACGCGCGGATCGTCCTTCAGCTTGTGGTCGCGCTCCCACTCGGCGCGCAGTTCGGGATGGGCCGCAAGGTGGAGCTGCAATTGGGCGTCGGCGTCCTTGACCATGCTGCGGAACTTCCAGGCGCGGAACTCGCGACCGCCGCGGCCGAGTCGCCGCTGGCCGTAGAACACCGGTCCGGCCGAGGTCAGCTTCACCGCCAGGGCGAGGCCGGCGAAGACCCAGCAGAACAGCAGCAGACCGCCGCCGACCGCGACGACGTCGAGAGTCCGCTTGATGATCCGCGCCTCGGGCCGCAGCAGGTTCTGCCGTACTTCCAGCACCAGGGTGTTGGCGAACTCGCGGGTCTCGGCGATGACATCGGGCGAGCCGGGCAGGGCCGGAGCGATGAAGACATGACGCAGGTGGTCGCCGAGCTGGTCGAGCATGCGCGACAGCCGCTCGGCCGGTAGGCCAGGCATGGCGAGGATGCCGTGGTGTACGCCGTCGGCGTACAGCGTACTGATCGTCGCAAGTGTTCCCGACACGCGCAGGCCGCCGACCTCGCAGCCCTGCTTGGCCGGATCGTCGTCGAGTACCGCGACCGGTCGTAGCCCCAGCCACGGTCGGGCGCGCAGCAGTCCGACGACCTGCGCGCCGGTCGCCCCCGCGCCAAGCACGGCTACCGGCACGCCCCACCACTCGGCCCGGCACAGTCCCCGGCGCACACCGGCGCGCGCCAGCGGTACGGCGACCAGCGCGAGCAGCCAGGTGGCGGCGAAGATCTGGCGCGACCACGCCACGCCGCTCTGGCCGAGGAAGGTCAGGGCGACAGCGCCGACGATGACGATGGTGGTGCCCTGGCTGAGGCGGCGCAGTTCCTCGGCCGGTCCCCAGCCGATGCCGGGATAGAGCCCGAGTAGCGCGTAGACCGCGGCGCCGCCACCTAGCAGCAGCGGCAGCGCATTTAGGTACATCTCCAACGGCAGCTCGGGATTGGCCAGCGACTTGAGCCACCACGACAACGCGGCGCACAGTGCCAAGGCGCCGAGGTCGGCGGCGGTCAGGGCCAGGCAGGTCGGGAGGGAGCGTGCGCGCACGGGGCGGACTATCCGATCTTGACCGGCAGATCCAGGGCGGGCTTCGGGAGCGTCGACGTCCACGTCGACGAGGGGCAATGGTCGTCATCCACCGTCGACGTGGACATCGACGCCCCCGGAAGCCAACCCCAGCAACCCGCGCCAGCTCCGTTCGAACATCAGCGGATCATGTTCGCAGCGCAGATGCTCTTGGCCGATGGCGAGTCCTCGGAGCAGATCCGCCATGCGGCGCTCCGGGTCGGCGATGAATTCCGACCAGACGGCATCGTCTTCGCCGATGAGCAGCGGATAATCCGGCCAGTCCACCCCTTCGAGCGCGGCCTGGTTGCCCACGGCCGGGCAGCCATGGGCGAGGGCCTCAAGCATCTTGGTCTTCACTCCGCCGGCGATGGCGGATGGGTTCAGCAGCACGCTGCGCCCGTCGTATGCCTCGGCGGCGAGGTCGGCGACGAAGCCATGGCAGATGACGCCGGCCGGCGGGATGATCCCTCCTGGCACACGCCGTCCGAACCAGTGCAGCTCACGGCCCGCAGGCGCTTTCCTCCACAGCCGGAACAAGCGCAGCAGGGTCAGCCTGTTTTGCGACAGGTTCTCCCCACCGACGAAGATGAAGCGCAGTGGCGCGGCGAGTCCGGTGCCGGGCCGCACCACTGCCTGGGCCGGTGGCACGCGGAGGATGCGCGGATGCACGGTGGCCGGCAAGGACTGGCGGTAGGCAGCGCATTCCACCGGCGACAGCAGCGCGACCGCATCGCAGAGTCGGGCGATCTCACTCTCGGCGCGCCGCAGCGACCAGGCCTCATAGCGTTGCACCAGTCCTCCGACCTGGCCCAGCAGCCAGGTCAGGGGACGTGGCGCGAAGCGGGATACGTAGCCGAGATTCGGCGGCTCGCCGAGGGCGATCTGCAGCCTCGTGCGTCGCGACAGCAGGTCGTCCAGGTCGCACACCAGTCGTCGTCCCGGCCGCGCCAGGCGGCGCACAGCTGCGAGACAGCGTACCCCGTCGATATACACGGTGGTCGCTTCGCCCACGGCATCGACCGCAGACCGCACCGCGGCTGGCACGGCAAACAGCGCGCATTGCAGCGGCTCCGGCCTGAACGTCGCCAGCCGCCACAGCCAGCGGATTCCGGCAGACAGCCGCGCACCCCAGCCCAGCTCCAGGGCATGGCGCAGGCGGACATGGCGAATGTCGCGCAGGGCTCCGGCATGCAGATCGGCGATGATGCGCGGCCTGCCGGCGGCGGCGTTGGGCTCGTGGTCTCGAGTCCACAGCGCGGCGCAGTTCACCATCCCAGGCGCTCCTTCAGCCGGTAGGCCCAGGCGCCGCGCGGCGCCAGCGACTTCAGGGTGTTCACCAGGCTGAGCCGCCACTCGGTCAACCTGCCATTCTGCAGGCCGTGCATGGCGCGGGCGCGGCGGTTCTCGGCATGACGTCGTGCCAGGTTGGCGCTGGCCCCACCCTGGTAGAACCTGGCGATGATCGCTGGGCAGATCTGCGGAGCATGCCCGCGGCTGATCAGCCGCACCCACAGCTCATAGTCCATCGAGCTGCGGAACGAGGTATCGAAGCCGCCGACCTCGCGCAGCAAGGCCGTTTCGCACAGCGTGGCGGCGTGCCAGATGCGGCAGTCGTGGCGAATCAGATCGCGTGGATCACCGGCGGGTGGCGGGCGGGTGAACAGCACCGACTCGTCTTCGCGTCGCACTTCGGCCCCGGCGGTGATCCAGCGATGGGGGCCGGGAATCCATGCCTGGGTCAAGGTCCGCAGGGCATCCGCACCGGCGAAGGCATCACCGGCATTGAGGAAGAGGACGGCGTCGCCGCCGGCCCGTGCCAGGCCCTTGTTGAAGGCATCGGCGATGCCCTTGTCCGGTTCGCTGACCAGCACATCGGGTGGCCGAGGCAGGGCGCGCAGCCGTTCCGGGGTCCCATCGGACGAAGCCCCGTCGATGACCAGCCATTCGCAACGCAGGGTCTGCTCAGCGAGCGAAGCGCTTGTGCGCAGGATCGTCCCGCCCGGGTTGCGGCAGATGGTGATGACGGACGGGATCATCCGCGCAGCAGCTGCCAGCCCGCGAAGATCGCTCCGGCGGTGGTCACGGTGGCGGGCACGAGCCACTTGCGCCAGCCATCCTCCCCGGCGCAGGCCTTGCAGGCGAGGTACCAGGCGAGAGCCGGCGCGATGATGGCGTTCGGCGGCAGGGCCAGCCGATCGCGCGCCAGCCAAACCGTGCTCGCGGCCACGGATATCAGCACCAGATCGACGGGTCCATCGATGAGCAGGTGCAGGCGTCGGCGCAGCCACAGCAGGAGCAGGGAGGCGATGAACAGGGCCGCAGTCAGGCCACGGGCGACGTAGATCGCCTGCAGGCCCCTGCCGTCCGGGTCGCCGGCATGCCAGTGACCCGACTCGACGGCGAATGCCAGCGCTCCGCCGCACATCGCAGCCATGATCGAGGTGACGTGGTTGTCCCAGCGCCGTGTCGTCGCCAGCACGATCAGCACCAGGGCGACGCCGGCGGCGGCGGCGAGCCCGCTCAGCGGGGCGTGGCGGACCAGGGCGGGCAGGTGGGCAGCGGCCAGGCCGATGGCGAGGACGCAGACCACGAACGCGACCGGGCGCCCGCCCGGGTGGCCGGCCGCCTCGATGCGCGCCGTGTTGCGCTCGCGCCGCATCCGTTCGAGGCGCAACGACAGGCGCGACCACACCCGCGAACGCCGCAGGTAGCGCAGGCCGAAGATCACCGACTGGGCGCAGAACAGGGTGAGCAGGAAGAGCGTGTCATGGGGATGGCGGCGCAGCAGGACCGCGACGCAGGCGATCGCCGCGCTCAGCGACACCAGGGTGATCACCGCCATGCGGTGGTCGAAGCCCAGCCCGAGCACCTGATGGTGGACGTGCGTCTTGTCGCCGCGGAAGGGATTCCCCCCGTGCAGCAGGCGCGACAGCATGACGTAGGCGCTGTCGGCCCAGGGGATGACCAGGACGAGGAGGACGACGAACGGGCTCAGCCCGGGATCGCCGCCGACATTGCCACGGATCAGGGCGAGCCCGAGCACGTGCAGCATGAAGCCGATGATCATGCTGCCCGTATCGCCGAGGAAGACGCGTGCAGGATGGCTGTTGAAGGCGAGGGTTCCGACCAGGCAGCCGGCCAGGGCGGTGCTGGCGATGCAGGCGGGAACGTCGCCGGACAGCCCGGCCATGGCGGCGAAGGCCAGGGCACTGACGCAACCGATCCCCGCCGCCAGCCCATCCAGGCCGTCGATCAGGTTGGTCGCGTTGATCAGGCCGAGGCCGAGCACCAGGGTGACCGGCCAGGTGGCCCAGGTGGCGGTCAGTTCGATCCCCAGCAGCGGGATCGGTACACCGGGCAGGATGCAGCCCCCGATCATCGCCAGCACCACCGCCACGGCCTGGGCCAGCAGTTTTGGCCCCGGCGACAGCGAACCGCGATCATCGATGATCCCAGCCCCGAGCAGCACGGCGATCCCGCCCAGGAGCCAGACCGTGCCATCGAGCGGCTGGGCCTGGACCGCCAGGGCCAGGGCCAGGACCAGCGCGACGGCGACGCCACCGACCCGTGGGATGGGATTGATATGCACCCGTCGCGTATCCCGCGTCGGGTCGTCGACCATGCCCAGGCGCGGCGCGGCGCGGATAAGCAGGGGCATCAGCACCAGCACGCCGGCGGTGGCGATCATCCCGGTGAGCAGGGCTCTATCGAGCGGGATGTCGCTCATGGCAAGGCCTCGGGCACATGTGGCGCTGGGCTGCCAGGACCCACGCCGCCGCCGACGGCGATGCCGGGCGGACGGGTGGCGGATCGGCGGTCAATCACGGGTGGAGGATTAACCCCGAATGCACAGGAATTCAATTCCCGATATCGCCCGAAGACTCGATCAGTCCTGCGATCCGACAGCAATTGCTCTCGCGATCGAAGCGCTGGCGGGCGAAGGCCAGTGCCGCCAGCCCGCGCTTGCTGCGCTCTACCGGATCGCGGGCAGCCTCGACCGCAGCCTGCAGGGCGGCAAGGTCGTTGCATCCGACCACCCAGCCACCGCCGCTCTCGCGGATCCACATCGCGATCTCGTTGTCCTCGCCACCGACGAAGATGACCGGTCTACCGATGCGGAATGAGGAGGGCAGTTTGCTCGGCACCATGCAACCCTGCCAGGCCGGGTCGAGACTCGCGAGGTGCACATCGGCGGCGCCCAGGTGGTCGCGCAGCTGCGCCAGCGGCACGTAGCAGGCCAGTTCGATCGGCGCCTGCGGGTTGGCGCGGACAAATGCTTCCACCTCTGTGCGTCGGGCGCCGCCTCCCGAGAAGATCCAGCGGGTGCCGGCGGCCTGGGCGGCGACCGCGAGGAACTCCTGGCAGCGATGGCCAAGGCCCAGGTTGCCGGAGTAGAGCAGAACCAGCTCCTGGCGATTGCCGGCATCGTGGTGCTCGGCCGGCTGCAGGGTGGCGTCGCCCCACAGCGGCACCCAGGCGCTGGCAGTCGCGGGATGTAGGTGGCGGCGGATGCGCCGCTCCATCACCGGTCCCAACCCCAGCACCAACGCGGCAGGTCCCCATTGCAGGCGCGCCAGCGATGCCAGCAGGCGATAGGCCAACGACCGTTCACGGCAGAGGCCGTGCGCCGCCAGCACGTCGGGATACAGATCCATGATCCAATGCACCAGCCTGGCGCCACGCGCTGCCGCGAGCCTGGCGACGAGTCCGAGATACGGCGGCGTGGTCAGCGGTACGATGGTGTCGCCGGACCGCGAGCGGGTCGCCAGCCAAGCTCCCACGCCGGCGGCGAACGAGGCGTAGCCTGCCAGCCGGGCCAGGGGATGGCGCCGTCCGCCTCCGGCGATGCCGAGGCGGACGACGACGTAGCCATCGATGCGCTCGCGTCTCCGCCTCGAGCGGCTGCCATCGTCGTAGCCGTCATCCGCGCACAGCACCACGACCTCATGTCCGCGTGCCGCCAGGGTCCGTGCCAGGTCGGCCATGACCTGGCCGGTCGGCGCCACCGCCGGCGGATGGAACTGGTTGATCAGGATGCAGCGCATGCGCTCTGCTCCGGCTGCCGTCGCGCTGCCGCCAGTGCCAGCACCACCCAGACCGTCGGCAGGGCGAAGCTGTCGAGTGAGAACCCGTCGCCGAACACGGCCAGGCCGGCGAGCACGCCGCACAGCTTGACCGCGGCATCATCGCGCCGCCGCGGCCAGGCGATGCAGGCGACGAACGCGCTGAAGGCGAGCAGCCCGGCGATCCCGGTCTCGGCGGCGAGGCGCAACCAGAGGTGCTTGATGTTGGGCAGGGAGCCGGGCCCGGGGTCGATCCAGCTTTGCGTCTCGGCATTGTCGCGCAGCGACCAGGCCGGCAGATGCCGGACGACCTGCCAGGGGGCGAGGCCGAGTCCGACTCCGGTCACCGGGTGCGCGCAGGCGGCATCCCAGCCGGCGCTCCAGGCGGCGAGTCGCGAGGACATGCCGCCGCTGGCGGCGCGCTCAGCCGCCGTGGCTCCGCCCACCGCGCCTGAGGTGGTGGCCCGCAGGTAGGGGTTGCAGGCAGCCAGCCCGATCATGCCCGCGAGCAGCAGTCCGAGGCAGGCGGCAGTGACGCCCAACCCCCGCCGTTCGCCGGCCCGCCACCACCAGGCCAGGGCGATGGCGATCGGGATCAGCACCATGGCGAGGCCGAGGCCGGTCCGGGCGCGGCTCAGTCCCAGGCCGAGGCAGCACAGCGCCGCCGCCGACCAGGGGATCCAGCGTGGCCCATCGCCCGGCTGCGGCGCGCAGATTCTGGCCAGGGCGGGCACCAGACCGGCGACGGCGAGCTGGCTGCCCAAGAGCGATGGCTCCGGCGACAGCCCCCAGGCCCTGCCAGGAGTGCGTCCGTCGAGCATGGTCGAGCCGCCGAGGTTGTGCGCCGCCCAGGTGACCACCGGCTGGCACCCGGGTATCCGCAGGTCGGCGCCAGCCTGGACCAGCGCCATGGCGACGGCGGCAGCGAGGCCGCCCCACAGCCAGCGCTCGGCGAGCACGGCTTCGTGTGGACCGCGGATCACGCAGCGCAGTCCGAACCAGGTGCCCAGGCCGAGGACCAGGCTGGCCCAGGCCTTCACCGCTGCGGCCAGCGGCGAGGATCCTTTGAGCGGTTCCAGACCGGCGCCGAGGCCGAGCACGGTGGCGAGCAGGGCGATGCCGACGAAGGCCGCCAGCAGGTGGTTGGTCCGTTCGCGCGCCTGCTCGGCCAGCAGGGCCGGCCTCGCAGCGATGGCCAGCAGGGCGGCCAATCCAGCGAGGAGCGCGGTGACCGGCTTCACCATCCAGGGCAGCGGGATCAGTTCGCATGAGGGCAGGCAGACGGTCGCCAGGCCCGCCATCATGGTCAGCCACGCTGCACGAGCGGTGTTCATGCCTGGTTCCAGCCGAGACGGTAGGCTAGGTTCGCCGGGCGGCGCACGATGCGTCCGATGCGCTGCAGCATGAACAGCCGCCTTCGCCACCAGCGCGGCTCGGCTCCGCCGTAGCGCTGATCGAGCAGCCGATGCTCGGCAGAGAACCGTTCGCCCTGGGTGGAGGACTTTGTCTCCCCGTAGACGCGCAGGTTGGCGACGTGGGCAGGCAGATGCCGGATCGGCTCGCTGCGGGCCACGCGGCTCCACCAGTCGCAATCCATGGTGCAGTGCAGGACTTCATCCAGCCAACCCAGGCGCGTATGCAGGCTGCGCCGCCAGAACGTCCCCGGCTGGCTCCAGAGATTGCGGTTGAACCGCTGCAGTTCGCTGAAGCAGGTCGGAATGGCGACCAGCCGGCGCAGCAGCCGGTCATCGGCATCGATCAGGCACACGTTGCCGTAGACGAGCTGGACCTCCGGATGGCGTTCGAACACCTCGGCGATCCTGGACAGCGCATGCGGAGCCAGCGTGTCGTCGCTGTTGAGCCAGCCGACGATGTCGCCGGTGGCGCGCTGCAGGCCCTTGTTGATGGCGTGGGATTGCCCGCGATCGGCTTCGCTCGTCCACCATGCCAACCGGTCGGCGTAGCGCTTGATGATGTCGACGGAGCCATCATCCGAGCCGCCATCGACGACGAGGTGTTCGAGATCCGGCCATCCCTGCCCGAGGACGCTGGTCAGCGTGCGCTCGAGGAAGCGTGCCTGCCGGAAGCTGGGAGTGACGACGGAGATGCGCATGGCCTAGTAATGGACGGTGCCGGTCCTGCAGGCGGCAGGCAGGGAACGCGGATTCATGTCCGACGCAGCCGTCGCACCACGTCGGCCACCCGCCGCAGCAGCCACGGGCGGGCATATTGCCGCCGATGGACCTCCGCCTCCCAATGTGCGTCGGGGACCATGTCGGGTGGGGCGATGAGCGGCTCGGGCAGCGTGTCGAGCGGGAGGTCGGCCAACGGGGTGCGCCGCCGGGTATGCGTGGCACCATCGCCGAAGCCGATGTTGGAAATCAGGTTGCGGGCCGGGATGGCGGCCAGGCCGTGCTGGCGCCAGCAGGCGAGGATCCACTGGTAGTCCCAGGTGTCGAATCCGGCGTGCATCTTGGCGAAGACCTCGCGCCAGTAGGCCGGCCGGGCATGCGGCGGTACCGCCGCGGCGAGACCATTGCAGGAGAAGGCGGGCCAATCGGCCAGATCGGGGTCGTAGCTGCGCCAGGCCCGGCGCCAGGTGGCCCAGCCCCAGATCGGATAGAGCCGGGCCCAGCGCCAGCTGGCGGGACCTGTCGCATCCAGGGCATAGTTGGTGCCGGCGATGTGCGTGACGCGCTCGTCCTCGGCGTAGCGCTCCAGCAGGTGGTCGCAGTAGGCGAAGAAGGACGGGTCGGGCAGGCAGTCATCCTCCAGGATGACGGCGCGCTCGACCTGCTCGAACACCCAGGAGATCCCGCTGCTGACCCGCTTGCGGCAGCCGAGATTGGCCTCGCTGAAGCAGGTGCGCACCTCGCATGGCCAGTCCACCCCGTCGAGCACCAGACGGCGGACCGCCGCGCAGCGCTCGGCCTCGCCGGACCGGTGGGTGCGGGGTCCGTCCGCGATGACCAGCAGCATCGGTGGCCGGGCCTCGCGGATGCGGGCGAAGACCTGGCCGGCGGTGTCCGAGCGGTTGAAGATGATGAAGGCGACGGGGTGGCGCATGGTCAGATCGGTGAGAGGGCCCAGGCGAGGCGTGCGTAATCGTAGAGCTTCCAGCGCCAAGGGACGGCATGGCCTTTCGCCCAGTGCAGTCTGGCCCAGGCATAGTGGGCCTGCACGCGTTTGCGACTGCTGCTCAGGGTGATGCTGTCGTTGTGGGCACGGAAGACGACCAGGGGCTCCGGGCAGTAATGGACCTGCGCGGCCTCCCATGCGGCGCCCAGGATCATGCGCGCATCGCAGCCGATCGCACGCTTGTTGCAGTCGAGGCCGAAGCGGACCGGTATCGCATCCGTGAAATGCCGGCGGACGGATTCGGTCGGCAGCAGGGCGGCGGCCGGGCTGACCGCCGTGCTGAATCCATTCAGAGCGATTTTGACGAAGTCGCGGCCACTACGCGGCTGATCGGAGAGGCTGTACTTGATCCGCTGCCAGCCCGTATCCTCCCACCAGATGCGGGCGGCGCAGAGGGCCATGCTGGCCTTGTCGCGGACCATGCCGTCGATCATGCGACGGTAGAAGGCCGGTTCGACCCAGTCGTCGCTCCATAACCAGTGGATCAACGGGTATCTGGCGGCGTCCAGGCATGACCGCCAATTCGGCAGCGGGCCCAGGTTGGCGGGATGGCGGATCACCCGCACCCGGGCATCGCGACTGGCCAGATCCTGGGCCACCGCCGCCGTGGCGTCGGTCGAGCCGTTGTCGGCGATGATGACCTCCAGCCGGACGTACCCCGATGCCAGCACCGAGCCGACGCAGGCCGCCAGGGTGGCCGCACGGTTGTAGGCCGGGACCAGTACTGAGATCCACGGATCGTCGTCGGTATGGGCGGGATCCGGCTGCGGGTAGGTCGGGCGCAGGGGGGCGGGCACGATGGTGTGGCCGGTGCTCAAGTTCATGGAGGACAATGCAGGGACTGCTCCGCGGCAATGAAACGACCTGAATTCAAGTCGGATTGAGAGGAATGAGGCACAATGCGGCACGCTAGGAGGAGTTCAGCATGATGCAATTCGCCGGGTCTATCCGGGATAGGTATCGTGAACCGTTACTCGTGCTGTTCAGCCAGATTTTGCAGGTACACGCTGTTCGATTAGGTGCTTCAAACGCCACCATCTGCGAATCCCATGGCTTGCGGCGTGGGGCTATCGCAGGTAAGCAACGGCATGTCAGAGCTTTGGGTATGCATCGACGCCCGGATATCATCCGGCGTCAATGGCGGCATCGAATCCTTCGTGTTAGGCCTGGCTCGAGGCCTGAGGTCGCTTGCGGATGGAAATGAAAAATACGCATTTCTTACCACGTCGGGTCAGGACGCCTGGATTCGTAACGAGGTTATGGGTTTCGGCGAAATTCTTGCCCAACCAGGCCCAGTGATGGTGCCGCCGCTACTAAAGCGAGGTTCCAAGCTATTTGGACCGCTGCAGAGTGCGGCGAA
This sequence comes from Planctomycetota bacterium, assembly GCA_022841245.1. Classification (GTDB taxonomy): domain Bacteria; phylum Planctomycetota; class UBA11346; order UBA11346; family UBA11346; genus UBA11346. Next base: position 13,103 of record JALHRW010000044.1, read on the forward strand.
GAATTGCCTTAGGCGGTTGCGACCGATCATACCCCCGGCGCCCAGGTGCCTTCAAGATAGGCCCTTGCGGGTCATGCACTTTACTACTCAGGCAGGATTTTTGACCAATCTGCCATCGATCTATCATCCGCATGATCTTCAGCATCTGCATCTCCCGGGGTACTTCACTGCAGACGACATTCGGAGACGCGATTATCAGTACCGGACACTCTGTTCAGCGGCAAGTGTGATCGCCGTTGCTTCTACCTATATCAAGCAGGACCTAATCGATAAATACAGGGTAGATCCTGAGAGGATTGCGGTCGTCCCGTTGGCGCCAGTCAACAGTGGTTCGATTCGATTGCCAGTCGACGCGTTACAGAATGTTCGAGTCCGGTTGGGTCTTCCCGCTCAATTCGCATTGTATGCTGCGCAAACTTGGCCGCACAAAAACCATGAATTGCTCCTGCGCGCTGCTGCGCGCTTGCGCGACCAGGGCTTGGTCGTGCCGATTGTGTGCTCTGGTGCGCAAACTGAGCATTACCGATTTGTGCTGGAACCGCTAGTGCGCGAGCTCGATCTCGGCAGACAGGTGACCTTCCTCGGGTTCATATCCGCTGAGGATCTGGGGTGTTTGTATCACCTCGCGCACATGGTTGTTATTCCTACCCGTTTCGAGGCTGCCAGCTTTCCGCTCTGGGAAGCATTCCTCGCTGGGGTACCAGCGGCGTGTTCAACGGTGACTTCATTGCCCAGCCAGGCAGGTAACTCCGCTTTATTGTTTGATCCGAATTCAATTGAGGAGGCCTCCGACGCGATGCGCCGACTGTGGACCGATCGCGCTCTTCGTGCGCGGTTGGTTGCCGATGCGTCCATCAATGTTGCGCGCTTTGATTGGACTCGCACCGCGCGCCACTTTCGTGCGCTGTATCGTCGACTCGGGGGCGTGGGCCTAACCTCCGAAGACCGTGAACTGCTTGCTGCACCGCCGCTGCTCTGATGGGTAACGTCGAGAGCGGTGTTAATGTCCAGAACGGGTCCTCGCGGACGCGCCGATTGCTCGTCAACGGTGCGCTGCGTGTTGCCTCGCGGGGAGTCAATGCCGCTGTCACACTCGCTTTAGTGCCGTTATTGCTGCCGTATCTCGGCGAGGCGCGCTACGGACTATGGTTGACCGCTGTGTCGATTGTGGCAATGCTGGCGCCTCTCGATCTCGGTCTGTCCGCGAGCGTGGTTAACGCGATCAGTCGTGCGAAGGGCACGGGCAACCGTCTGGTTGTGCGCCAGACGTTGTCCTCGGCTACGGTCATACTCGTTGCATTGGCGGCGCTATATTCCGTGGGATTGGCATTGGCCGCTGCAGTCGGCGATATCGGTGGGCTGCTCAACCCTCCTGCAGAACTGTACCAGGAGGCAAATGTAGTGATGCTGGTCGTAGCCGCTTCGGTAGCGATAGCGCTACCCTTTGGTGTGGTGCAATCTTTGCGTATGGGTGAGCAGGAGGGGATGCCGGTCGCCATTGCTGACATGCTAACTGGACTCGGCCTGCTATTTGTTGCATGCTTAACGGTGACGTATGGAGCGGGGTTGCTGTTCCTTGCTGCGACGGCGGCCGCGGTTCCGGTTGTAGTTGCGGCTGGACATGCTGCTGTCTGCTTCTGCAGGTCCCACAGAGAGGTTCGTCCCGCGTGGATAGCGGTCGATCGTCCGATGGTGGTGCGACTGCTGCGCACTGGCAGTATGTTCTGCGTGCTGCAGGTCGCCGCCTCGGTTGCCTTTGCGACAGACAACATGGTTATCGCGTGGTCGCTCGGCCCCGAAGTGGTTCCCTCCTATGCCATCCCCCAGCGTTTATTCTCATTGGTGCCGATGGCGTTGACCATTGTCCTTTCACCGATGTGGCCGGCATTCAGCGAGGCGATCGCAGCCGGCGACGTCACCTGGGTACGGCAGGTGCTTCGACGCGCCTTGGTCTTGGTTGTTGTTGTTACCGTACCAGCTGGTGCGGTCCTCGCTTGGTGGGGTCCCGAGTTGATCACACTGTGGTCGCGAGGCCGGGTGCATGCCGAGCCAGCGCTCTTGTGGGGTTTGGCTATGTGGATGACCCTGCAAGGTGTGGGTATTACCCTGTCAATGTTCCTGAACGCCGCTGAGTGCTTACGCCTGCAACTAGTGTGTGCTATGGCCATGGCGCTGGTAGCATTTGTGCTCAAGATGCTCCTAGTCCAGCATATCGGCGTTGCCGGAGTGGTCTGGGCTACCGTTATTGCTTACGTCCCCATCACCCTCATCCCGATGCTGCTTATCCTCCCACGGCTGCTTCGCGGCTTGCCCACCAAGAGAGTTGAGCCATGACCCAATCCCGTATTCCCGTTGCAGCCCCAGATCTGACGGGCAACGAGGAAAACTATGTCGTTGACGCTATCCGCAGTACCTGGATATCGTCGACCGGACCGTACATCCAGCGCTTCGAGCATGATTTCGCGGGGTTGGCTGGCACCCGCTCGGCGCTGTCCGTCAGCAACGGTACGGTCGCCCTGCATCTTGCGCTGCTTGCGCTGGATGTGCGCCCTGGCGATGAGGTGTTGGTGCCGTCACTGACCTACATTGCTACCGCCAATGCGGTACGCTACGTCGGTGCCGAACCGGTATTCATCGATGTGGATCCTGCCAACTGGTGTATGGATCCACGCCATTTGGAGGACGCGATTACGCCACGTACGCGCGGAATCATAGCAGTGCACCTCTACGGCCACCCTGCGGATATGGATTTCATCAATCAGATCGCCGCTGTGCATGGCCTATGGGTGGTAGAGGACGCCGCAGAAGCGCATTGTGCTCAGTACAAGGATCGCCCGGTCGGGGGTTTGGCCCGTGTCGGTACATTCTCGTTTTTCGGAAACAAGATATTCACTTGTGGCGAGGGAGGCGCAGTCACAGTCAATGATCCCCAGCTTGAATTGCGAATGCGAACATTGCGGGGGCAGGGCATGGATCCGAAGCGGAGATACTACTTTCCGATAACAGGCTATAACTTTCGTCTTACCAATGTCGCATGCGCGATGTTGTGTGCCCAGCTCGAACGGCGAGAACAAATTCTTCGAGAGCGACGTCGGGTCTATGAGCGCTATATGCGCCAACTCGGCGATGTGCCTGGCATTGGCCTGCAGCCGATGTCTCCGTGGGCGCGCATCACGCCATGGCTGTTCTGTATCACTGTGGAACCAGCCTATGGGCGCACTCGTGACGAACTCGCCGCTCAACTCGACGTCAGAGGGATTGAGACTCGCCCATTCTTTATCCCGCTGCATACGCTGCCTCCGTTCCGCGAGGGCGCGCGCAGACGCAAGGAGGCGCTGCCTATCACAGACCATTTGGCCGCTATTGGGCTGAATTTGCCGACATATACTTCGCTCAATGACAGCGATATCGACCGGATCTGCGACGAGGTACGTCGCTTCCGCCGGGGCTGACATGGCTGGCATCAATCATCGGTCGCTTTGTCTCTGCGCACGAGGTCAACGCCGACAGACTCTGATGTGCAGTCAATGCGTCGCTCAGTCCGCAAGCTGCGCGAATGGCGGTGGTATTGACGCGATGGGGGAGTCATGACGCCGGTAGGTTTGATTGTTCTCGGATTCGGTGGCCATGCCCGATCGGTTGCAGATGTTGCACTCGAGAATGGAATTCAGAGCCTTTTGTTTGTCACGCCAACGGCCCTGCCAGGAGAGACATGGGCAGGTCAACCTGTGTTGGCAGCTATGCCGGAGGTCATTCCTGATGGCTGCCGGGTATTCTTGGCTCACGGCAGCAATCTGCTAAGGCGCGATGCTTGGCTTACCGTTCGAGGACGCAGTCTGGAATGGACCACGATCATTGCCAAAAGTGCCAGCGTCAGCCAGAGGGCGAGAATATCACCAGGTGTATTCATAGGACATCAGGCACATGTTGGCCCAAACGCCATCGTCGGAGAAGGATCGATCCTGAATACTGGTAGCATCACTGAACACGACGCTAAGATCGGGTCCTTTGCCCATGTCTCTGTCAACGCCACAGTGGCAGGTTATGCCTGCGTAGGGGACAGGACGTTTATCGGCGCCGGGGCAACAGTAATCGACAAGGTTTCGATAGGCGACGATGTAACTCTTGGAGCAGGCGCTGTCGTGCCACAGGATATTGTTGAACCGGGCGTCTACGTCGGAGTGCCCGCGCGACTACTTCGCGGATCGATTTGAGGTCTCTCGTTTGCAAGGCTCAGTTATTGGCGCGCTTGCGCAGTGGTCTAGGTCCTGGACCATGCACGTCCCATGAATCCGCTCCGCTTTCCGATGCACGTTGCACGAGGTCTGCATGCCCTTCGAGCAGCGACTCAGGCGGGTGGTCCCGGACTGGTGTTCGACCGCTTCGGTCGTCGCATGGGACTCCGCTTGCTTGCGCGTGGGCACCGTGTTGGTGCCGCCTTGTTCGCCGCGCCGATGTCAAGTTTTCGTTACTGGGAGTTCCCATTCGTCGCCCGCCATTTGCCGTCGGCCGGGAAAGTCCTCGACGTGGCGTCGCCATTCTTGTTTGGCCTATACTGGGCGCAGCGTCACCCGGGCATCGCCATGCGCATGATTAATCCCGACCGGTGCGATCTGGCTGGCACTGCCGCACTCGTACAGGCAATGGGCCTACCAGGCATCACGACGGAATGCGAAGCGGTCGACCGGGTGGCAACATCCGTTGACCGCTATGACGCTATCTTTTCGATCTCGGTACTGGAGCACATCGCTGGCGACTACGACGATCGCCAGGCAATAGGGTGGATGTACAATGCTTTGCGGCCAGGTGGCCGGTTGGTAATCACAGTGCCTGTCGACCGCGAATTCCGCGATGAATACCGCAACGAGGACGTCTACCGACTAGGACGTACAGTTGTTTCCCCCAAAGGCACCTTTTTTCAGCGTTGGTATGATGCCACCGCTATTCAGGATCGGTTGGTGGCGCCGATTGGTCGGCAACCGGTTTCACAGAATTGGTTTGGTGAGTTGGTGCCCGGACGTTTTGCCGCCTATGAGCAACGCTGGTTGCGCAACGGTCCTTCGACTACCGTCGCTGATCCATTGGAGTTCGCGAAACACTATGCCGAATTCCCTAGGTGGGAGGCGATGCCTGGTGCCGGCGTCTGTGGCCTTGTATTCGTAAAGCCGGGGTGAATCGCGCTACGCGGACATTGAGATGCATTGCTCGAGTGTTATCAAGGCAAGCTTATTGGTGACATACTACTCTTGAAATAGGCCACAGTCCTAACGAGCCCATCCCTCAGCGCGATCGTCGGCGCCCAGCCCAGCTGCTCTTTCGCCCGTTCAATATTGGGCTGCCGTTGTTTGGGGTCATCCTGTGGCAGGGGCCTGCGTACCAGTTTCGCCTGACTTCCAGTAAGTTTCAGCACCAGTTCAGCCAGTTCCAGCATGGTGAACTCGACTGGATTTCCGAGGTTGATCGGCCCGATGTTGTCGGCCGGGCTGTCCATCATGCGCAGCATGCCCTCGACCAGGTCATCGACGTAGCAGAAGCTGCGCGTCTGGGTGCCGTCGCCGTAGATGGTGAGGTCCTCGCCACGCAGGGCCTGCATGATGAAGTTCGACACCACCCGCCCGTCGTTGGGGTGCATGCGCGGGCCATAGGTGTTGAAGATGCGGATGACCTTGATTTCGACCCCGTGCTGGCGGTGGTAGTCGAAGAACAGGGTCTCGGCGCAACGCTTGCCCTCGTCGTAGCAGGCACGCGGGCCGATCGGGTTGACGTTGCCCCAGTAGTCCTCGGTCTGCGGGTGGACCGTGGGGTCGCCGTAGACCTCGGAGGTCGAGGCCTGCAGGATCCGCGCCTTGGTGCGCTTGGCCAGGCCGAGCATGTTGATCGCGCCGTGCACGCTGGTCTTCACCGTCTGCGCCGGGTTGAACTGGTAGTGCACCGGGCTGGCCGGGCAGGCCAGGTTGAAGATGCGGTCGACTTCGACGCGCAGCGGTTCGACGACGTCGTGGCGCAGCAGCTCGAAATGCGGATTACCGATCAGGTGGGCGACGTTGTCGTGCGTGCCGGTGAAGAAGTTGTCGACGCACAGAACATCATTGCCGGCCGCGACCAGACGCTCGCACAGGTGCGACCCGATGAAGCCGGCGCCGCCGGTAACGAGGATGCGCGGGCGGAGGGCGTAGGCCATCAGCGGGTCTGCGCTGCTGATTGGGAAATCGGTAGGTTGGCCACGTGGCGCAGCGTGGCGTGGCGGGCACCGGAGGCAATTGCGCACAGGGGTGCGGGACCCATCTCAGCCCCTGCCCGTGCAGGCATTCCAGGCATGCCTCACCCGGAAGCGCCACAGCCGCAGGCGGTCGGCCCAGCGCCACGACCGGGGCAGACCTAGCTGCCGGCCCTGCCACAGTCTGGCCCAGGCGTAGTGGCCGCTCAGGAACCAGGATTTGCACGAGATGGAGATGCTGTCGCCGTGGGCCCGGAAGACGGCCAGCGGGGCGTCGAGGGTGGCGACCCGGCGGGATGACCAGGCGGCGCTGATCAGCATCAAGCTGTCGCAGCCGATGGCGCGGCGATTGCAGTCGATGCCGCGGGTCAGCGGGATGGCCTCGGTGAAGGCGGCGCGGCAGGCGGCGGTCGGCAGCAGAGCGGAGGCTGGGCTGGCGGGGGCGATACGCCAGCCGCCGGTGGCGAAGCGCTTGGCGGCCTGACGTCCTTCCACACTCCCATCGCCCCAGCGGTAGAGGATGTCGTCCGGGGCGCCGGCGTCGCTGTGGATGCGGGCGGCACTCAGGGCCATCTGGGCATCCTGGGCCTGCATGGCGTCGACCAGGGCGCGGTAGAAGCCGGACTCGATCCAATCGTCGCTCCACAGCCAGTGGACCAGGACGCCTGTGGCCTGATCGAGGCAGGCGCGCCAGTTGGGCAGCGGGCCGCGATTGACCGGGTGGGCGATCACCGTGAGGCGCGGGTCCTCTGCCGCCAGGCGACGGGCGAGGTCCGCCGTGCCGTCGGTCGATCCGTTGTCGCTGATGATGATCTGCAGGTCGGCATAGCCGTTTGCCATGGCCGAGCGCACGCACTGCTCCAGCGTTGCGGCGCGGTTGTAGGCCGGGATGAGGACCGAGATCAGCGGGTCGCTCATAGCACGGCCGCCAGGGCTTGGCGGAATCCGGTGGCGAAGGCGTCGTGCGAATGGTGCTCGCGGACCCGCGCAGCGACCAGCGCGGAGCGTCGGAGCCACTCCTGCTCATCCATGCGCATGGCCTGGCGCATCGCCGCGGCGACTCCGGTTGGCGTCGCCTCGGTGATCGGGATGCCGAGGTCCAGGTCGATGCCCGTCTCGGCGGTGACGATGGGGATCAGGCCTGCCTGCATGCAGGCCAGCACCGATGTGGCGCAGCCTTCGCTGCACGAGGGCAGGACGGCGAAGGCGCAGTCGGTCAGGATGCGGCGCAACGGCTCGCCGGCGATGTCGACGAAGCCGTGGTGGGTGGTCTGGGTGGGCGGGGCACCGCCGTAGGCGGCGAGGAAGTCGCCCTCGTCGGTGACCGGGCCGCAGGTGTGCAGGCGCACCTCGGCATCCAGCAGGGGCAGCGCATCGTAGCACAGATCCAGGCCCTTGTGTACGGCGCCGACGCTGCCGAACCAGAGGAAGCCGTTGCGGCGGCGCTGCCAGTCATGGGCGAGATCGGACGGGCTCCAGCGGGCATTGCTGGTCGGCAGCACGGTCTGCAGCCGGGGATTGAGCGGGCGGTAGGTCGACGCGGTCCAGGCGTTTCCGACGACCACCATGCCATCGGACATCGCCTCGGCCTCGCTCCAGAAGCGCTCGGGCATGCGACGGGGCCGCAGCGAGAGCCCATGCCGGTCGCGGAAGGCGCGCAGGCGGGTGGCCTCGGAGATGGCCTGGAAGCACTGCTCGGCCCCGGTCGCGTACCAGATGCGCTTGCCGGCGTAGGTGGTGCGGAAGGAGCGCACATACGGCTCGCCGAAGCCAAACAGCAGGTCATAGCGTCCGTTCCGAACCGGGTAGCTGCTGCGCCAATCGATGACGTCGACGCTGTATCCGCATGCGGCGATCGCCTCGGCGATGATCACGGCCTCGCGCCGGTTGGAGTGCAGGCGGTCGCCAGAGCGGTTCCGGCTGAGGAACGGCAGGGCGATGTACGAGAGCAGCGCCCGGCGGGTGGCGCCCGGGGCGGCGCAGCCCGTCGCGACCGGCGGCATCCACAGCGCGCCCTGGCGCTTGAGCCAGCGGATCATCGGGCCGCCCCGATCCGGGTGAGGAGGCGCGGCACCACCATCAGCCAGGGGATGACCAGGCAGAGCGCTGCAGCGATGAGCGCCCCCCAGACCAGCCCGGCGAGGCCGACCGATCCGGAGAGCAGCCACTTGAGAGGCAGGGCGATGGCGATCATCGCCAGATTGGTCCACACCTGGAAACGCACAACATCCAAGCCGTTCAGCAGCATGGCGATGGTCCCGCCGACGACGGCGAAGCCAGCCCAGCTTGCGCAGGCCAGGATCAGTCCGGATGACGGTTCCACCGCATCATGCACCCAGAGCTGCACCAGGGCGCCGCCGCCCAGCCACAGCGATCCGGTCGTCAGCAGGGCCAGGACCAGGCCGATGCCCAGGCAGCGACGGAAGGCCGAGCGCACGAATACGGCGTCTCCGCGGGCGATGGCTTCGGCATATGCCGGCCACAGGGGGAGCCAGAAGAGTCCGGTGATGGCCGGGAGGATGCCGGTCAGCCGCTGCGTCACCGACAACTCGGCGACCGCGTCGGGACCGAGGCGGTGGGCTGCGAGGAACGGATCGATCGCGACCATGGCCATGCTGGCCACCTGCAGCACCAGGTAGAGGCTGCCGGTGGAGAGCAGGCCGCGCGCCGTCGTCGCGTCGAGATGGCGCAGGCGCGGCAGCAACCAGGGCCTGTGCCAGGCGATCCAGGCGGCATGGATCGCGTTGACCAGCACCGGCGGCCCGACCATCGCCAGGATCAGCGTAGGCAGGCCGGCCCCGCCATGCACCGCAGCCAGCACGGCGGCGAGGGTGCAGGCCTGGCCGATGGTGTCCCACAGGCCCAGGGCGAATCCTTCCTGATGGGCGAGCCGGACCTTGGTGATCAGGCCAAGCGGCAGGCCGAACAGCATGCAGGAGACCAGCGTCGCCGTGGCCGGACCGGCCTCCTCGGCCGCCAGTCCGGGTTGGAGGTTGTATACCGAAGTCCAGGTGATGGCCGGGTAGCATGCGGCGAAGACCAGGCCGAGCAGCACCGCGATACCGCTGACGACCAGCACGCCGCTGGAGACGATGCGGGCCGCTGTGTCGCGGTCCTCCCTGCCGTCCGCACGGGCCAGGGCGGTGACCAGGCCGTTGCCCAGCCCGAGGTCGGCCATGGTCATCACCGCGAGCAGTCCGGTGATGCTCATCCACAGGCCGTAGCGCTCCGGCCCGAGGTGGTGCAGGGTCAACGGGACGCTGACCAGCAGGACCAGCAGCCCGACCGCGCGTGCGCCGCCATTGGCGAAGGCGGCGAGGATGGCCCGCCGCCAGCGGTCGCGGCCGCGCTGCGGATCGAGGTTCACGTGCGCGGCAGCCCGCCGACCCAGTCGACCATGCGGCGCAGGCCGGCATCGGTGCCGATGCGCGGCTCCCAGCCAAGCAGCCGCTTCGCCTTGGCGATGTCGGCGACGAAGACCAGCTGGTCGCTGCTGCGCGGTGGCAGATGGCGCCAGCGCGGGGCACTGCCGACGATGCCGCTGAGGGCCGCGAACAGTTCGAGCAGCGACAGGCTGTTGGCCATGCCGCCGCCGATGTTGAAGGCCTGGCCGGCGGCCGCGGCGATGTGTTCGACCGCGGCGAAGTAGAGGCGGACCATGTCCTCCGCGTGCAGGACGTCGCGCACCTGCTTGCCGTTGCCGCTGATGGTGAACGGATCCGGGGCGCCGCGCGCCTGCGCGATCGCCTGCTGGCAGAACCAGCCGATCCAGCCCTGGTCGTAGGTGGCGAACTGGCGTCCGCCGTACATCGAGCTGTGGCGGAAGACCACCGTCTTCAGGCCGTACATCCGGTGCCAGTCGAGCATGTACTGGTCGGCGGCGCCCTTCGAGCAGCCATAGGGCGAGTGGAACTCGAGCGGGGTGTCCTCGGCGAAGCCCTGCGGCCTTTCGCGGACGGTGTAGCGCTGCGGGCCTTCGTCGTAGGTGAACTGCAGCAGGTCGCCGTAGACCTTGTTGGTCGAGCTGTAGACCACCGCCGCCTGCGGGACGTTGGCGCGCACCGCCTCGATGACGTTGAAGGTGCCGAGCGCGTTGGTCTCGAAGTCGCGTCGCGGATCGGCCAGCGACGTGGTCATGGCGACTTGGCCGGCGACATGGAACACCGCCTCGGGCTGCGTTTCGGCGACGACCCGGAACACGTCGTTGGCGTTGCGTGTGTCGGCATGGGCGAAGACCACCGGGCCGAGGGCCTGCAGCCAGGCCAGGTTCGCGGCCGATCCGGTGCGCGAGAGGTTGTCGAGGACGGTCACGCGGTCGCCGCGGCGCAGGGCCTCGGCGGCGAGATTCGAGCCGAGGAAGCCGCAGCCGCCGGTGATGAGGATCTTCATAAGGGGGTCCGAAGGGATTGTTCGCTGGCGATCAGTGCAGCCAAGCCGGATTCGAGACTGACGGCCGGCGCCCAGCCGAGCCTGCGCAGCGTGGTGGTGTCGGCAACGCAGCGGGCCGGTTCGTTGGCACGCATGGGTACGGCGCCGAAGCGCAGTTGCGACCGCCCACCGGCAAGCCGGTTGAGGCTTTCGACCACCGTCCGGATCGTGACGGCAGTGCCGCTGCCGACCGCGATGCTGCGGCATCCGGATTGGGGCCGGTCGAGCACGGCGAGGATCGCTGCGACCACGTCATCGAGATGGATGAAGTCGCGCTCTTGGGTTCCGGCGGTCAGCTCCAGCGGTTCGCCGGCGATGCAGGCGCGCGCGACCCGGGTGAGGAATTTGCCGGGATCGTCGCCTGGGCCGTAGAAATGCTCGAGCAGCAGGATGTCGCGGGGTGGTACGGTGCCCGCCGGCAGGGCCTCCAGCCAGTCGGCGAACTGGGCCTTGCTCAAGGCGTAGGGCGAGACGCTGCGCGGCAATGCGGTGCCGATGCTGAGCCAGCGGCCTACGCGGGTGCCGGCGGCCAGGGCCAGGCGCAGGGGGGTGAGCGCGTTGGCATCCAGCAGATCGGCGGCGCTCTCGCCGGCCCGGCCATACGAGCAGGCCGCGTGGACCAGCGCGTCGAGCGGCCCCGCTGCGAGCGCCGCGGCGATTCCCGCGGCATCGTAGGCGTAGGCGGTGACCGGCAGGCCGTCCAACCGGCGCAGCACGCTCGGGGTGCGGCTCAGGATGACGACGCTCTCGCCACGCTGCAGCAGCGCGCGGGTCAGGGCGGAGCCGAGCGTGCCGGTGGCGCCGGTGATGGCGATGCGCATCAGCGCCCGAAGGCCCCGCGCACCGTCGCCACCATGTGCGCCAGATGTTCGGGCCGCAGTCCGGGATAGGTCCCGATGAACAGCGCCTGGTTCATCACCCGGTCCGCTCCGGCGAGATCGCCGATGGTGCGGAAGCCGGCCCCCATGCTGTCGGCCTTCAGCTGCACGAAGGCCGGCTGGCGCACCAGGTTGCCGCCGAAGAACATGCGGTTGCCGATCTTCGCCGCGTCGAGTGCGCGGGCCAGACCGGTGCGGTCGACCGCGCCGCCGGGCTTGACCAGCATCATGAAGCCGAACCAGCTCGGATCGCTGACCGGCTTGCCCGCCTGCCACGTGTAGCCGTCCGGGGTCCAGCCGCTGGCGTGGGCCGGCAGCATGAAGTCGAGGCGGTCGGCGAGGTCGGCGAGGCCGCGGCGCAGAGTCTGCCAGTTGTCGCGGCGGGCCTGGATGAAGCGCGGCAGCTTCTTCAACTGCTGCCGGCCGATGGCGGCCTGCGGGTCGAGCGGCTTCAGGTTCCAGCCGATGTGGCTGTAGATGTACTTGTGGTCGTAGCCCTTGGGCAGCTCGCCGAGCTGCCACTGGAAGCGCTTACGGCAGGTGTCGTCCTTGCCGGACGGACACCAGCAGTCGCGGCCCCAGTCGCGGAAGCTCTCGACCAGGACGCGCAGCTTGGGATCGCGCACGATGTTGATCGAACCGCCTTCGCCGAGGGTGAGGTGGTGCGGCGGGTAGAAACTCTGCGTCGAGAGGTCGCCGAAGGTGCCGGTCGGCTTGCCGTCGTAGGTGCTGCCCAGGCTGTCGCAGTTGTCCTCGATCAGCCACAGGCCCTTGTCGCGGCAGAAGCGCGTGACCTCGCCGAGGTCGAAGGGGTTGCCCAGGGCGTGGGCGATCATCACCGCCTTGGTCTTGCCTTTGACGAACGCATCTTCGAGCTGGTCGGTGCGCGGGCCCATGGTCAGCGGATCGACGTCGATGAACACCGGCACGCAGCCGCACTGGATGATCGGCGCCACCGTGGTCGGGAAGCCGGCGGCGACGGTGATCACCTCGTCGCCGGGGCGGATGCGGCGTTCGCCCAGCTTGTGGCTGGTGAGTGCGGCGAAGGCGAGCAGGTTGGCCGAACTGCCGCTGTTGGTCAGCACCGTGCCCTTGACCCCGAGGACGGTGGCGAGCTCCTTCTCGAAGGCATCGCCCTGCGGGCCGAGGGTCAGCCAGAAGTCGAGCATGCTGTCGACGCCGGCGGCGACCTCCTCCTCGTCGTAGACCCGGCCGGCGTAGGGCACGGTGGTGGCGCCGGGGGCGAAGGGCTTGGGTGCCTCGCGCAGGCGGATCAGCTCGCGGGTGCGGTCGAGGATCTCGGCACGGAGCTGGGCGATGCGGTCGGTGGTCATGGCGTCGTCCAGGGCAGGCGGGCCGTCGCAGCAGCGGCGAGGTAGGCGGAGAGGTCGGCGTCGACCAGCTGTCCGGCCGAGGCACCCCGGTGCTGGGCCCGGTACCAGTGTGCGGTGCGCTCGGCGGTGGTGGCGACATCCCACACCCCGTGCCAGCCGAGGCGGGTTGCCGCCTTGCTGCAGTCGAGCTTGAGCAGGCCGGCTTCGTGCGGTTGGTTGGGATCGCTGGCGATCTCGACCGTGCCGGCGCCATAGGCCGACACCAGCTGGCGGGCGAGGCTTTCGACCGTGGTCACGCTGGCATCGGACGGCCCGAAGTTCCAGCCGTCGGCGTATGCGGCGCCGTCGTCCTGGCACAGCCGCCAGGCCAGCTGCAGGTAGCCGGAGAGCGGTTCGAGCACGTGCTGCCAGGGACGGGTGGCCTGCGGGTTGCGCAGTCGCAGCGGTCGGCCGGCCTGGATGGCGAGGACGAAGTCGGTGACGATGCGGTCGGCGCTCCAGTCGCCGCCGCCGATGACGTTGCCTGCCCGGGCGCTGGCCAGGCGGCAGCCGGCGGGGTCGCCGAAGAACGAGCGGCGCCAGCTGGCCACGGCCAGCTCGGTCGCGCCCTTGGACGACGAGTACGGGTCGTGTCCGCCCATCGCCTCGTTTTCGCGGTAGCCCCAGAGCCACTCCCGGTTCTCGTAGCACTTGTCTGAAGTGACGACGACGCAGGCGCGCACCCCGGGCGTGGTGCGCACCGCCTCCAGCAGGTTGACCGTGCCGCCGACGTTGGTCTCCCAGGTCGCGCGCGGCTCGCGATAGCTCAGGCGGACCAGCGGCTGGGCGGCGAGGTGCAGGACGACCTCGGGGCGCGCAGCGGTGACAGCGGCGGCCAGCCTGCCGGCGTCGCGGACATCGCCGACGACATGGTGCATGCGCCGGGCGAGGCCGAGCAGATCGAAGAGCGCAGGGCTGGTCGACGGGGCGAGGGCGTAGCCGGTGACCTCGGCGCCCTCGGCCAGCAGCCAGTGCGCCAGCCAGCTGCCCTTGAAGCCGGTGTGGCCGGTGAGCAGCACGCGGCGTCCACGCCAGAAATCGGCGAAACCCGGCATGCCTACCACACCTTCCACGGGGCCTGGTCCTTGGCCCACAGGTCCTCGAGCAGGTTCTTGTCGCGCAGCGTGTCCATCGGCTGCCAGAAGCCGTGGTGGTGGAAGGCGCTCAACTGGCCGTCGCGAGCCAGCGATTCCATCGGTTCGCGTTCCCACATCACCGCATCGCCGGCGACGCGGTCGATGGCCTTGGGCGAGCAGACGAAGAAGCCGCCGTTGATCCAGCCGCTCTCGCCCTGGGGTTTCTCCTGGAAGGCGGAGACCCGTCCGTCGGGACCGATCCCCAGCACGCCGAAGCGGCCGGGTGGCTGCACCGCGGTCAGGGTGCATTCAACGCCCTGGCGGTGGTGGAATGCGATCGAAGCGGTGATGTCGACATCGCCAACCCCGTCGCCATACGTCAGGCAGAAGTGCTCTTCGTCCTGCAGGTAGGGGCGGACCCGGCGCAGGCGGCCCCCGGTCAGGGTCGCTTCGCCGGTGTCGACCACGGTCACGCGCCACGGCTCGGCGTTGCGCGTGTGCACCTCCATCTGGTTCCTGGCCATGTCGAAGGTCACATCCGACATGTGCAGGAAGTAGTTGGCGAAGTACTCCTTGATCACGTAGCCCTTGTAGCCGCAGCAGATCACGAAGTCGTTGATGCCATGCTTGGCATAGATCTTCATGATGTGCCAGAGGATCGGCTTGCCGCCGACCTCGATCATCGGCTTGGGCTTGGAGACCGACTCTTCGCTGATGCGCGAGCCGAGGCCGCCGGCGAGGATGACGGCTTTCATGAGGGCGATCCGGGCATGGCGGGCAGCGTGGCGTTGCTGGGGCAGGAGGCAAACGGCTAGCCTACCGTCCCCTCAGCCCCACCACCACCATGACGGTGCGCAGGATGATGCGCAGGTCGAGCAGCACGGTCGAGTTTTTCACGTACCAGACGTCGAATTCGAGCTTGGCCCGGGCGTCGTCGACGCTGGCGCCGTAGGGGTGGTTGATCTGGGCCCAGCCGGTTAGGCCCGGTTTGGCCAGGTGGCGGAGGTTGTAGAACGGGATCTCGCGCTCCAGCCGGGCGTTGAACTCCGGGCGCTCGGGGCGCGGTCCGACCAGGCTCATGTCGCCGAGCAGGATGTTCCACAGCTGCGGCAGCTCGTCGAGGCGGCTGCGGCGCAGCAGGCGGCCGAGCGGGGTGGTGCGGTCATCGTCCTGGCTCGCCCAGCGCGCGCCGTCCTTCTCGGCATCGGCGCGCATGGTGCGGAACTTGCAGATGGTGAACTCGCGCTCCCACTGGCCGGTGCGGCGCTGCAGGTAGAAGACCGGGCCGGTCGAGGTCAGGCGCACGGCCAGGGCGATCAGCAGCATCGGCCCGGCGGCGAGGACCAGCCCGGTGGCGGCCAGGGCGAGGTCGAGCAGGCGCTTGGTGCCGACGAAGAACGGATCCTCCTGGTGGTGCAGACGCTCCAGGCCGGTGATCCACGAGGCGTCGGCGCCGTGCACCGGGCTGCGTCCCCACAGCATCTCGCTGAAGTCGACCGGCCGCAGCACCGGCACGTTCATCAGCCGGGCTCGTACCAGCAGGCGCTGCAAGCCGCGCGGCAGGGCGTCCCACGAGCCGGTGGTGACCACGCACAGCACCCGTCCGCGCAGGCGGTGCAGCAGGCCGAGCGGACCGCAGGGCTCGACCCGCTCCGGCCACGGGCCGTCGGGTTCGCCGCCGGTGATCAGCACGGCGATGGGATCGCGACGCCCGCGCGCGCGCATGTCGGTGGCCAGGCGCAGGCAGGCGTCTGCTTCGCCGAGCAGCACGACCAGCGTGCGTCGCTCGTGCCGGCGCAGCAGGGCGCGCATCGCCGCCCGCGTCGCCCAGGTCGACAGCGCGGCGACGACCACGCCGCTGACCGCCCATTTCGCGTGCGGGGTCGAGAACGAGCGCCAGCCGAGCTTGGTCTCCAGGGTCTTGGCCACCAGCCAGGCGACGATCCAGGCCAGCGCTAGCGCGGCGACCATGGTCGGCAACGAGCCGCGGATGATGGTATCGGAACGGTACGAGCCGCTGATGTAGCCGAATACCAGGACCGGGCCGAACACCGCCAGGCCGCCGAGCACGGTCGCTGTCGGGCCCTGTGACCAGACCTGCTCGGGTCCGGTCGCCCAGGCCCAGCCGACCAGGATGGCAAGGTCGGTCAGCGCCAGCCACATGGCGAGATACAGGCGCCAGCGTCCAGGCGCGGAGAAGCGCAGCTGCCGGCCGCGGCCGTGGCCGACGTGGAGCGGGTCGATGCCGGATGCGGACGGTGGGATCACGGGCTGACCACCGGGTTAGGGCTGGATGCAGCGGGCACAACCGTCGGTCCGCTGATCTGATCGTAGAGTGCCAGGAACGCGGCGGCGACGCGCTCGACCGAGAACTCGGCGATGGCGCGGAGACGCGCCGCCTCGCCCAGGCGCCGGCACAGCTGCGGGTCGCCCGCTAGGCGGGCGATGGCCGCTGCCAGCGCAGCCGGATCACGCAGCGGGATGAGCAGGCCGGTCCGGCCGTCGGCCACCGCCTGCCGGCA
>JALHRW010000045.1 GCA_022841245.1 Planctomycetota bacterium
CGACGTAGGCCATGGCGGCGATGACGGCGGCCTGGTCGAGGAGTGGGACCGACTGGAATCGTCCCTCCCAGAAGTGTCCGGTGCAGCCGTCGTCGCGGTTGGCGGGCCAATGGCGACAGGGCCGACCCGCAAAATGCGGGTCGGGTGGGAGTCGCCGCCGCCGCTGAAATGGTTCACAGCACTCCAGCCCGTATCGAACGCGCCCGCACCATCGAACGGGCAGACCCAAAGCTGGCTGACAAGGTGATCAGCGGCGAGATCAGCAAGGGCAAGGCGTTACGCGAGATCAGAGCGCGCAAGGCTACCGCCACGGATCCAGACCGCGCCGACGACAAGGTTGTGGATGCGACGGCGCATGCTTCTCGGGGAACTGCTAGCCATGGCGCTAGCCACGAACAAATCTGGTCGACCGTGCGCGTTGGCCGAAGACGTCTAAAAACGAACAAACCCCGGCTTTCACCGGGGTTTTTCGTCTGGTACTCCTAAACGGATTTGAACCGTTGTTCGCGGACTGAGAATCCGCTGTCCTAGGCCTCTAGACGATAGGAGCGTCCGTGCGGGTGGGGATTCTCTGGCTCAAGTCGAACTGTCAACCCCGGGCATGGTGGCATTGGTCGTGCGCAGACGGCCGCTCTGGCCGGGCACGGTGGCGAGGACGCGCTCCAGCATCGGCATGAGGGCGCGGGCGGTCTCGGCCTCGTCGCAGATGACCTCGTGGGCGCCGGCGTCGAGCAGCATCTGCACCTGGGCGGTGAAGGGGGCGCGGGCGATGATGCGCAGGTGCGGGTCGAGCGAGCGCAGCCGCCGCGCCACCACCGCCGAGGCGTCGGCAACCGGGAAGGTCAGCACCACCAGCGGCGGGCGGTGGCCGATCAGCGGCATCCAGTCCTCCATGTCCTCGATGCGCCCGCGGTGGGTGCGCACGCCAAGCACCCCGTCCCACGGTGCCAGCAGGCGCTCGTTGCGGTCGATCAGCAGCAGCGGGACGCCCTGCTTGCGCAAGGTGTCGACGACGGTGTTGCCGACCGGCCCGAGGCCGGCGACGACCACCGTGTCGCCGGTGCGGCGCAAGGCGGCGAGGCTGGCCACCGGCAGCAGCGGCTTGGCCAGGGCGGCGAGCAGCGGGGCCGAGGCCAGCGAGATGCAGGTGGTGGCTATGACCAGGTCGTAGAGGTGGCGCAGTTCGGGGTCGCTGGAACGGCCGAAGGAGCCGGCTGCCAGCACGAAGGCGAACTCACCGACCTGGGCCAGCAGCAGACCGCAGCCCCAGGCCTGGCGCCAGGACAGGCCGGCGAGGCGCATGGCCACCGCGGCAAGCGGCGCCTTGATCACCACCGCGAGCAGCGACAGGGCGCCGACCTGGACCCAGTGCTGGTAGACGAAGGAGACGTCGAACAACGCGCCCATGGCGGCGAAGAACAGGATGGCGCTGAGCCCGGTCAGCGAGCGGGTCGAACTCTCCACCGCCTCGCGGCTGCCACGCCCACCCAGGGCCAAGCCGGCGGCGAACGCGCCGAGTGCGCCGCCCAGGCCGAGGTGCTCGGCGAGGGCGGCGGCGCCGAGGGCGACGGTGACGGCGAAGGCGACCTCCAGCTCGGGCAGCTTGCTGGCGCGCAACCGGGCGACCAGGCGCGTGGCCATGGCCCGGCGCAGCAACAGGGTGCCGCCCGTGAACAGCACCAGGCCCAGCCCGAGTTTGGGCAGGTCGGAGCTGTGCCCCACCGGTGCAAGCAAGGCGATCAGCACGAGCAGCGGACCCATCGCGACGTCCTGCATCAACGCGACCGACAACGACAGCTGGCCCTCGTCGCGGGCGCGCAATTTGCGCTCTTCCAAGGCGCGCATCAGCACGATCGAGCTGGTCATCGCCAGGCAGCTGCCTACCGCCACGGCGTAGGGCAGGCTGAGTCCGGCAAGCATCGCGATCAGCGCGCCGGCGACGATGGTCAGGCAGATCTGGGTGGTCGAGGCGATGAGCACCGCGCGCAGGCGGCGACGGACCTCGCCGAGGTCGAGTTCGAGGCCGATCGAGAACAGCAGCAGGGCGGCACCGACCTGGGCCAGCGGGCCGAGGCTCTCACGGCTGACCAGGCCGAGCAGGCTGGGGCCGGCGACCACGCCGGTGACCAGGTAGGCGACCAGAGCGCTGACGCCGACGCGTTGGAACGCCAGGACGATGACCACGCCCAGGGCGAGGATCGCCAGCACCGCGCCAAGGCTGCCATCCATGATGTGGTTGTGGCGCGCTCCCGGGGCGCGACAAGGCGGCTGTGGCCAATACCCTGCTCGACCTGGTACAGCGCTCCGCCACCTGGCTGGCCGAGAAGGGCCTGGACAATGCCCGGCGCGAGGCGGAGTGGATCTTCGCCGAGGCTCTCGGCCTGACCCGCCTCGACCTCTACACCCGCTTCGACATGCCGCTGGATATGGCGGAAACTACGCGGCTGCGAGCCTTGGTGCAGCGGCGCGGCCGGCGCGAGCCGCTCGCCTATGTGCTTGGCAACCAGGACTTCCACGGCCTGAAGCTGCGCGTCACTCCGGCGGTGCTGGTGCCCAGGCCGGAGACCGAGGAACTGGTCGACCTGGTGCTGGCCGCCCTGCCGCCGGGCGTTCAGGCGGTGCTTGATGTCGGCACCGGCAGCGGCGCCATCGCTCTGGCGCTGAAGCATGCCCGACCCGAGCTGGAGGTGCAGGCGCGCGACCTCTCGCCCGAGGCGTTAAGGGTGGCCAAGGCCAATGCCGATGCTTTGGCGCTGGTGGTCGCGTTCAGCCAGGGCGATCTCGCTGTCGGCCTGAGTGGTCCCTTCGCCGCTGTGGTCGCCAACCTGCCGTATATCGCCGACGACGAGCGCGGCCTGTGCGATCCCGAGCTGGCCTTCGAGCCGGCCCTGGCCCTGTTCCCCGGCGGCGACGGTCTGGGGCCGATCCGCGCCCTGATCGCCGATGCGCCGCGGCTGCTTGCGCCTGACGGACGGCTGTGGCTCGAACATGGCTTCCGCCAGGCCCCGGCGATCACCGCCGCTGCTATCGCCGCCGGTCTCCAGGCGACGGTGCATCGCGATGGTGCCGGCCATGAGCGTTTCAGCGAGCTGCGCCGTGCGTGAGGTGATCGCAGTCCTCGCCTTGCTGCTGCTGGCAGCCGGCTTGGCCTGCCTGCGCCCGCTGCCTGACCGTGCTGCACCGGAACCGCTGCCTGCCGTGATGTGCGAGGAGTGGATGGCCGATGCCATACCAGGGGTGGGGCCGAAGAATCGCGAATCGGCCGCTGCTGGTATCCGTGCCGGTGTCATCCCGGCCAAGGCGGACGGCTGGTTCAGCCGCTGATCAGGCCTGGGAGCGCCGCACTCCGGTGCGGCTCGGAGAGAGACATCAGCATCCAAGGCAGCCGCACGGGAGTGCGGCGCTCCCGGGAATTGCCGATCAGGCGCGCAGCTGCCCCAGGGCACGCTCGGCAAGCGTAGCGGCCGGGCCGTCGAGGCGGACGGTGCGCAGACCACCGTCCAGGCCGAGGCGGGCGACCAGGCGCCACGAGCCGCGCACGCGCTGTGCCAGGCAACCGAGCGGCAGCGAGCAGCCACCAGCCAGGCCGGCGAGCACGTTGCGCTCGATGCCGACCGCAGTGGCGGTGTCGCGGTGACTGATCGCCGCCAGCAGCCGGCGGGTGCGTTTGTCGTCGCGTCGGCAATCGACCGCCACTGCGCCCTGGCCCGGGGCCGGAGTGCAGGTGGTCCACGGGTCGAGCACCGCGCTAGCGTGGGGCGTCGACAGGCCGAGGCGGCGCAGGCCGGCGATCGCCATGCAGGTCGCGGCGGCCTCGCCACGTGCGATCTTGCCCAGCCGGGTGTGGACGTTGCCGCGCAGGTCGGTGAAGCGCAGGTCGGGGCGCAGGGCAGCGAGCTGCGCGCGGCGCCGGGTCGAGCTGCTGCCGATCACCGCGTTGGCGGGCAGCGCGTCGAGACTGGCAGCGCCGACCAGCACGTCGCGGGGATCGGCGCGTTGCAGCACGGCGGCCACGGCCAGCCCCTCCGGCGAGGTGGTCGGCAGGTCCTTGCACGAGTGCACGCCGGCATCGGCCCGACCGCTCAGCACGAGGGCGTGGACCTCCTTGCAGAACACCCCAACCGTGCCCATGGCGTAGAGCGGCGTGGTCAGGTCGATGTCGCCGTGGCTGGTCACCGGCACGAGCTCGACGCGCAGCCCGGGGTGCGCACGGCGCAGCAGGGCGGCGGTGTGACGAGCCTGCCACATGGCCAGCGGGCTGGCCCGGGTCGCAAGTCGGATCATGGCCGTCTTCCCACTACAGTTTTACCAGCCAGTCGAGCTGGCGCAGGCCGTCGGCGAGCAGCATCGCGGCGCGGGCCTCGATCTGCTCGGCGCCATCGGCGGACTGGGCCTGGCGCAGGTCGATCACCGGAACGCCGAGGCCTGCCAGACGCAGGGCCTGGTCGAGCCAGAACCGGTCGATCTCCTTGCGTTCGTCGGCCGAGGCGAAGCCGACTTCGCCGACCACTAGTACCGGCACCACCGCTGGGCGGCGCAGCCGCTTGTCTGCCGTCAGCATCTTGCCGATCAGGTTGTCGAGGCGGCGGCTCAGGTCGTTGTCCGCGCCCCAAGTCTCGGCGCGCCAGCCGAAGGCCAGGACGGGATGCTCAGCGAGATCGCCCATGCCATCAGCGGGCCAACCGGTGATGGGGCTGGCGAAGTCGGCGCGCGCTGCGGGCAGATCATCGGGATTGCCGTTGGGAATGCTGTCCAGCTTGCGCAGGGCGGCCAACTCCTTGCGCAGCGCGGTGCGGCAGTCCTTCACTTGCGGCAGCAGTACCTTGGCCTTGGCGAAGGCGAACTGGCGGTCGTCGATCATTTTCCCGGCCAGGCCGCCGGCCAGTCCACGCAGGCTGATGCGGAAGGTGGTCCAGCCTTTGGCGTTGTCGAACGCCGGTGGCAACAGCAGCGGCAAGGCCGGCAGGTGATCGCTCGGGAGCGGTGTGCCGGCGCTGCGCGTGCTGGCGCCGGCGACCAGGAACGGCCGGGAGTCGCCGAGGTCGCGTACGTCTTCGAGACGCAGGCGCAGCTGCGCTTGGCCGAGATCGGTCGTGCCGGTGGCGGGGATGGCGATCGCCTGCCAGCGCAGGCCGCTGAGCTCGATGGTCTGCTGACCGGCCGACGCCGTGCCGTTGGTCCAGCTGACGCTCAGCTGGGTGCGTTCAGCCTTGCCGGGATGGACCACGATGGTCGCGCCGCCATCGGCGGAGACCCCGGGCAGGCTCAGTTCGATCGCCAGGCGCTTGCCCTTCTTGGCGTCGACTCCTGGAGCGTGGACGGCTTCGCCGCTGGGCCACGGCCACGGCAGATCCTTGATCCGCGGCAGGCCGCCCGGCTCGAGCAGCGGCTTGGCACCCTTGGGCCAGAACACGGTGACGTCACAAGGTACGGCTTCGGCGGGCTTGGCTGGCTTGGGCGGCTTCACCGGTTTGACCGGCTCGGCGACCTGCGGAGCCGGTTCTACCACTGGCTCAGGCGGGGGAGCGGGCGGTGGGATCGGCGTCGGCTCCGGTGCCGGTGTCGGCGCCACGGGGAGTGGTTCCGGGGCGGGTTCCGGAGCGGGCACGGGCAGCTGCGGTTCCTGAACCGGCAGCGTCGGCTTGGGCCGTTGCGCATCGACCACGGCCAGGGCCTCCCGCCGCAGGCTGTCGGCCCGGTTGCGCAGGGCGATCTCGCGCGGCGCGAGATTGTCGCGCAGCAGCTCGGCGGCGTCGGCGATGGCTTGGGCCTCGGAGGGGGTGCTGGCCAGGCGGCGGCTGAGTTCGGTCAGCTCGTTTGCCGGATTGCGCGTCGGGGGGTCGACGACCACCGGCACGATCGGAGGCGGCGCGACGACGGCTGGCGGTGGCTGTTCGGCTGGGGGTTTGGCCGTCGGCACGGCCAGCCAGACGATGCCGGTGATCAGCAGGACGGAGACGCCAGCGACGGTGATCCAGCCGGTGCGGTCGCCGCGTCCGGCCTCGGCGGCGGTGGGTAGACGTGGGCGGCTCCCCGGCGGTGGCAGCGGTGGGGCTTCGAAGGCCTCGCCATGGACCAGTTTGCGCCGGTGGCCGAGCAGCAGCGCGGCGGTGGTGAAGGTGAAGAGCGGCAGTCCGGGGTGGCGGCCGCTGAAGTAGCGGTACGTCGTCACCGACATGCCGCGCAGGGCGCGCATCTGGTTGACCAGCACCTTGGCGTCGCCGGGCAGACGGTCGAGGCACAGCGGGCAGAGCAGCCGGCCGGATACCTTCACCGCTAGGCCCTGGGCCAGCTCCTCGGGCAAGACCGTGGCACCGCATGCGGCGCAGGTGTTGGGCGGCTCCATCATCCCAGCGTCTGACCCTGGTGGGGGCGGGTCAAGAGCACGGGACGGCCGATCGGAGGCTGACGGCAGGCCGTATCAATGGGCCTGGCTTTCCGGTCCGTCGGAGACCGTGCCTGGACCGGCCTCACGTGGGCGCATCAGCAATCAGCGCAGATAGGCGGCGAAGTGGTCCTTCTTCACCAGGGTGTCGTGCGGGACCGACGAGACATGGCCGTCCAGCCAGGCGATGTTGGCGCGCTGGCCGGTGTATCCGCCGGTGCCGTGACGGTAGCGGACGGTGGAGATGGCGGACTCGTCCGGATTCGGGCCGGCCATGTCCGTGGCCCAGCCACCATCCTTGTCGTACAGTCCGCTGTTGGTCGACCAGTTGTTCCACACGCTGATGGTGCGCGAAGAGTTGCCGGTGGGGTCGCTGCTCTTCTGGTTGGCGTCGCAGATGTCGATGGTCTGCGCCTTGTTCCGCACCTGGGAGATGGTGACGGTCTTCCATGTCGGCGACCAGAAGGTCGGATGGATGGCCTCGTTGAGGGCGTAGTTCCACAGCCAGAACCAGGTTGCCGTCGCCACCATCGGACGCCCTGCCGGGCAGACGTAGACGTTCTTGGTCTGCTTGTTGGAGCTGCCCGAGTTCATCTCGACGTAGGGCGCCAGGAAGTCGGTGTAGCTGGGGCTGTTGGTGCCGTCGGGGTTGGTGCCGTAGTTGGGCACCAGCATGCCGTCGTTGTCGGTGGCATACGCCAGGCTGGCGATGGAGACCTGATGCAGGTTGTTCTGGCACACGGCGCTGCGCGCCGCATCGCGGACCAGCCTGACGGCCGGGAGGAGCAGGCCGGCGAGCACGGCGATGATCGAGATCACCACCAGCAGCTCGATCAGGGTGAAAGCCGGTCTTGAACGTGTCACGCTCATACGGGGATCGTAACCAGGCGGGAGCAGGACGGTTCAGCCGCGCGCCGCGATCAGGATGCAAACTGTCCGAGGCCGATGAATCTCCCGGCGTTTTCCGGGCAGATCTGCCCAATCGCAGCGACGAGTTGGGACGTTAGACTGTCGAGGACATCCATGCGCCGTTACGTTGCCCTGCTCCTGCTGTGTCCGCTGCTTTCCACCGCCGAGCCCACGCTGCCGGATGACGACGTGCCCGCGATCGTCCAGGTCGGTGCCGGTTCGTATGCGTCACGGCCACCGCGCGACCAGAACCGCCGGCCGTGGCTGCAGGGCAAGGCTGGCTGGGGCGATGAGAGCCAGGTCTACAGCCGCATGCGTCTCTACGTGTCGCCGGAGCACCGCGGGCCGGTGCCGTCGACCGACTGGTGGACCAGCCTGGTCAGTCGGCGCTGGTCGGGTGATCTGTGGGCCTACCCGGCGGTGGTGCGGGCGGTGCCGGCCGGCATCGAGGTGGGCTGCCCGCGTGCCTGGACCATCGGAGACAACGGCAAGCGAGCGGGCATGCGCCCTGCGTTGCGCCTGCTGGTCGGCGGCGACGGCTTCGTCCCGCAGCACGCTGAGGCCACTTCATGGGGCGACTGGCACGTCCGCTTCCGTCTGCCCGACGGGGCAGGGCGCGCCCTCGATGCGACCATCGCGCATGGCATGCCCTTCACCTGGATCGCCTGCGAGCAGATCGAGCCGTGGATCGAGATCGCCGACGGCACGCTGTCGGGTCCCGGCGCACGAGCCGCTGCCGATCGCATCGGCATCAGCGTGGGTGGCGAGGCCTGGGGCTGCTACGCGCCGGCGGGCACGCGCTTCACCCGCACGGGCACGCGCCTGGCGCTGCGCTTCGCAGGTCGCGCGCGCTGGCTGGCGCTGGCGCCGCTGCCGACGCCGGCCGAGCTCGACAAGCTCGCGCCTTACGCTGCGTTGGTGCCGCGTGCCACGCGCGTCGCCTGGACCTATGAGCCGGCCGAGGGTGCCGTGCGCACCATCTGGACGGTCGAGGCCGAAGACCTCGACGGCAAGGGCCGCAGCGACGTGCTGCAGGGCTGGATCCCGCATCACTGGCTGCCGCCATCGCGCACGGCATTCACCGCGGACGGCCCGCGCTACGCCACGCCGCGCGGCGAGTTGCGCCTCGCCACCGGCAGCTCCTTCGCCATCACCCTGCCCTTCGCCGGCCTGCTCCCGGAATACCCGGCGCCGGCTGAAGCCGCGCCGTACCGGCCCGAGCTGATGCGCCAGCTGGTCACCGACCACCTGGTGCGGCCGGGCTACGGGTCGGAGACCTATTGGGGCGGCAAGAAGGTCCTGCTGCTGGCGCGCTACATGGAACTGGCCCGCCAACTGGGCATGCGTGAGGAGATGCGCACCCTGCGCGATCGCGCCGCCGAGGCGGTGCGCGACTGGCTGACCTTCGAACCGGGCGAGGGCGAGCACTTCTTCGCCTGGTATCCCAACTGGGGCTCGCTGGTCGGCTGCCGCAGTCGCGACAACGCCAATCCCGGCGTCGATGTGCTGCAGGACCACCACATGTGCTACGGCTACCACGTCTACGCCGCCGCGCTGCTGATGCTGCAGGACCCCGCCTTTGCCGCCGCCTACGGCCCGATGGCCCGGTTGATGGCCAAGGACTACGCCGAGTGGGAGCCGGACAGCCGGCTGTTCTGCCGCTTCCGCAATCTCGACCCGTGGTCGGGTCACTCGTGGTCGGGTGGCATGGGTAGCGACGACGGCAACGGCCAGGAGAGCTCGAGCGAGGCGATGCAGGGCTACGGCGCCATGTTCCTGCTCGGCGAGGCGCTCGGCGACAAGCCGATGCGCGATGCGGCCGCGTTCTGCTGGGCGACGGAAGCGCGTGGCATTGCCGCCTACTATTTCGACCGCGCCAAGACCACCTTCCCGGCTGGCTGGCCGCACACCATGGCGACCAACCTGCATACCGAAGGCCTCGGCTTCTGGACCTGGTTCTCCGGCAATCCGTTCTGGATGCATGCCATCCAGTGGATGCCGATGAGCCCGCTGCTCAGCCATCTCGCCGAGGATCCAGCCTACGCCAAGGCGGACTTCGCGCGCATGTGGGCGACCCATGAGGGCGGCAAGGGCTGGGACGGCTACCTCGGCACCGACACCGGGGTCAGCAACATCGCTATGAACTACCTCGCCAACGCCGACGTCGAGCAGGCGGCGCAGGTGTTCCAGCGCCTGTCCGAGCGCGGTTTGGGCGGAGTGAAGGGAGCTGAGCCCGGCCCGACCTACTGGCGCATCCACGCCTTGCGCCGGCTCGGCCCGCACCGCTTCGACGCCTGGACCGACGTCGCCACCGCGCAGGCTTTCGGCGCCGCCGGCCAGCCGCCGTCGTGGGTGGTGTTCAACGCCACGGACACGCCGCGCACGGTGCGCTGCTTCATCGAAGGTCGCCAGGTCGCCACCTTCAGCGCTCCGCCGCGTCGTCTCTCGGTGATGCGCGAGGGCGTGGTCACGAGCGATTCCGGCACCATGGAGCCGGTGCCGGTGCCGACGAAGCCGAGCGGCCTGGTGGTCGAACCGGCGGTGGCGATCGTCGGCGAGGTCGCCACGGCGCGTTTCACCGCCGTGCGCATCGACGCCGCGGGCACACGTACGCCGGTGCAGGCGACCTGGCGGGTCGACGGACGCGGGCGCATCGCCGCCGACGGCACCTTCACGCCGGACGGCTTCGGCACCTTCGACCGGCCGCGCGTGGCGGTGATCGCCACCGTCGGAGCCGAGAGCGCCAGCGGCTGGGCGGCGGTCGAAGAGGCCCGTCGTGTCGGTCGTATCGAGCTGTCGCCCTCGGCCAAGTCGGGCCCGATCGCCCTCGGCGTCGGCGCGCGACTGCCGGTGTCGGCCACGGCCGTCGACCAGTTCGGTGGCTGGATCGCCACGGCTCCGCAGCTCGCGGTCGAAGGACCGCTGCGCCTCGAACAGGGTGTGGTGCTGACGACCGGCCTGGGCACCGGCACGGTGCGCGCCGTGCTCGCCGGGCAGCGCGCGGAGCTGGCCATCGAGGTGGTCAGCGCCGACCGCGTCGACATCGCTGCCGGCTGTCCCGCGTCCGCCTCCTCGGTGGCTGGAGGCAACCCCGCGGCCGCGGCTTGCGACCGCGATGGGCGCACCCGCTGGGAGAGCGAACGCAGCGATCCGCAGTGGCTGGCGGTCGATCTCGGCTCGCTGCGGCCGGTGGGCCGCGTGGTGCTGGCCTGGGAGGCTGCGCACGCCCGTTCCTACCGCATCGAGGCGAGCGACGACGGCGTCGCCTGGCGCACCGTGCACGAGCAGCCGGCCTGCCGCGGCGGCCGCGAAGAGATCATCCTGCCTTCACCAGTTCGTTGCCGCCACCTGCGCATGCTCGGCACCGCCCGCGCCGGCGGCTACGGCTACTCACTGTACTCTGTGGAGGTCTACTCCCCGCGCTGAAGGGGGCTCCTGGGCTCAGCCCTCGTGCGCGTCGGCGCTCGGCGGGTGGCCGAAGCGGCGGCGGTAGGCACGGGTGAGTTCGGCGCGATTGGCGAAACCGCACAGCGAGGCGGCGTCGGTGACGCTGCGGCCGCGGCGCAGCAGATGCAAGGCGAGGTCGAGGCGCTGCACCAGCAGTTCCTGCTGCGGGGTGCGGCCGAAGAACGAGCGGAACATCTCGTAGCTGGTGGTTCGCCCCATGCCCGACTTGGCGATGATGTCGTCGGCGCTGATCGGCTCGTGCAGATGGTTCCACAGGTGGGCGGCCATGGCCAGCACGCCAGGATGCTTCCAATCGACGAAGGTCGAGCGGTCGCTGATCACCTGGGCGAGGATCTGGTCGACCAGCGGCAGACGCAGGCCGACGCGCTGGGCCGCCGGTTGCTCGTGGGTGGCGACGAGCTGGTCCATCAGGCCGCGGTAGGGCTGCTCGTGGACGGCTCCCCACAGCGTCTCGGTGTCATCGAAGAAGAGGATGTCGCAGCGACCGGCGAGGAAGCCGAGGCCGAACGACGAGCAGCCGGTCTTGTGCGGCAGGTGCTCGTGCCAGCAGCCGGGTTCGATGGCCAGCAGGTCGCCGGCGGCGAGGTCGAGCGGCGCGCGGCCCTGGATGCGGATGCCGCCGCTGAGGCACAGCACCAGGGTCGGCACGGTGTGCTGGTGGCTGGGGCCGGGCGAACCGGACTCCAAACCGTCCTCGGCCGTCCAGTAGTGCAGCTTGCCGACACCACCCTGGGCGGTGGCGATCAGGCGCTGCCACAGGGCGAGGCGGCGCGGCTCGCCCAGGACGCTCAGACCGGGTTCGCTCATGGCATGGCGATCATCGGTGGGCCTCGGCCGGGCAGGTCGCTGCCGGGGACCACGGCACTGATCGGCGTGTCATACAAGGGAGCACAACGTCCAGGCCGGGCGGAGCAGGTCGACCGTGTCCTGCGGCGGGACAGCCGCTGCAGCCAGAGCAAGCAGTAGGATGTACCCATGCCACCGGGTAACGAGGGCGCAGTACGCAGCGGCCGAGATGATTGTACAGCGGACGCGCTGCAGCCATGATCCCCGATATGGCAGCAGATGAACCTTCGCGCGCGGATGCATCCGGCGAGCGCCTGCGCCAGAGCGGCACCAGCATGATGCGGCGTACCGGCGGCCGGCAGTTGTCTGCTCTACCCGGCCTCTCACCGGCGGGCAGCGCCACGGCGGTCGACGAACTGCTGGCGGTCGGCGCCAAGGTCGCCGAGGTTCTCGCCGGGGCACATCGCGCCGGGGTGGTGCATGGCGATGTCCGGGCCGAGAACATCATCGTCGGCGGAGCCGAGGCGGTGGCGCTGGTCGGCTGGCGCGACGAACCGGCAACTGAGGCTGCGACCGACCCCCGGCGCGACATTCGCGCTCTTGCTGCCACGCTCTATGCCGTGCTCACCGGCCGGGCCTTCGCCCCGGGCGCGCCGGAACTCGCCGCGCATGTGCCGCGCGAACTACTCACCGTGCTGGAGCGCGCGATGGGCGCCGATCCCGCGGTGCGCTATCTCTCCGCCGACACCCTGGCCGCCGACCTCGCCACCATCCTGCAGCACCGTCGCGCTGCCGTCGCCCCCGTGCAGCGCGTACCGAGCCGGCGACGGCTCCTGCTGCCGCTGCTCGTCCTCGTGGCCGGCGGCGCCGCGGTGGTCGGTTGGCAGCATCTGCGCCAACCGGCGAGCACGTGGCATCTGACGGTGGACGACCGCTTCGATCAGGCGACCGCCTCGACCCGGGTGTGGCGCGCGGTTCAGGTCACCGACTACAAGCGCATCGATCCGGTCGCCTTCGGTCGCAGCGGCTGGCGCATCGTCGACGGGGTGCTGATAGGGGAGGACAGCCAAGGTCGGGTCGGCAACCTGGCGCGCACCGATCTGCCAGCGGGCGCGATCCGCGCGCGTTGGCGCATCACGCCGCAGATCAGTCCGCTCAACCTCAACTGCTTCGTCGGGGCGCAGAACCGCCTCGATGGCTACACCATCCACGTCGGCGGCTGGGGCCGGCCGGACTACGTCGCGGTTACCCGCGGTGCCGGCAGCATCCTCGATTCGTGCACGTTGGAGCAGCCGCTGCGCGCTGGCGCCACCTACGAGTTCGCGCTGGAGTTCGATCGCGGCGAACTGTCGTTCTCCATCGACGGCCGGCCGCTGCTGGCGTGCCGCGACCCCGAGCCGCTCGGCGGGGCTGAACAGGGCGGTCTGGGCTTCGAGGTCAGCTGGAACACCGTGCGCATCGACGACCTGCGCATCGAGGTGCGGCCGCTGGACGTGTCCGGCAATCCGCTGGCCGCGGCGGAGGCCCTGGCCAGCACGGGTGCGTGGCGCCGCGCCGCCGCCGCCTACCAGAGCTTCATCAGCAGCCAGCCGTTGCATGGTTTGGTGCCGACCGCACGCCTGCGCGGCGCGGTCGCTCTGCTGCGCGCCGGCTTCGCCGAGGAGGCGCTGCCGGTCATCGCTGAACTGGGCTCCAGCCAGGACCGCTCGGTGGCGCTGCTGGCGCGCTTCGAACGCCTGCGCGCCCTTGCCGGTCGGGTGCAGGCCGAGGCGCTCGACGGCCTGGTGGCGCGGCTCGCCGAGGGCGGGCCGGATCCGACCATGGCCCGGCTGGCCCTGGCGGCCTGCAGCGACGCCCTCGCCGCTGGTGACGTCGCCAACCCCGAGCACGTGCTCGAACAGGTGCAGCGCCTGCGCCGCTGGTCGGTCGAGCTGCAGCTGAACGAGCAGGACGGTCTGTACGATCGCTGGGCGGAATTGCTCAACCGCCTCGGCCAGCACGCCGCGGTGGTCGAACAGGTGCCCGAGGCCACTGCGCAGCATGCTTCCGCCCTGCTCGCGATGGCGCGTTACGATGAGGTGCACCGCCGCTTCCCCGGCCTCGCCTGGGCGCGCTACATGGCCTGGTCCGACACCTGCGGGTATGCCGACGGGGTGGTCGGGATGACCGAGCCCTTCCTGCTCGGCCGTCTGCTGCGCGAATCCGGAGCGCCGGCTGGTGACGCGCGCATCACGTCAGGCTTCGATCAGGCCTTCGCCCTGGCCCAGGCCCGCGGCGCCCAGGTGGCGGTGCAGCAGTATCCCAAGGAAGTGAACGCCATCGCATTCGCTGCGCTCGGCGCCGGCAGGCCGGACGAGGTACTCGCTCTCGACGGCATCACCGACACGGCCCGCGTTCTCGCGCTGCTCCAGCTCGGGCACCTCGACGAAGCCGGTCGCGTGGTCGAGGCTGAGGCGCGCACCGGGCACGAACTGCGCGCCTGCCGCGCCATCGCTGCGCTGGCGGCGGGCGATGCGGATGCCGCCCGCCGTCTCGCCGTGGTTCCGCCGGGCTTCTCCTGGGCCTACGAGAGCCGCTGGTCGAGCCACGCCTACGATCCGTCCTTCGGTCACCACTTCGCCGCCTTCGTGCTGCCCGCCCTGGTCACCTGGCAGGCCTCCGGCCAGGATCCGGTGCCGGCCTGGGAGACGCTGGCAGCCACCCAGACGAAGCGCTGCAGCCTGCGTGTCGACCACCGCTGGCAGGGGCTGCTCGGGCGCGAGGACGGCGCAGCGATCCTCGCCCAACCGTTCCGTGCCGCCGGCCATCCCGCCCGGGAAGCGGCGCTGGTGGCGGCGATCCGCGGAGACCTGGCCAAAGACCCGGCGGTGGCCGGCTTATGGCGCGTCTATCTCGGTCTGGCCTCGCCCTTCGATGTCGCAGCGCGCGCCTGGGCCCGCTTCCGCCTGCAGCGCCTGGGTGTCGAGGGGGTGCGCGAATGACAGCTGATCTGCCTGACCAGGGAGCATCGCGTCCACCGCCTGTGGAGCAGGATGGCCAGCGCGGCCGTGGCCTTGGTTGGTCGCGACTCGCGCAGGTCGAGACTGCCGGCATGCGCGCATGCCGAGCCATGACCTTGATCGAGATCGTCATCGTCATCGCCATCGCCCTGGTCCTGGTCGCGCTGCTCATGCCGGCGATCGGCGTGGTCCGCGAGCGCGCTGCCCGGGCCGAGGTGCGGGCCTTGGTGATGCAGGTGCATAGCGCACTCGGGCTGTACCGCGCCGAGGAGGTGATGCGCCGCTTCCCCGCCATGCCGGTCGATCGCATGCTGCGCGTCGACAGCGTCGCTGGGCAACTCGCCGAACGTGGCCTGGCGGTCAACGGCGCCAACACCCACGCGGTCGATGCCGGTGCCGCCGTGCTGGTCGATCGGTGGAAGCAGCCGCTGATGTACCATCTCGACCAGCATACCAACGGCGATGGTGTGGCGTTGCGGCCGCTCGATGCTGCCGGCGAAGCGGTGCGCGTGCCCGAGGACGTCACCGACTGGAATCCGCCGCGCGGCAGCCCGGCGCGCGCCGAGGTACCGTACGCCTATGTCTGGTCGTGGGGAGCGCCGCGCAGTGACCACCAGCTGCGCGCCAAGGCCGCACGCTGGATCTACGTCGCTCAGGCGGGCTCGCCATGACCGCGCCGCGCCGGGCCTTCACCCTGATCGAGCTGCTCGTCGTGCTGGTGATCATCGGCGTGCTGGCCGGCATGTTCACGTCGCTGCTCGGCATCGCCGGCCGCGTGGCCAAACGCAGCAACAGCGAATCGACCATGCGCAAGGTGGCGACCGCCATCCGGCTGTTCCAACGCGACAACGGCGTCCTGCCCTACCAGGCGCGCTATCCGGTGCCGGGCGCCGGCGCCGCCGTCACTCTGGTCAAAGGCTGGAACGACTATCCGGACGCGGTCAGCCCCAGCGAACCGTTCCCCAACATCCTCTACCGCCGGCTCGGGCGGACGTCGTCGATCACCGAGCAGGGCGCAGTGCATGCCGCCGCTGCCGCCGCCGCCGGCAAGTACGCCTACTATGCCAGGACCCGCAACGTCAACGACGCTGGCGTCGAGACCGGTTCTGTCCTGACCTACCGTAAAGATTACATCCTGCCGCTGCGCCATCTGGTCAACACCAACCTCGATACCGATGACAGCACGGTCGCCGGGCGGTTGTGCAGCTACCTCAACCGGGCTGCAGCGGACCGGGCGCGCCGCGCCATCTACGCCGGGGCCCTCGACCTCGAAGGTCCGCTGATCGTCGCCCCGAACTCGACCGTGCCGGTCCTCGACCTCGGCACTACCCCGCTGCTCAGCCCGGCGGAGATGGGCAGCGCTACTACTGGCTGGTGCGAGGACTACCTCGACGGCGGCCTGACCGAGCGCGAGCATCGCGGCGACGCGGTGCTCGACGCCTGGGGCAATCCGCTGATCTACGTCGGCATGGTCGTGCCGCGTCAGCGCTCGACCACGGCGTGGATCCACAGCACCGTGGTCAAATCGCAGGATCTGGTGTGGTACGGCCTGGGCGCCACCGGCTACCGCGCCAGCACCGGCCCGTGGGCGGGACTGGTGGCGGCCAACCGCTGGCGCGTGCTGCAGAACGGCCGCGTCACGGTCGGCGGCAACGCGATCGACAACCGTCCGGCCGGCAGCCTGACCGGCAACCCCGGCTCGCCGATGGACAGCGACCGCCGCTGGTTCGCCGCGCCCGGCCTCGAACTCGATTTCGAACTGTGGAGCGCCGGCCCCGACGGACGCCTGGCCTGGACACGCTCCGATCCGCTCAACCGCGACAACGTGCCGGCCTTCGCCTACGACCGGGGGCTGCAGTGAAGCGCCGGGCGTTCACCCTGGTCGAATTACTGGTCGTGCTGGCGATCATCGCCACCGCCGCGGGCATCTCGCTGGCCATCCCCACTGCCGACAAACGCCGCGCCGCGGTCGAGGGTGCGGCGCGCGAGCTGGCCGAATACCTGCGCGCGGCGCATGCCACGGCCATCCGCAGCCGCGCCGGCCACGCCGTGGTGTTCAACATCGCCAACGGGCCGGGCACCAGCGGGGCGGTGCTCAACAACTGGGGCGGCGGCCACTGGTACCGCCTGCTCGGCCCTGG
The DNA here is from genome assembly GCA_022841245.1 of Planctomycetota bacterium. Taxonomy (GTDB): domain Bacteria; phylum Planctomycetota; class UBA11346; order UBA11346; family UBA11346; genus UBA11346. Next base: position 16,689 of record JALHRW010000045.1, read on the forward strand.
CGAATTCGATTACAGCCGCGGTAACCACGGCCTGTCCTGGCACCCGCGGCCGACCAACTTCCGCGATTACGGTGCCAATGACAACTTCAACAACGTGCCGGCGACGATCCGTCGCGTCTCGACAGCGTGGCTCGGCGAGGCGCAGATCCTCCCGGCGCGCAAGGTCAGGTTCCTCGCCCTCACCGATCTCGACAACGGCCACAGCCATCGCCACGGCGGAGCGGCCCTGGTCTCGACCTTCCCCGCGACCTATCCGCGCCCGTGGTGCGGCTGGTTCGATGCTGGCGCCGGGCGGCTGCTGGCCTGGGGTGGTTACGATCCTGCGCTGACCCTGAACGGCCGGCCCAACTCGGCCTTCTACTACCAGGGCGCTGATCCGGCGATCAGCGGTTCGCGCAATCCGACCGACCGCACCAGCGGGGCCGACAAGGACGAGTACGGCAACCTGACCAGCGGTGGCATGGTCTTCATGCGTGCCGGTGAGGTCCGCCCGCTGGTCAGCGGCGCATGGCTCGACTGGTTCATCTCCTTCCGGCCGGATGGCACGGTCAAGGCCGGGCGGCTCGGCGAACTGCGCGGCGAAAGCGGATTGTGCGGCAGCGATGCGGTCTATGGCAATACGCCAAACGGCGACATCGGCGATATGGCTCCGGCGCGCAGCGACTGGGCCTTCGGCTCGCAGGCGCATTCCTACGAACTGGCCGACGAGGAGTTCACCGCCACCTCGTTCCAGTCGCGCAGCGGCTACTGGCACATCACCCTCGCCCCGGACGTCGTGGCCGACAGCGACCGCTTCGCCAGCGCCCAGACCGCGTTGCGCAGCCTGATGCCGGCCTTCCGCGTCGGCATCAACGCCGTGGGCGATGTCCGGGTCGTGCAGGTGCGTCCCAGCATCACGGGCGAGCTTGATGACACCATCAGCGGCGCGCAGTGGCAGAGCAAGGTGGCCACCGATGCGCACTGGCGCCACGGCGTTCTCACCGACGCCAACGGCCGGCCCACCGGCAAGCCGGTGGTTGACGGTTTGAGCGAGGAGATGCTGACGCGGCGCGTGTGGTGGTACAAATGAGGAGGGTCGCCGCCTTCACGCTGTTCGAAGTCCTGGCCATGCTGCTGGTGGTCTCGATGGGCCTGCTGGCCGCCATTGGTCTGTTCATCCACGCCAACCGCCTCGCAGCGCGGGCCGAGGGCCAGCTCACCGGCATGGCGACGGCGATGTCGATCGCCTATGATCCGCAGCCGTTCTTCCGCAATCCGGAACTGGCTGCACAAGCTGGCTGGACCGCGCCGCCGTCGCTCTCGGCCAGTCCGTACAGCCACGACGCCGCCGGTTTCGTCAACGGCTACTACGTCACCCGCAAGGAGGGCTCGGTCGCGGCCGATATCGTCGCCGGGGCGGCAGGTGCGGTCGAGGCGCGCAGCGTGCGCGTCGACGTCGAGGTGTTCGAATCGCAGGGCGGCACGCGGGTGGCCTCCTTCTCGACCCGGCTGCTGCGGGTGAAGCCATGAAGCGTTCCGGCTTCACCCTGATCGAGGTGCTGATGGCGGTGACAATCGCCGTCCTCGTCGTCGCGCTGTGCACCAGCGTGGTCTTCCAGATCCGCCACATGGCGGATCGCGCCGCGGCGCGCATGGCCATGGCCCGCAGCTCGGCCCTGGTCCACGGCCAGCTCATGCAGCGCGTCGCGGCGGCAGCCCCCGGCCAGGCCATGGTGCTGGAGTGGAAGGCCGGGCGCCTGCGCCTGCTGTTCATGCGTGGCATCGTCGATGTCAACGACTGGGAGATGGGCTGGGACGAGGGCAACAACGACACCAACGGCGATTACAGCTTCTGGCCGACCTTCAGTTCGGACCAGCTGTGGGAACTGTGGGAGTGGTCGCGCGACGAGCATGTGCTGCGCTCGGCGACCAGCCGGCCGCAGCGCCGCTTCCAGCTCGCCGGCCAGACCATCGGCGGCATCACCTATCACGACCACTACTTCGCCGCCCTGCCGCAGCCGCGCCGCACCTTGCAGGCGGCGACCTGGCGCGACGAGCTGAACGCCAACCTGCTCTTCCCCGACTACGCGGTCGCCACCACCGACCGCCTGGCCGGCCGTCGCGGCCTGGTCGAAGGCGACGTGGGCGACTGGAGCGAGCTGTCCGATCGGCTGGTGCCGGTGCTGGCCGGCGGCTCCAGCGACCGCCAGGTCGCTGCTGATCCGTCCACCTGGGACGGGGTGACCGACTTCGCGCTGCGCATCGAGACAGTCGATGGGACCGTCCACCAGCTCAGCCAGGACGACGTCGACACCACCATCGTCATCCAGGGCGCGCGCTGCGACGGCACCAGCGCCGGTTCCACCGCGCCCGGGGCCAGGCCGGCCTTGCTCAAGCTGTGCTGGACCCTGCGCGACCGGCGCAGCGGTCTGAGCATGCCCTTCAGCTACAGCATCCCCTTCCCCGCCTTCGGCGGCGGCCAGTAGGCACATCATGCGCAGCCGAGATGGCACCTTCCTGCTCTTCGCCATCAGCGCGGTCGCCTTGACCGTGGTGGTGGTGTTCGCCTTCCTCAAGTCGGTCGAACTGCAGCGCAACCAGGCCGTCTCCATGGCCTTCCCGCAGCTCGCCCAGCAGGCGGCGCAGTATGGCGCCCGCCACGCCATGGAGGAGCTGATCAAGGACTACCGGCGCGAGGATGTGGCCACGCTCGACGCCCCGGGTCGCACCCTGTTCCGCGCCACTCGCATCCCCATGGGTGCCGATCTCGAGCGCGGGGACAGCAGTTCGGAGCGCGTGCTCGATCAGGTCGATGTGGCGATGGAGGCGCGCATCAGCCGACCGCTGTGGGAAGAACGCGCCTTCGGCCTCTACTCCGACCAGCTCTTCGGCAACGACACCGACTGGTTCTACGTCGCCGGCCGCGGCCGCTGGTTCGAGGTCGAGTACCGCAACCGCAGCGACCCCACCGGCACCGCGCAGCCGACGGCGGTGCCGTTCCCGTGGGACGATGGCGCCGATGTCGACGGCGCCCATCCCGACGACGTCGAAGCTGGGACGCTGACCGCCGATCTGCAGGCGCCGCTCGCCTACGATGCAGCCTGGCGTCGCATCGACACCGACGGCACGCCAGCTTCTGCCCGCGCGGCGCGGGCGCAGGCGCGTTACCGCCTGCGTTACGCCGTGGTGGTGAATGACCTCGATGCCGCCCTGCTGATGAATCCGGATCCGGACATCGACTGGCGGGCCTTCACCCGGGCCGACCCGCGGACCTATGCCTTGTCAAAGCAACGCATGGTCGCCCGGCACATGCATGCCGTACCACCGCTGGCCGATGCCCTGCTGAATTTCGTCCCCGGCAAGAATGCCAATTTCCACGGGTCAGTGCCCGAGGCCCTGCAGCACGTGTTCCTGGGACGCGGTAACGGCAGCAACATCCTGCGCCACGACCTGCCGCTCGACGGCAGCAGCGTCGACGTCGTGCCGCGCACCTGGCCGTTGATGTACCGCGGCAGTGACGACATCCGCTGGCACGGTGGCAACCACCTCTTCGACTACGATGGCGTGGCACCGACCGAGATCGGTGGCCGCCCGCTGCCGTTGACCAACTTCCGTGGTTACCGCAGCCGATCGACCGGTCTGATGCTGACCGGGCCGCAGGCCTCGCCGTACAATCTCGGCCGCGCCGCCTATCGCATCGGCTCCAACACGCCGACGCCGTTGAGCATGGCCTGCTCCACCTTCGGCCGCGGCCTGTCGGGCGCCTCGCTCGATGGCGCCTCGCTCACCAGCGGGCCCTACGACGGCTGGACCTCGACGCCGTGGAAGGTCAACGTGCTGACCGCGCCGCCGGCGGTGGTGCGCGCGCTGCTCTACGCTTATCTGCCGCCGGGGGTGGTCGACATCGCCGGCGGCCGCTTCCGCGACCTGTTCAATCAGAGCCACAGCGACGCCTTCGCCTACGCCCCGCCGCCCGGCGCCGGCCCGGTCCTGCCCGACTACAACGCCGCTGACGCCCGCGCCGCCACCGCGCGTTATCCCGGCCGCTGGCTGCAGAACGCCGCCGGTGCGCACGATACGCTGGGTGCGACCATCGGCGTGTCCGGGCTGCGTCCGGTGCGCGACCCCTACCTCTACACCACCGTCGTCTACGCCGGCGCCGTACCCGGGGCCGACAGCTTCTGGAATGATGTCATCGTCGCCTTCTCCAACGCTGTGGCGGTGGCCAAGCGCGCGCACATGCGCTACCCGTACAGCAAGTTCAACGCCGGCAACAACGCCACCGATCCGCCCTACCAGATGACCGTCACGCCGGCGGTCGCCGATGACATCGTCGCCGCCGAACCGGCGGCGAAGGTGGCGGACACGCGCGACTTCGACCGGCTGTTCCTCGCCTGCCTCGGCATCGACATGGCCAACCAGGGGGCGGCGGCGAGCGCAGCTGCACCCTACGATGCCACCACCTACCTGTGGCGGTGGGCGACGCCACCCTGGTCGGACTGGGAGGACGGGCGCGCGGGCTACATCAAGGCGGAGAAGGATACCACCACCGCGCGCGTGACCCTGCGCGCCATCGCCAGGTCGGGGGCGCCCAACGCGGCCGAGACCTCGTCGGCGATGGAACTGGTGCTCAACGACTTCCGCCTGAGCTTCTTCGGCAGCGATCCGGACTACACCCCGTCGTTCCGACCGCTCGACTTCAATGGCGACGGCTATGCCAGCTGCAGCGCCTACAGCAGCGACCGCGGCTCGGCGCGCAAGATTCCGGCGCGGACCACCGACGGCATCGGCCAAGAGAGCGCGGTCAACGCCGCCGGCGAGGGCGAGTGGTCGATCGCCGACATCCTGCGTCCGGCCGGCGATGCGCAGCGCATCGTGCCCTTCTGCATCTCCGGCTGCCTCTACGTCGGGCGCAGCCGCTTCTGGGAGGTGCAGGTGCGCGGCGAGGTCTACGACAACCGGCTCAAGCGTCCGGTCGCCAATGCGACGCTGCAGACGATCCTGGTGATCGACCCGTCGGGCCGGCGCGACCGCGGCCTGGGCAACGACCAGGCGGAGAACCAGGTCCTCTTCCAACGCTGGCATTACGACCGCTACAGCGCCCTGATGGGCAAGGAATAGGGCGCATTCCGTCCGCGAGTGACGGATCGGAATGCGCACAAGAGCTCTGCGTACGCCGTCACCGGCCCTGATGGCCGGCGTTCAACCTGTGGAGACACCCATGCGCCTGCCCCTCATCGCTGCTCTTGCGACCCTCGCCACCGCCACTGCCGCTGAACCGGCCGCGCCGCGCATCGTCGGCTGCGAGGACGCGGTGCGCAGCGCCAAGCGCGGCGTGTGCGCCAACAAGCTGGGCGCCGCCGATTTCGCCGCCCTCGCCCCTGGCGTCAGCTGGTTCTACAACTGGCACTTCACCACCGACATGGCGGCGCCGGCGGACGGTCCGGCGTTCGACTTCATCCCGATGGTGTGGGGCGATTTCGAAGGGTCCTACACCGGACTGGAGCAGCGTCTCGCCGCGGGCCCGCGCCCGCCGGTGGTGTTCGCGATCAACGAACCGAACCTCAAGGGCCAGGCCTTCATAACCCCGGAGGTCTGCGCCAAGGCCTTCCTCAGGGTCAAGGCGATCGCCGACAAGCACAGCATCCCGGTGGTCGGGCCGCACATGGCTCTGGGCTCGTCGCCCGGCGACAGCATCACCGCCTTCGATCCGCTGGAGAAGAAGGACGTCACCTACGGCTGGTTCGTGCCCTACCTCAAGGCCTTCGCCCACTTCGTCGGTCCGGCGGCCAAGGACATGCCGGTCGGCGTGCACGCCTACAAGGACATCCACGAGTTGAAGTGGTCGATCGACGCAGCCCACAAGCAGACTGGCGGGCCGGTGTGGATGACCGAGTTCGCGCAGTGGAGCGCCGCCGATGAGCGCGCCGAGATCGCCTTCATGATGCAGGCGGTCGACCACATGGAGCGCACGCCGCACGTCGCCGGCTACGCCTGGTTCAAGGAGCGCAGCGACAATGCGCGCATCAGCATGTTCGCGTCCGAGCCGGGCAAGCTGACGGCATTGGGCGAGGCCTACGTGCGCATGCCGGTGCACGAGGCCGATCTCTTCTACCGCCTGCCCGGTCGCCTGCAGGCCGAGCGCTACCGCGCCGCCGACAAGGCCGATATCGCCACGACCGCCGACGGCGACGGCTTCGCCGACATGGTCTCGGGTGGCGGTGGCTGGCTCGACCTCAACGTCGCCGTCGATGCCGCCGGGCAGATGAACATCGCCCTGCGCATCGACGCCGAGCCGGGCACGATCGCCCTCAGCCGCTCCGGCAAGCCGCTTGCCGCGATCAAGGTCGCCAAGGCTGGCTGGCAGACGGTCACGGCCAAGGCGCAGCTGCCGGCCGGCACGCAGACCATCCGCGTGCAGCTGCCGGAGCGGCGGGCGCGGATCAACTGGATCGAATTCAGCCGGTAACAACCGAGCCGGCGTCTCGCCGGCAGGCAAAGCCTTAGCTTCACAGCATTGGGCGGAGCCCCTGATCCATCAGGCGGCGAAGATCCAGGTCGCCTTGGGCATCAGGCCGGTGGTCAGGTAGTAGATCCAGCCGATGCCCAGGGTGAGGATGACGGCGGACAGCTCGCCGAGGATCAGCCCGAGGAACAGCGGCTTCAGGGCGTGGAAGGAGCGGCCGCCGCCGAAGCGCACGATCAGCGCCTTGGCCATCCAGCCGGCCAGGAATGAGGTCCACACCTGGCAGGCGGCATAGGTGTCCCAGACCAGGAACAGCACGGGGTGCAGGTAGAAGCCTGGCCAGCGGAAGCGGACCAGGGCGAGGGCGAACACCGCCGCGAGGCCGAAGGTGATCCAGCCGATCTCACGGGCTTTGCCCACGTTGTCGGCGATGAGCGGGATCTTGGCCAGGCCGCTGGCCTGGGTGCTGGCGGCGTACTGCCCGGTCTCGACCAGGGTGGTGATGCCGCGCGCCGCCTCGTTGAACTGGCCGGCCACCGTCCCCTGGGCGTAGCTGTCGCGGGTCGAGCCGAAGTTGTACATGCCCCACAGCGTGGCGACGATGCCGACCACCAGCGCGATGCCGATCACGCCCATGCCGATCCAGGCCAGGCGCGTGCGTCGTACGCCGGAGTTCTCGGCCAGCTTCAGGCTGTTGGCGGCGTAGGGCATGAAGCACTCACGGGTGTCCATCGACAGCGCCACGCCGAGGTAGTGGATCAGCACCAGCGGGGCGGCGCCGATGGCGCTGACCCCGAGCAGGTTGGTCATCAGGCCGGCTGGCTGCCAGGCCGACTGCACGAAGGGCATGCCGGTCTCGCAGACGATGCGGGTCAGGACCAGGAACATGATCATCAGGGTCAGGGCATAGGCGAGGGCGATGAGCCAGTCGAGACCGAAACCGCCGACCAGGACGGCAGTGAAGCCGGCGAATGCGATCAGGAAGATGCGCGCCGCCCACACCGGCTCGGCGTGGTCGCCGTCCGCTCCGCCAGCCAGGCCGAGGGCCCGTCGCAGCACCGCCCAATAATAGGTGCGTCCGGTATAGAGCAGGATGATGGCGTAGCCGAGGTAGGCGCCGCTGCGCGCCGAGCCGAGGTCGGTGGTCGTGCCCGTGCTGGTGTACCACTGGATGTTGAACAGCACCACGGCCAGGCCGGCGAAGCCCACGGTGAACGACACCTCGGCACTGATGAAGTAGGCCAGGCCGACGACCGAGAAGAACAGCGCGCCGGTGCCGAGCGAGCTGCTGCCGCCGGCCTGCCAGATGCTGGGGAAGAGATGGCCGATGGTGCCCCAGTTGCTCCAGCGCAGGGGGATCTCGGGGAACCAGCCGGGGTACCACACGGCGAGGTAGTTGAGCAGGTGGATGGCGAGCACGGGGATGGCCCCGAACCAGAACATGCGGCTTGGAAGATGTCGCTGACCAGCGCCTCCGGTCGGCGCTCGATCATGGCGGAGGCGACCTGGGCGATGGGGTAGGTCAGCTGCTCGTGGCTCGACCACTGGCGGTGGACGACCAGCTGCAGCATCAGCAGGGCCAGGGTCATCAGCAGGACCAGCGGCAGCCAGAAGGCCAGGGCCGGCAGCCAGGCGGCGATCGGCGTGGCGCTCAGGGCCAGGGTCTCGTCGCCGACCGGCAGACCCTGGGTCATGCCGGTGTACACCCGTTCATAGGCGGCGGTGGCAGGACCGATGCGCTCAGCGAAGCCGGCGTCGAGGCGGCTTCGCGCCAGGCGCCAGGCGGCCGGGGTTTCAGCGTCAGGGGCCAGGCTGCGCGGCATCGTGCGCAGCAGCTGTTCGACGTCCTTCCAGCGGGAGGGGGCATCGGCCATCGCCCGCTGCCAGGCGCGCTCGGCGTTCTGGCGTACCAGCTCCTGATCGCCATCGCGCCACTGCTTCGGCGGAACCAGGTCGGCGAGATCGAGCGCGGTGGCGTAGTCCGCCGGCTGCACCCCGGCTTCGTTCAGCGGGGTGGCGAGCGATCCAGCGGCAAGGGCGTCGCGCTCGGTGGCGATCGCGCCGTTGAGCGCGGCGACCTCGGGTGCGCCGCCAAGCGGATAGACGCGCTCCGGGATGTGGCCGAGCACGTCGAGCTTGCGCCAGGTCGGCTTGCTGTCGGCCTGCACCTGGGCGGTGACGACGGCGCGCTGGAAATAGCGCAGGAACCCCGAGACCGGGATCCACGACACCAGCAGGGTCAGGGCGAAGACCACGGACAGCTCGCGGGTCGAGAAGCGCAGCTGCGGCAGCCGCCCGAAGGTCGGATTCCAGCCCACGGCGAGGATGAGGATCAGGCCGAAGGGCAGGGCCGGCACGAAGTTGCCGATCGCCGGCGACTGCCACAGGTACTGGTCGTTGAACCAGGCGCCGACCACGGTGAAGAGGGCCAGCAGCAGGCCGACGCCGACAGCTTTGGCGGTGAAGGCCCGGCCATGGCCGGTTGTCTGGTCCGGTCCGGATTGCGGTTCGCTGTCCATGCGTTGAAGCGCTCAGTATGGCTCTCCGCGTAGGCGGTTCCAGCCGGTCGCTGCCTCAACGGCCAACGGCCCGCGTGTGACGGCTCAGCAGGTTGCTATGGGCTCTGCACCAGCAGCGCTCCCGCCGGCACGTTGAAGCTCCCCGTCGCGCCGCCGCGAACCGTCACGGTGACCGGCTTAGCGCTCGGGTTCCACGCCGCCACGCGGATCGTGCCGTCGGGTAGACGGTAGACCGCGCTGGTCGGCAGATCGGTCCACAGGTCGGCGGCCGGGCGGCCGACCGCCTGCAGGGTGTGGGCGACCCAGTAGTGGATCAGCGCACCGCGGCCATCGAGCTTGGCCTTCCGCTGCGCCGCCTCCTCGAACAGCGTGGTGATGCGCACCGGATCGGCGAAGGACAGGGCGCCGAGGCCGGCCAGCACGCCCCAGTCGTCGCCCAGAGCGAGCAGGTCGACCTTGTCCGACTTGGCTTCGCGTTTCGCCATGCTCTCGATCTGCCAGGTCATGAACGCCGGATCGCGGCCGAGGTAGCCCATCCAGTGCCAGGTGGGGATGAACTGGATGCCGTAGACGTGGATCGGCCGGCCGCTGAACCAGGTCCAGAAGCCGAAGTCGCGGTCGCGCATCACGCTCGCCATGGTGTGCTTGGAGCTGAAGGCCGGCGGATGGTTGCCCGCCGCCGCGCCGTCCTTCCAGCCGTGGTAGTCGAACCAGTACTCGTACACCGCCGAGCCTTCGATGGCGTAGCCCATCGCTCCGGCTGCAGTCATCGCCTGATCGCCGAGCGCCGAGCCGAGCAGGAATACGCCGGCCCACGACTGCATCGCCTCCGAGGTCGACTCCTGGTTGTTGCCGTCACCGGGGCTGCTCATGCCGCCGGCGTAGGAATGGCCGTGCCACGGATCGAAAGTGCGCAGCAGCGGGAACTCGCGGTCATCGCGTTCCCAGTTGGCGTACTGCTTGGCCACCAGGCGGGCCATCGGCCCGTAGTCGACCAGCCAGGCGCGGTCGTAACGGCCGAGCAGCGCGGCGGCGAGGACGTGGTAGCCGTAGTGGAAGTGGTTGTCGGTGAAGGCGCCCGAGCCGAACGAGGTCTTCAGTCCGATCAGCCCGTTCCACGGCGCGGGATAGCGGCAGAAGAAGCGGGCCTGCTCGCCGGGCGTCCAGGTGAACCAGTCGCTCATCGCCTCGCGCACGTGAGCACGCAGCCGCTCGGCTGCGGGATGCTTCAGCTCCTCGGCGATGGTCCACACCTGGACCAGCTTGAGCGTCGCCTTGCCGCCCCAGTAGGTGTCCGCCCCGGCGCGCTTGTCAGCGCTGTCACGGTCGTACTCGGCGGCCTGCTCGTCGAGCCAGCGAGCCATGCGCGCGGCATCGAAGGGATGCGCTCCGCCGGCCGCCGGAGCGGGCAGCAGCGGCATCACGCCGCGGAACGGCCAGCTGATCGCGAAGCTGCTGCCGGTGGCGAGCTTCAGCGTGCCGCGGGCGGTGGCGAAGCTCGGCGCAACCAGCTTCAACTGGTGCCGCGTGCCGCGCCACTGGTGCGGCAGCCAGCCCTGCAGCACGTCGGTCGAGGTGCCGCGCAACGCCTCGGCTGTGACCGTCCAGGTGGTGGCGACCTCGCCTGCGGTCTGGTCGAGTTTCCATTCCAGGCGCGAATCACGCGGCACGGCGTAGGCCGTGCGCTGCAGCAGGGCGGCGTCGCCGGCGGCGGGCAGCAGCGCGACGCTGACGAAGCGCCTGCCGCCGTCGGCGAAGCGCAGGTCGAGACCGTCGCCGGCGGCCTCGAAGCGCGTGCGTTCGGGGGCGAACAGGGCGAAGGAACGGCCGTCGCGGGTGATCACCACGGCATCGCCGGTGGCGGGCAGGCGCAGCGGCTTGCCGGCGATGTCGGTCAGGCTGTCGGCGGAGCAGGGCACATGCAGGTCGAGGCCCTTCGCCTCGATCCAGACGTAGGGCAGGCCGTGGCCGAAGGTCGCGTCGAGCCAGCGCATCTCGTCCGCACGCAGGCGCATCGCGACCGTCCAATCACCCCAGCGCAGGGTCGAGCAGATGCGCAGCACACCGCCGGATCCGGCCTCGGCGCGGTCGCTCTGCACCGCCTGATCGACGCCGATCCAGCCCCAGCCGCCGCCGCTCTCGTCGACCAGGCGCAGGCGCGCCTCCTTGCCCTTGAGCGCTCCGACGTCCCACACGGTGGGCGCGAGATCGCGCGAGTTGCGTCCGACCGCGCGCTGCTCGGCCTTGCCGTCGACCACCAGTTCGATGCGCGCCTGTCCGTCCTTGCCGCCGGCGATCAGCAGATGGATGTATTTCCGTTCGAGGCGGAAGGGGGGCGAGGTGGCGGTGCCGCGCGCGCCGTCGCCGCCGTTGGCGAAGCTCATCGCCCAGCGCTTGCCGATGACGCCGTCACCGGCCTGCTGCGCCACGGTCGACGGACCATCGCCCCAGGCCTTGCCGTCGAGCTGCCAGCCGGCCGGCCAGCGCTCGGTCTCGAAATCGCAGATCGTCAGGTCGCCGCCGACGGCGGGCGTGCGGTCGACCGCCTGCACCTCCAGCGGGTCGCCGTCCTGCAGCGCGTTGCCGTCGGCGTTCCAGCCCTGCGGATACCAGATGCGCACTCCCGCACCGGTGGCGCTGACGATCGCCGGCCGGGCGTACATCTTGCCCGGCCACGGATCCTTGAGCAGCGTGGTCCACCAGTCGTTGGTCGGCAGCGGGCGCCCGGCCGATTCCGCCTCGATGCGCGGCTTCAGCGCGAGCTGCTGCTCGATCTCGCGGATCCCGGACGGCGGGGTCGGCGCGTAGCTGCCCTTGCCGACGGCGACGGGCGCCTCACCGGCGGCCAGGCCGCAGGCGAGGAGCAGGATGGCGGCGATGCGGTGCGTCACGATGACCTCGTTCAGGGTGCCGAGAGACCGACTTCGATGGCGACGATCTCGCCGGTGCGATGGAAGATCGCCTGACTGATGCCGGGCGGCAAGGTCGATCCGGAGAACGGCTCGCAGCGTCCGTCGCGGCGGAAGGCGCTGCAGCCGGCTGGTCCCGGGCGGAACAGCACCGGCACCTGGCAGACGGTCACCGCCAGCCCGCCGGCCGGAACGGCCAGGCGGCGTTCACGGCCGTCGAGGTCGACCCAGTCGAGCTGGCCGGGCGCGGCCAAGCGGTCTGCGCGGCGCAGGCGCGCCGGAGCGAAGGTCAGGCAGCCGTCGACCACGCTGACGCCGAGGCGGGCGCGGCGGGCGATGATCTCCTCCTTCACCTGTCCGGTCATGCCCGGCTGCTGCGCCCCGGCGTGGGCCGGGGTGTGCGAGTAGGGGTCGCAGGGGAAGGCGCCGAACTCGGCTGGCGTCTTCGCCGGTCCGAGTCCCGCACGCACTTCGGCCAGCGCCTCGGCCAGGGCGCTGCGTTCGTCGCCTTCGGCCTGCTGGACGGTCTCGGCCAGGGCCAGGTGCAGCTTCGACACCATGTGCCAGTAGACCGAGCCGAGGCCCTCGAAGCCGAACATGGTGGTGCTGCGGCCGAGGAAGGTGCGGTGGTTGAATACCCGCTCGTACAGCGCCTGCACCGCGGCGCGGTCGCGTGCGACCAGCGGAGCGCAGGCCGGTTCGGCGGCGAGCCGGTCGAGCTGCGCGTCGAGTTCGCGGGCGTTGGTCAGCGCCGCGGCGAAGCGGACGTCGCCGCCGT
>JALHRW010000046.1 GCA_022841245.1 Planctomycetota bacterium
TGCGCCAGCGTCTACGGGCCGCTCGGCCGGGCGCCGGCCGGCAGCTCGATCGTGTGGTACGGCGTGCACGCGGTCGAGATGCTGCATCGCGCGATGGGCCCCGGCGCGATCGCGGTCACCACCAGGCGGGACGGCAGCGGCGCCATCCTCATCGTCGACTATGGCGACCGCCGCCGTGGCACCGTCGAGCTGAGCGAGGGCGCGTGGATCTACGGCGGTTGCCTGCGCGACAGCAAGACGGTGCAGGCCTTCGCCGTCGATGGCGACAGCATCTACCCGGCCCTGCTGCGCGAGGTCGAGCGCTTCTTCCGCGGCGGCGCGCCACCGGCCACGCTCGCCGACGCCTACGAGGTCATCGCCATCCTCGACGCCGCAGATCGCTCGCTGACCTCCGCCCGCACCGAACCCGTCTACCGCTGAAGGATCCCATGAAGCAGCTCTCCGTCGCCATCCTCGGCCAGGGACGTTCCGGCCGCAGCATCCACGCCCACTGCCTGACCACCATCCCGGCCCTGCGCGAGCGCTACCGCATCGCGCTGGTCTGCGACCCCCTCGCCGACCGCCTGGAGGACACGCGCAAGGACACCGACTGCGCGGTCAGCACCGACTGGCGCAGCGTGCTCACCCGGCGCGACCTCGATCTGGTGATCAACGCCACGCCCAGTGACCAGCACGTCACGGTGTCGCGCGAGCTGCTGGAGGCCGGGCACAACGTGCTGTGCGAGAAGCCGCTGGCGCGCACCGTCGCCGAGGTCGACCAGCTGACCGGGGCTGCGGCCCGTTCCGGGAAGATGCTGGCGATCTTCCAGCAGTCGCGCTTCGCGCCCTATTTCCGCCAGGTCCGCTCGGTGATCGAATCCGGCGTCCTCGGCCGCATCGTGCAGATCCGCATCGCCTTCAACGGCTTCGGCCGGCGCTGGGACTGGCAGACCCTGCAACGCATGCACGCCGGCAACCTGCTCAACACCGGACCGCATCCGCTCGACCAGGCGCTGCAGCTGTTCGGCGACGCCGACCCGCAGGTGTTCTGCCGCATGGACAGCGTGAACTACGCCGGCGACGCCGATAGCCACATCAAGCTGGTGCTGTGGGGCAAGGGCCGCCCGACCATCGATCTGGAAGTGTCGAACTGCTCGCCCTACACCGGCTACACCTACCAGATCAGCGGCAGTTGCGGTGGCCTCACCGGCACGACCGAGCGCATGGAATGGAAGTGGTTCGATCCGGCCAAGGCCCCCCTGCCGGCGCTGATCACCGGACCGATGCCGGGCCGCGCCTATTGCGGCGAGAAGCTGCCGTGGCAGACCGCCAACTGGGACGCCAGCACGGCTGAGAAGGATATCTTCGCTTCGGCTGGCGAGGGCTTCTACCGCGATCTGCACGCTGCCCTCAGCGAAGGCCGCCCGCTGACCGTGACTCCGGCCCAGGTCCGCCGCCAGATCGCGGTGATCGAGGAATGCCACCGCCAGAACCCGCTGCCCGTGCGCTTCTGAGATGCCGTATACCCTGATGGTGCTCGACCCGGGGCACTTCCACGCCGCGCTGCCGCTGCGCACGCGGCATCCGTTGCTGGCCGAGGACGTGCATGTATTCGCGCCGGACGGTCCGGGGCTGGAGCGCTTCCTCGCCATGGTCGGCCGCTTCAACGCGCGGGCCGAGGCGCCGACCGCCTGGCGCCTGCACGTGCACCGCTCCGATGATCCGCTGCAAGCGCTGCTCGCGGCGCGGCCCGGCGAGGTCGCCGTGCTCGCCGGGCGCAACCAGGGCAAGCTGGCGCGCATCAGCGCCCTGGTGCGCGCCGGGATCCACGTCCTCGCCGACAAGCCGTGGGTGGTCGAGCCCGCCGACGCCGGGCATCTCGCCGCGCTCGCCGCCGCGCCGGCGCATGCCGCCGATCTGATGACCGAACGGTACGAGTCGGGCGCGTCGCTGTTCGCCGATCTCGCCCGGACGCCGGCGGTGACCGGCGGCGCGGACGCGTCGCGCGGAGCGACGCTGATCAAGCAGACCGTGCACCACCTCGCCAAGCTGGTCGACGGCGTGCCGCTGATCCGCCCGCCGTGGTACTTCGACACTCGCGTCCAGGGTGAGGGCGTGGTCGACGTGACCACGCACCTGATCGACCAGGCGCTGCTCATCGCCGGTGCCGCGGTCCGGCCGCTCGCTGCGGGCGAGGTCGTCCTCGACAGCGTGCGCCGCTGGGACACCGCCGTCCCCCTCGCGGACTTCACCGCCATCACCGGCCTCGCGGACTTCCCCGCCGAGCTGACCGATCGCCTCGCCGGCGGCGTGCTGCAGTTGACGGCCAACGGCGAACTCGGCTTCCGCTGCCGCGGGCTGGTCTGCCAGGTGCGTGCCGAATGGCGGCTGCGCGATGCCGACGGGGCGGGCGACCGCCACCGCTCGCGCTTCCAGGGCACGCTCGCCGACCTCGAGTTGGATGGCAGCGCCAGCACCGGCTCGCGTCTGCTGGTGCGGCCGCATCGCGAGGCGGCTGTGGTGCGCGCAGCCCTGGCGGACTGGGCGCTCGGCCATCCCGGAGTCACCATGAGCGATGCCGCAGGAGGCATCGCCGTGGCCCCGGCACGATGGAGCAGCCACGACGAGCACTTTGCACTGGCTCTCGCTGGCTTCCTCGCTGGTCTTTCCGCAGCCCAGCCAGCATGGCAACGGGCCGCCCTGCAGGCGCGCTACCGGCTGCTGGCCGAGGCTGTGGCGTAGCTATAGTCAGGTCTACTATATTGAGCGGGCGGGAACTGCTCGCTCCTGGCTGATCCGGATGTCACGCCGCTGGCATTACTTCGTTCTGGTATATAGTTGAATAACCAAACGCCGGAGTCCTCACATGCGCCTTCCGACCCTGTCCGCGGCCTCCGTCCTCCTCAGCGCCACGCTGCTCGGTCTGGGTTCCGCCCAGGCTCAGGATGCCGTGCCCGAGGTGGCCCCGCCGAAATCCTGGGACCATTTCGTCATTCTGATGTGGCAGTTCCAGACTGATGTGCGCAAGGACAAGGCGGCCTACGAGGCGCTGAACATCAACGGCTTCCATGTCGATCGGAGCAACGCCGAGCTGATCGCCTTCGGCAAGGCCAACGGATGGCCGTTCTACGTCGACCACGCCGCCGACAAAGGCTACCTGCATCTCGGCAAGAACGCCGATGCGGTGATGAAGAAGCGCGATCTGCTGGCGCGGCCGAACAGCCTGGCCGATCCGGCCACCATCGCCAAGCTGCGCGATTTCCTCACCCGCAACGTTGGCGCGGCCAAGGGCTCGACTGCGGTGGCCTACGCTTTCGACGACGAGATCAGCCTGGGCAACTTCTGCTCGCCAGCCGAGGTCGACAGCGGCCCGCACGCCCTGGCCTTCTACCGCAAGCAGCTTGAGCAGCAGTACGGGACGATCGCCAAGCTCAACGCCCAGTACGGCAGCAGCCACAAGGACTTCGCCAGCGTTCCGCCGACCATCTTCGAGCAGGTACGCACCCAGCTCTCGGTCAATGGCATGGGCAAGGTCAATCTCAGCGCCTGGTGCGATTGGCGCGCCTCCATGGACACGCTGTTCTCGGATGTCCTGCGTGAACTGACCCTCTTCACCAACGGCATCGATCCGACCGTGCCGGCCGGCTTCGTCGGCGGGCAGCATCCCAGCCCGTGGGGCGGCTACGATTGGCGCAAACTGTGCAAGGCCGTGCAGTGGGTCGAGTGCTACGACATCAACGGAACCAACGCCATCCTGCGCAGCCTGTGGAACCAGAAGCGCGCGCACGTGCAGACCTACTTCTCCAGCAAGAATGCCCGCCTCGACTCGTGGTTTCTCTGGTACTACCTCTGCCAAGGCAACCGCGGCGTGATCGCCTGGCCGGAAGGCTGGATCAAGGACGGCAAGCCGGCCGATCACATCCTCCCGCTTGCCGAGACGTTCAAAGAGGTGCAGGGCCCGGTGTCCAAGGTGATCATCGACGGCACACTGCAGGCCGATGGCGTCGCCATCTACTATTCGCACCCCAGCGTACAGGTATCGTGGGCCCTTGACTCCGCCTGCCACGGCAAGACCTGGCCCAATCGCAGCTCGTCGATGGATAACGCCATCTCCACCGGCGGCCTCAGCCGACTCGCCTGGATCAAGTCGCTGCAGGACAGCGGCGTGCAGCCGGTGTTCGTGCACCAGGATCACCTGCTCGACGGCTCGCTGGCCAAGAGCGGGATCAAGCTGCTGGTGCTCAGCCGCGTGGTTTGCCTGTCCGATGCCGAGGTGACGGCGATCAAGGCCTTCGCCAAGGCCGGCGGGGTGGTCGTCGCCGACCATCTCTGCGGCATCTTCGATGAGCATGGCAAGGCGCGCAGTGCCGGCGCTCTCGACGACCTCTTCGGCGTGACACGCGATCTCAGCAAGGGCTGGTTCAACGGCACCGACCTCACCGAGGTCAACGGTGAGAAGGGCGGCAAGCTGACTGCCGGCAACTGGGCCCTGGGCGCCGAGCGCGCGCTGGAGATGGCGGTGGTGGAGCGCGGTCTGGCGACATCCGGTGCGGCCAAGGGCGTGGCTGCCGGCCCGACCACGGTGTCGGTGCGCAATGGCAAGGCTGCCTACCTCAATCTCTCGCCGATCGGCTACCTCATGCATCGCAGCGATGGCTTGGGCAAGGACTGGCTGGGTCTGGTCGGCGGTCTGCTCAAGGATGCCGGCATCACCCCGCGCCTGGCGGTGACGGTCGATGGCGCTCCGGCCAAGCTGGCTGAGACCGTGTTCTGGAAGAATGGCCCGCGCACCACCGTCTGCGTGGTCAAGAACATCGACCGTGCCGCCGCCATCGACAGTTTCGGCGACATCAAGGGCGGCATGGAGGACGCCGCCTTGCAGATCAAGCTGGAGTTCGCCAAGCCGGTCAAGGACCTGAAGAACGAGCGCACCGGCAAGGCGATGGGTGCCGGCAAGACCTTCACCGACACCTTCGTGCCATGGGAAGCGAACGTCTACAGCTACGCCGAGTGAGCATCTCAGCACTGCACCGCTGCCCTTGAGGAAGTCATGCCCGCCATCGTCCTGAAGCCGTTCGAAGACCTCCCAACGCTGCGCTTGGACAACTCCGACGTCGCCATCACGGTCGAGAAGAAGACCGGCTGGATCCGCTCGCTGCTGTTCAAGGCGAAGCAGGTCGACCTGTTCAAGCAGGTCCGCGGCGGGATCCCCGGCTACGTCGGCGGCCTGCGCGTCTACGACGAGCTGGAGGAGCGGTGGTTCAGCGACCTCGAGACCCCCTTCACCGTCTCGGGGATGAAGCGCAGCGGTTCGCGCATCACGTTCAGCAAGAAGTTCAAGGGCGCCGCCTTCACCCTCAAGATCATCCTGAACCTGGAGGATGACGCCTTCCACTGGGAGGTCGAGGCGCGCAAGAACGCGGCCAAGGCCAAGGATCGCTCGCTGCGCGTCTACTTCCTGTGGCCGCTGATCGCCGGCTGGGACTTCTGGGCGCCGGCCTACAACGGCGAGTTCACCTTCGACGGCATGAGCTCGTTCGAGTACATGCACGTGCAGATCCCCTACGTCAGCAACAAGGAGATCATCCTGCCGATGGTCTCGCACTTCAACAAGCAGCTCGATGTCGGCTTCTCGGTGATGGAGCCGATCGACGCCAAGGTGCCGGCTGCCAAGTTCCAGTTCGCCAATGGCGAGAAGTGCTACAACTGGGGATCGATGACCAAGGACATCCGCACCGTGCCGGTGCTGGAGGTGGTCAACTACTACATCGGCCTGGTCGGCAAGCGGCCGATGAAGACCAAGATCATGCTGATGTTCCACGAGGGCGACTGGCGCCCGGGTGTGGGCAAGGTGTTCAAGCGCTGGAAGGAGTTCTTCGTCCCGACCAGCGACACCATCTACGCGAAGGAGGGCACCTTCTCCTGCGAGGGCATCCAGACCGCCGACAGCATCCAGCGCTGCAAGGATTTCGGCCTCACCACGCTGGAAGTGCATGGGCATTTTCAGGACTACTGCGACTACTATCAGGAGGGCAAGGACACCTGGTACACCAACTGGGCCCGCGAGTCCTTCGCCCGCAAGCACAGCAAGGACATGACCCCGGCGCAGGTCGACGCCTGGTTCGCCAGTCACACCGACGAGGAGATCGCCGCCGAGCTGAAGGGGACCAACCCGTCAGATCCGAACAACAACTACCAGATCGTCCGTCACCACCGCGCCGACATCAAGGCGCGGGTGGAGAAGCTGGCCAAGTCCGGGATCGGCTGCTACTGGTACTGGAACTACACCGACGGCTACCGTCCACGGGTGGAGAAGGAGTGGCCCGATTCCATCGCCCGCAACGAGGACGGCTCGTACCAGCCCTCGGGCTGGTACAACAGCCACAACATGAACGCGGATCCGCGCTGGTCGTTCGGCAAGCGCATGATCGCGGATGCCAAGCGCATCTTCGCCACCTATCCGGGCCTGGCCGGCTTCTTCAAGGACTGCTTCCGCCACTTCGAGATCGATTTCGCGCATGACGACGGCATCACCGTGGTCAATCACAAGCCGGCCTACAGCATGAACTTCAGCTACGACGCGGTGGAGGCGGCGATCCATGCCCACATGAACCCGCTGGGCATGGCCTCCTTCGCCAACAAGCCGCAGTCGATCCGCTCAATGCGCTGGACCGACGGCGTGCTGCTGGAGGGGGATGGCAACAACGCCGAGGAGAAGTTCTTCTGGGCCTGCATCGGCAAGCCGCTGTTCTTCATGTGGACGAGCAACAAGAAGCCGCTCGACGAGAACCTGCGCCGCAGCGTCCTGCACGGCTGCTACCCGAAATACGACCAGGACCGCAAGCGTTCCTACGAGGAGAACAAGGCGCACTACGCCCGCTACCTCCCGCTGTACGCCCAGTTCAAGCGCCGCGTGCTGTGCTTCGAGGCCGATCCCCTGCGCGTGCCCGAGGGTTCGCGCGGCAAGCTCTACACCGTCGGCCTCGACTACATCGCCGGCATCATGTCGGAGTTCCTCGCCCTAGATGACGAGGTGCGCTTCGCCCGCACGCCGCACGCCGTGTTCCGCGTCGCCCGAGGCCACGATGTCGGCAAGGTCGGCGTCATGCTGCCCGGCGACACGGATTGGCGGTTCGTCGATTTCAAGTTCGACGGCACCATGGTCTATGTCCCCATGGCCGGATACCGGAACTGTGCTGCCGTCCGCCTGTTCGTGACCGGGAACAGCGGCAAGAAGATCGGCCCGACGCGCTTCAAGGAAGGCGTCGACTACTGCGGCGACCCCGAGAGCTCCTTCGCCGACATCTCCGACCGCTGAGTCGGCCTCGGGCCCGGCCGGGTGCCGCTTCCGGCAAACGCCTTCAGATCCGCCGGGAATCCGCCGTCCGGCGCATCAGTTTCGCATGATCAGTCCCAAGCAGCTGGCCATGCAACGCCTCCACCAACCGACGCGTTCCGGCCTTGTCGTAATCGACCGAGCAGAGCCGGATCTGACCATCCTGGATCACGGCATACTCCGCCTCGGTATTGGGATCATCCGGCTCCAGATATGATCGGTAGGCGGTACTGCCGGGGTTGATGATCAGTTGCCGCTCCGAGAAGCGGAGGACGCATTGCCTGTGCGTATGCCCCAGTATCAGCCGGGCACCTTCCGGGCCGCCGAACGAACGCAGGAAGAGGACGAGCTGATGCTTGCTCTGCACGGTCTCGTATCCGCGATAGGCATGTCGCATGACATACTCGTGGCCATCCATCGAGAACGTGGCCGTTTCCGGCAGACTCCTCAGGAAATCGGCGCTGGCCGGCGAAAGTATCCGGGCGTTGTACTCCAGCCAGGTCAGACCCTCATGCCTGTTTCGCAAGGCCTCACGCTGCCCGTCATACAGCTGCAACAGCGCCTCATCATGATTGCCCCGGATGCACCTTGCCCCGTGCTCGATCAGCCAGCCGATGACCTCATTCGGGCTGGGTCCCAGGTCGACCAGGTCGCCAGCGCAATAGATCGCATCAGCACAGGTCTCTTGCCGCCAGATGGCCTCGAGCGCGTCGACGTTGCTGTGCACGTCCGCTATGATGATCGCCTTCATGGAAAGCGAGTCATCATTCAGCGCGGGAAACGCTGGGGCAGGCCAGCGATTCTACGGTACATCGGCGTAGACGTCGACCTGCAGGATGATCTTCTCGCTCGGCGACACCTCGCAGCGGACGGTGTAGCCCTCATCGACCGAGCGGTTCGGGACGATGCGCACGGCAAGGCCATTGAACGCCACTTCCTTGGCCGCGATCGCTTTGATCGGCTTGGTGATGTCGACCGGGAAGACCTTGGCCGGCTTGTACTCGGGTGTTTCCGCCGGCTGCTTCGGAATCTGCCCGGAACCCTGGGGTTCGGGCAGAGCGTTGAGATCGAGGGCTGTCCCCTTGACCGGCGCTTCCTTGAGGAACACGACGCCGAGCTGGCCGCGAGCCGAGGAGTGCCCGCGCACCACTGGCACCATCAGGCGGGCTGCGGCGATGTCCTTGACGGGCAGGCCCGTGAGGTCGCCGGTGATGACCGCGACCGCTGACACGACCTTGTCGTTCTCCTGCGGGTTCTTCGGCCAGCGCAGCGCGCCGCTCTCGCCAACCGTGCCTTTCACGTCGCAGAACTGCAGGTAGGTCAGGGGCAGTTCGATGGTGCGGGTGGCGCGCGGCTTGATCACCGGAGGGAGCTCGGTGCCGACCAGGAACGGATTGGGCAGGGTCGGCAGCTCATCCGCCGCCGCCGGCTTCGCCTCGACCGCTCCGGCGGGCAGCGCCGAGGGCGCAGCACCAGGCGCCACGATCTCGCGGCGCATGAACAGCATGCGCGGATAGGCCGGATGCTGGCCCTTCGGTGTCGGGCAGTCGATATCGAATGTCGCCGGCAGATCCTTGGCGGTGAAGGTCTTGCGCGCGTAGGTGACGGTGTCCGACCAGCTCGTGTTGTGGCCCTTGGCGAGTTCCTTGCCCTGCTCGCAGAACTGCTCGAACGACTTGGTGGACGAGCCGAGCCGGTAGGCGTAGGTCACGACCAGGCTGTTGCCACCCAGGGCGGCGGGATCGGCGACGCTGACGGCGACGGTGTTGCGTCCCGGCGACAGGTAGGGCAGCGCGCCTGGGTTGTTCTGCACCACGCCTTCGAAGCGCAGCGCCTTGAGCGGCTGCGAGAAGGTCAGGCGGATCAGCACCGCCAGTTTGCCCTTCACCGCTGCGTCGAAGCCCGTGGGATCAGCTTCGGCCCATTTCGTGCCGGCATCGCTCGAAACCTCCATCTTGGCCGCGCCTTCGAACGAGCCGGCCGCCTTGGTCAGATTGTAGGGCGAGGCGAGACGGAACACCACCACCGCCGGCTTGGCGGCGTCGATCGGGGCCAACGCCTTGTCCGTCACTGCGACGTTCTCCGTCGAGACGAAACCCAGCAGCGCGTCCGCGCCGGCCAGGTCCGGGGCGAAGGTCACCATGCCGTTGGCGTAGCTGCGGGCCGGCTTCGCGCTGACGTACGGGGCGAGCACCAGGCCGATGCCCGGATCGTTGCGCGTGTCCTTGTGGCCAGAGCAGGTGTGGGCAGGCGCGACCTTCGACCCTACCCAGTACCAGGCGTCCGGCAGCGCGTCCCAGGTGCAGGTCAGGGCGTGTCCCGGTGCCAGGTCGACGTCGGTGACATAGCCGCCATCGGCATGATTGATCGCGCCCCAGCCTTCCGGGCTGCCGGCACGGTTGCGCGATTTGACCCCGGAAAGGATGCCGGGAATGTCGTCGCCGCAGGAGAGGAAGGCCGGTGCGCGCCAGTTGGCGTGGTCGCCGGCCATGATGAACTGATTGTCCTTGGCGTAGACCACGCCGCGGCCCTTGTCGAGGATCATCCCCTCGGTGAGCAAGGTCGGATCGTTGGCGATGTCGTCCTGGCCGGCGATGGTTCGACCGCCTTTGCCGTCCGGAGCCCAGGCGTAGAATTTGAGGAAGACGTCGAAGTAGTGCCAACGGCCGTCGTATTCCGCCTCGACCGTGGTGTGGCCCGGGTTCGACCAGCCGACGAAGCGCCAGTTCCAGCCCAGCTGACGCCACAAAGCCGACTGCTCGGAATGCAGACCGCCGCATAGGCTCCAGCCGTAGTTGGTGATCTCCTTGAGCACCGACAAGCCGCCAGCCTCGCCCGGATAGTTGCGGTGGTAGTGACTCAACTGCATGAAGTTGTAGATCGCGATCGCCTTCGCGTCATTGCTTGTGCAATCGCGCGTCACCGACTCGGCGATGCTCTTGAGCGAGGTGCAATCCGGAGCCTTGTCCGGCTGCACCCGGATCCGCGCAACGGTCGGAGCGTCGCCCGCCTGCAGTGCCGCCGCAGCGGTGAGCAACCAGCAGAAGGAGGAAGAGAGTAGCGCGCGTC
The DNA here is from genome assembly GCA_022841245.1 of Planctomycetota bacterium. Taxonomy (GTDB): domain Bacteria; phylum Planctomycetota; class UBA11346; order UBA11346; family UBA11346; genus UBA11346. The sequence goes on from JALHRW010000046.1 coordinate 10,385, forward strand.
GCATGCGTAAGCCTTTCTAAGCCGGGATCATTGGTCGTCTGCGCGCCCGTTTACTTGGACGCTCCATGGTACAGCCAGCGGCTGGCATCGGTTGGATCAGCGTCGGCAGCATCATTCCCCGATGGCCGGCCCAGCGACCAAACGTAGCCGAACGGCTCGCGCGCTTTGGGATTCCAGTCGGTTTTGTGGGCCGCCGGCCTGTCGATGACCTTGTCGATGACGCTATCGACCACGTAATGAACCGGCCGTCGCCAGGCGTCGACGAGGCGATCCCCTTCGAGGTCGTCGTTGCGCCAGAGCGAACCACGGTCGCGCAGCAGATCGAGGGTGCGTGGCGCGCCACCGGTGTTGGTGCTGGTGCGCAGGCTCTGGTCGGACTCCACCGCGGGAAAGCGGCGCCGGCCGTCCTCAAGGGCGTAGATTTCGAGGGCCGCAGTGAGCCCGTCGATCAGCCCGACCGTCTTGGCGCGGCGAACCGAGTTGCGCACCATGGTGATCGCGGGGAGCAGCAGGCTCACCAGGATGACGACGATGGCGACGGCGACGATCAACTCGACCAGCGTGAAGCCGCGGACCGTGCCGAATGGCCGCCGCTTCGCCTGCGCAGTCGAGTATAAGCCGTCCACGCCAATAGTCTAATACGCAATACACAAGATGATACATACAGCGCTGAGCCAGCACCGTCGCATGTCACACGCGCAGGTCGTCCCGGAGCCGGAGGAGCGTTCTGAGGCGTATTCGCAATCACTGGTATGACAATAGATTACGCAATATGCGCAAAGGCGACCTTGGCGCCACAATGGGTTTGAAGAACACAACAGATCAGACAATATGTATCGCCTCATGATTGCACTCGACCGCGGCTCAAGCGACCCCCTCTATCTCCAGGTCAAGGCCGGCATCCTGGCCCAGATCGAGGCCGGGGCCTACCCCGACGGCCAGCCGATCCCGACCGAGGCGGAATTCGCCAGCGAGCTCGGGCTCAGCAGCCTCACCGTGCGTCGCGCCATCATCGAATTGGCCCAGCAGGGTCTCCTGCGACGCATTCCTGGGCGCGGCACCTTCATCATTTCCGGGGCGGCCAAGTCTCCGCTCAGCAGAGTTTCGCTCCTCCTTCCAAGAGACGTCCCCTACGACCTCAGCGGTCGCTTCGCCATGCACCTGATGCACGGCCTGCATGGCGCCATCCACCCGTCCACGCTCGTCCTCCGCAGTTCGTCCACCGCTGCGGCGGAGTTGAGCGACAGCCAAGGCATCGTCGCCCTGTGGGTGATCGATCCGCGGGAGATGCAACGGCTCGCAGCCAACGGCACGCCGGTGGTCGGGTATGAATGCGCGGCGGATCCGGCTGCTCCGGCCTTCGACAACATCTGCCATGCCAACGACAGCGGGTCCCACGCCGCCACCAGTTCGCTGGTCAACCTCGGCCACACCGATGTCGGCTGCGTCATCCACGCCACCAGCAGCGGTGCCGAACGCTGCGCAGGGTTCCAGCGCGCCATGCGGCAGCATGGCCTGCCGGTACGTCCGGAACGCATCTTCACCGTGATGAACACCGGCGAGGCCGGCTACGCCTTCGGGCGTCGGCTGCTCGCCGATCCGGCGACGGCCCCGACCGCCCTGGTCTGCAGCGACGACACCATGGCCGTCGGCATCCTCGCCGCGGCGCGTGAGCTCGGACATCCGGTTCCGGAATCGCTCAGCATCGTCGGCTTCGGCGACCTCGGCACGTTCACCACGCCGGCCCTGTCGTCGGTTCGCATGGACATCGTCGCGTCGGGGCGGATAGCGGTGCAGCTGCTCCAAGAGCGCATCGCCAATCCTGCGCTGCCGCCGCGCAGCGTCATCCTGCCCACCGAGTACATCCGGCGCGCCAGCTGCGGCCCGCCGCGCCGCGGCAGCTGATCTCGCGCCCGGCAGGAGTCGGCCTACGTCTATTCTGGTATTCTGCTGTCGCGATAACGACTTGTACTGCTACAGGCGGCATATGCGGCTGTTTGATTCTGCTACAACGATCGTCACAGCCCGCTGGCCTAGACATTCATGTTGGTAGATATATACCTGAACATCACAATACGACCACGAGGAACGCGCCATGACTTCAGCGCCATTCGCCATCCCACGTCCGTATGCCCGCAGATCCTTGCTGCTGGCCCTGCTTGCCGCCGCCGTGGCCGCAGCAGACGTGCGCCTGCCGGTGACGTCCGATACCTCGATTGCGGCCGACCCGCGTGAGACCCGCCTGAACTACGGTGGCGACCGGCGCATCAAGCTGAAGGGGATCGAGAATTTCATCCTGGTCGGCTTCGACGCCACCCCTCTCGCGGGCAAGCTGGTCGAGCGCGCCACCCTGCACCTGCGCGGCAGCGATGCCCGCCTCATGGTCCGCAAGGTCGGACTGTCGACGGTGGCAACGGCATGGCATGAGGGCGGCTCTGCAGACGATGCTGAAGGGAAGCCCGGGGAATCCTGTTTCCTCAGTCCCGCCCTGGACAAGGCCTCCTGGGCCGGACCGGGATCGTTCTTTCTCGATGCCGTGATGGGACGGGGCGGAACCATCCACGGTCAGACCCTGGTCGCACCCGCGGCCGATCGCTGGTATCCCATCCCGCTCGACAGCAGGCTGCTCGAGGCGTGTGCCAGCGGCCTGTCCTCCGGCCTCTGCCTCAGCGACGACAACGGCCAGACCAAGGCGGGCCACAAGGACGTCGTCCCCGACACCAACTTCTCCAATAATTTCTTCTTCTCGCGTGAACAGGCGGATTCGGCGCCGTACATCACCGCAACCTGCACCTCGGCACCCAAGGCAGAGGCCGTGGCGCTGACGGTCGAGGTGGCCCCCTGGCCTGCCGGAGCCGACGAGGCCAAGGGCGGCGTCTCGGTCAGCTGGCCCGGGCCGGCGAGCGAAGCCGAGCGCGCCGCCGTCCTCGGCTACCGTCTGCGCCTGCGCGCGGCTGACGGCACGACGAGCGAGCTCCCGCGCTGGATGCATCCCACCGTGCCGGTCGCGGGCGAGCGTGTGCGGGCGCTGCTCGCCGGCCAGCCGGCCGCAACGCCGGTAGCGATCGACGTCGAGGTGATTGGTCGCGGCGGCGTCACGGTCGCCCGCGGGGCGGGCAAGGGGGCATCATCACCAGCACGGCCGGTGACCAAGCCGCTGGTGCCGGTCTCCGGGCCGCAGCCTGCCGCCGGGGCTGCGCCCGCCGATGCACGGGGCATGGTCTTCGCCATGCCCGATCTGGCCAAGGCGAATCCGATCAGCGCCGCCATCCTCGAGGAACCGGGCATCGACTACGCCGGTGAGGCTGCCGGAAGCTGGAGCGAGGCGAACCCGGTGTGGAGCGGCGCGCAGCGCACCGTCTCGCTCGCCGCCCTGCGCGGCGAATGGATCGCGTTCCAGCTGGTCTGCCGCAACCGTCAGCCCAGCGTGACCTGGAAGATCGTGCCCAGCGACCTGCAGGGCCCGGGCGGGGCGTCGATACCGGCCTCCGCCGTGCGCCTGGCGCGGACCTGGTACCAGAAGGTCGGCGCGGGCGAGCGCGACTGGTTCGCCGATCCGCTGCTGGATCTCGCTGCTGGCGAGACCTTCACCGTGCCCGATGCGCGCAACGCCGTGCCCGGGCAGACCTGCCAGACGGTGCACGTCGAGCTGTTCGTGCCCAAGGGCGCGGTCGCCGGCAGCTACGCCGGCAGCCTCCAGGTCGCGACCGGCGACGGGCCGGCCCTGCCACTGACGGTGCGGCTGGAGGTCGGCACCGCCGTCATCCCCGACACCACCGCCTTCACCTTCTCGATGAACGCCTACAGCTCACCGGCCAACGGATTCGGCCAAGCCGGCAGCGACGCCTTCCTTGCCGCCGAGCGCAGCTTCTATCGCATGGCGCATGAGCATCGCACCACCCTGGCCGTGCTCGGCTACAGCCACAGCGGCAAGCATCAGGATGGGGTGACCTGGCCGCTCGAAGGCTCGGGTGCCGCGATGAAGGTCACCGACTGGAGCGCCTGGGATCGACGCTACGGACCCTATTTCGACGGCAGCGCTTTCGCCGGCGGGCCGCGCGCTGGCGTGCCGCTCGACCACTTCTACCTGCCGTTGATGGAGAACTGGCCGACCACCATGGCCGACGGCTACACGTGGAATGACGTGCTCTTCGAGGAGCACTGGAAGGTGGCAGGCCCGGTCGAGCAGGGCTTCTCGCAACGCTACCGCGAACAGTGGATCGCCGTGCTCAAGGATCTGCGCAAGCACGTCAGCGAGAAGAAATGGCAGACCAGCTTCCAGATCTACCTCAACGACAAGTACTTCTACAAGCAGTACACCGCCCAGAAGAAGGCGCATGGCCAAGGCACCAGCTTCTGGCTGCTCGATGAACCGATGCATATCGACGACTTCACCGCCCTCGCCTTCTTCGGCGGCCTCACCCGCGAGGCGCAACAGGGCGACCGCCGGACGGTGGCGTTCCGCGTCGACGTCTCACGGCCGCAATGGGGGCGCGACACGCTCGATCGCGTGGTCGACATCAACGTCACCGGCGGATTCTCCAACTACCGCCCGTGGCTGGAGGAGTGGCGCGAGCGCCACGGCCAGCACATCTGGACCTATGGCGGCGCGCCCAGCTCGCGCGGCAGCGCCTACGGCATCGTCATGCAGGGCATCGACCTGTACGCGCGCGGGGTCGACGGCTTCGTCCCCTGGCTGACCCTCGGCAGCGAGAAGAACTGGACCGAGTTCGCCGACACCACGGTGTTCTACACCGGCAAGCCGATGGGCGTGGCCGGGGCCTGCGCCTCGCTGCGCTTGAAGGCCTACCGCCGCGCCGAGCAGGATATCGAGTACCTCCGCCTGCTTGCGCTGAAGCGCGGCCTGCAGGACCCGAACCGTCGTGACCTGGCCGCCCTCATCGCCGGCGCCCTCGACGCCAAGCGCACGCTCGGCCTGCTCGACTCCCAGGGCGCGGTCACCGAATCGTTCTCGGGCATGCAGCCCGCGGCCTTCGAGCGCCTGCGCCGCACCATCGCCGCCCAGCTCGACGGCAAGTAAGCGATCAACACCCAGGAGGATGGCCATGCAAGCCCGCGGCGTGTGGTTCGGCAACAGCCAGTGGCCCTCGGGCTCGTCGCCCGGCGCTTTCGCCCGCGACGTGTTCCGTCTCGAGGGCTGCATCACCGACCGTGACAAGGCGCTGGCCTTGAACCGCTGGCTGGTGCGCTGCATGAATCGGGGTCCGAACCTCAAGCTGCCTTCGATGGGCGGCTTCGTGCATTGCACCGACCCGACCCTGCTGTTCACCTCCTGGGGCCACAACGAGTGCACCGGGTGGGGCTTCGTCGCCACCGAGGCGCTGCAGGCCGCCGGTCTGAAGGCCCGGCGCGCGGTGATCAACAACAGCGGCCACACCATCTTCGAGGTGTGGTACAAGGGTCTGGACGGCACCGAGGGCTGGCATGTCTTCGATCCGTTCCTCGGCTGGTATCTGCTCAACGATGCCGGCGAGGTGCCGTCATGCGAGGAGCTGGGGGCGAACCCCGACCTGACGATCCACCCGCGCAGCGGCGGGCGCTCGCGTCAGGGGCATCACCCGGAACGCTCCAAGGCGCAGACCTATCCGTTCCGGACCAAGGACAATCTCGACGTCATCCAGGCGGTGCAGGGCTACGAACTGCGCTACGACCCCCGGCCCGGACAGGTGTACAGCAACCTGTGGCGCCCCGAGGTCCCGGAACTCGCCGCGCGGAACCCGGGCGCCGTCGAAGGCGCGCACTGCGATATCCCGCTCTACGACCACGAGGGCCAACCGACCTATCCCGAGCACCTGCCATATTGGAAGAATTACGTTTGGCCGACAACCGACACCAGCGGCAGCAACGGCGGCCAGCCGGTGCGCTGGCAGGCCAGCGGCGCGATGCGCTGGAACCCGCTGCAGCACGGCGCCACCGAGGCCTGGAGCGCCACGCACGCGGTGTTCGAGGGCGGCACGGTGCGCACGGCCGGATGCCGCAAGCACTGCGAGGTGTGGTGGCACATCAAGCTCCCGTATCTGATCAGCTGGCTGAGCATCCAATCGAACTTCGAGATCGAAGGCGGCGAACTCATCGGCTTGGCCATCTCCGCCGATGCCGGTCGCAGCCTGCATCCTCTGCACTGGAAGGCGGCGCCCCCGCCCCCGTTGCTGACGGTCGGTCCGGGCGACGTCCCGGGCGTGCGCAACCTGCAGGAGTTCTGGCTGCGTCTGGACATGTCATCGCAGCACCGCGAGCCGAAGCTGCGCTGCCGCGTCCTCCAGCTCGCCGTCGGCTACCAGCTGAACATGAACGTCCTGCCGCGCCTGGTGCCGGGCGACAATGAGTTGACGCTGCAGGCCGAGCAGAACGACGGCCTGATCCTGCAGACCGACTGGGCCTGGAGCCAGGGCCTTGACGAACGCGTCGAGTCGCTGGTCCTCGCCCCGGGCGGCAAGATCGCCCGCCGCACCTTCAATCCGGGAGCGGCGCGCCCAGAGGAACTGCACATGCGCGGCGTCACGCTGCGCTGCCTGCCGGCACGATGAGGACGCGGCCGGTGATCCCCGACGCCTACTGCGTCGATCCTGGCTTCGCCAAGTCCTTCGCGCAGTTGCGCGACCGCTTCTTCATGCGCGACGCCGGCCACTGGCCGGTGTTCGCCGACCCCAGCTTGGCGCACGTCGTCGCCCAGCGGAAACGCCATCTGCCGCGCCAGGAGCGCATCGCCGCCTATCCGGACGGCCGGCGGCTGCTGGCACGGCTGCGCGCCGCCGACCGCATTCCTGAAACCTCGGCCTCACCCTCCAGTCCGGACCCGCTGCTGCTCTTCGCCGCCGCCCTGTCCAAGAACTGGGAGGATCCGGCCTGCGTCGAGAACGTCATCACCACGCCCTCGGACCCCGCCATCGTCGGGACCATGGTCGGCGTGCTGGCCAACGCCAATCTGGTGTTCTCCGAGTACGCCGAACTGGCATCCGAGCTGGAGGCGCTGGTCATCCGCCAGATCGCCAACCTGGTCGGCTACGATCCCGCGCGGGCGACCGGCATCTTCACCCAGGGCGGGACGTTCTGCAATCTCTACGGCTACCTGCTCGGTATCCGCAAGTCGTTGCCGCTGTCGCGCGAGTATGGGCTCGAGCACGGCCAGGACTATCGCATCATCAACTCGCACGGCGGGCACTACTCGAACGTCACCAACCTGTCGCTGCTCGGCGTCAACCTGCGGCGCAAGACCATCCGCATCCACATCACCGCGAACAACGACATGGACCTGGTCGATCTGGAGCGCCAGCTGCGGGCCTGCATCCAGCTCAACTGCGTGGTGCCGACGATCATGTTGACCATGGGCACCACCGACACCTTCGGCGTCGACCAGGTGTCGCCGGTGGTCGAGATCCGCGACCGGCTGTACGAGGAGGCCGGCATCGCGGTGAAGCCGCACATCCACGTCGATTCGGCGATCGGCTGGCCGATGATCTTCTTCCTCGACTACGACTTCGAGGCCAACCCCCTGCGCATCAACGCCGCGGCCATGTCGGGGCTGCGCAACCACGCCCGGCTGTTCCGCCAGCTGCGCCTCGCCGACTCGTTCACCGTCGACTTCCACAAGTGGGGGCACGTGCCCTACACCTCCAGCCTGATCATGATCCGCGATGGGGCTGACCTGAAGGCGCTGGAGCACGACCCGGAGAACTTCGGCTACTTCGACAAGGACGTCGAGGGCCACACCCACCTGCACTCGACCATCGAGTGTTCGCGCAGCGCGACCGGTGTGTTCGGCGCCTACGCCGCGCTGCACCACCTCGGCGCCGCCGGCTATCGCCGGCTCCTCGCCCATGATCTGCAGAATGCCGCCTATTTCCGCCACCGCCTCAAGCAGGTGCCCGGTGTGAAGCTCGCCGCCGAGCAGAACCAGGGGCCGAGCGTCGGTTTCCGCATCTACGATCCCGCCCTGGTCGGCGACGCCGAGGCGGAGTTCGCCGCCGAGATCGCCTGCGTTGGCGCCGACACCGACGAACGGCGCAACCGCAACAGCCTGTACCATCGCGAACTGTTCAAACGGCGCGGCAAGGTCGGACTGTATACCAACTGGATCGAATCGCTCGCCTATTCGAGCTACGACCATCGTGGCGGCTACCACCGGATCCCGGGCGAGAAGGCGGTATTCATGAGCCCGCATACCGGCTATGGCCACATCGACGCGTTCCTCGCTACCCTGCGCGGTTGACGCGGGCATTATCGACGCATGAGCGGATCCGACGCCACCCTCCCGGGCGCCAGCGCCGGCCGCAGCCTCGGCCAGCGGGTGACCTCGTTCGCCTTGCTGGCGGCGGTGATCGCCTGGGCGGTCGCCAGCGGCCGCGGCTTCCCGCTGCAGGCCGGCATGGCGCTGATGGGATTCTCGGCTCTGGTCGTCGCGGCCAAGGTCGCGGCGGTGCTCGCCGGCCTGCTGCGGCGGCATGCCATCGTCATCGAGCCGGCGGCGATCGCTGCGGCCCCGGAGGCCGACTGGCCCGGCTACACGGTGCTCGTCCCGCTCTACCGCGAAGCCGACGTCGTGCCCGAGCTGGTCGCCGCGCTCGGCCGCCTCGATTATCCGCGCGACCGGCTGCAGGTCCTGTTGCTGCTCGAAGAGGACGACGCGGCCTGCCGCGCAGCGGTCGCTGCCCAGACCCTGCCGCCGTGGATCGAGGCGCTGGTCGTGCCGCCGGGAACGCCGCGCACCAAGCCGCGGGCCTGCAACGTCGGCCTCGAACGCGCACGTGGCGAGCTGACCGTGATCTTCGACGCCGAGGACCGGCCCGAACCCGACCAGCTGAAGAAGGCCGCGCTCGCCTTCGCCCAGGCCGGCGGGCGGGTGGCCTGCCTGCAGGCCAAGCTCAACTGCTTCAACCGCGGCCAGAGCCTGGTCACGCGCTGCTTCACCCTGGAGTACAGCGCCTGGTTCGACCTCTACCTGCCGGGCCTGCACGCGATCGGCGCGCCGATCCCGCTCGGCGGGACTTCGAACCACTTCCGCACCGCGCGGTTGCGCGAGCTGGGCGGCTGGGACGCGTGGAATGTGACCGAGGACTGCGACCTCGGCCTGCGCCTGGCGCGGGCGCGGCTCGACACGCGCATCCTCGACTCCACCACCTGGGAGGAGGCGCCGGTACGGGCGGCAGTGTGGCTGAAGCAGCGCTCCCGCTGGATGAAGGGCTACTGGCAGACGCACCTGGTGCACACGCGCCAGCCGCTGCGTACGCTGGCCGAGCTCGGCGCCTGGCGCACGGCGCTGATGCTGCTGACCGTGGGTGGCCAGGTCCTCAGCCTGCTGCTGCTGCCGGTGTCGCTGGCCGGGCTGGTGCTGTCAGGCCTGGATGGCTGGCAGCTATTCGATCCGCACCGTCCCGCGACCGTGGCGCTGATCGTCGTGGCCGTGGCGCTGGGCCTGGCGAACCTCCTCTTCGTGCTGATTCACGCGCTGGCGGCGCTGCGCCGCGGCTTCCACGACCTGCTGCCGATGGCGCTGGCCCTGCCGCTGTACTGGCTGGGCGTATCGCTCGGCACCTGGCGCGGTTTCCTCCAGTCGTTCTCGGATCCGTTCCACTGGGAGAAGACGCCGCACGGCGCCTCGGCGCTGGTCGCGATGCCGGCGCCAGCCGCCGTCACCGGACCGATCGCGGTCCGGACTCCGGTCGCCGCGCCGGCGCCACGACGGACCTCGGGCTGGCGGCGCCTGGCCGAGGCGCTGGCGATCCTCGCGGTGCTGGGCGGCATCGTCTGGACGGCGATGCGCATGCCCGAGTGGATGGATACCGACCTGAAGATCCGTTACGCCGCGATCGGGCTGGAGACGCCGGTGCTGGACAAGCAGCGCTGGCTCGACCAATCGTGGACCGATCGCGCCGAGGTGGTCTACACCGTCAGCTTGGCGGAGCAGCCGGCAGCGCCGACGCCCGTGCTGCGAGCCGTGGCCTTCCTCAAGGTGCTGGACGGCGAGTGGTACCAGCTGGAGTCGCGTGATATCCGCCCCAGCCCGCGCGGCTTGGACATCGCCTTCCCGCTCGACGGCGCCTGGCAGCCGCAGGACTGCGAGCGGCCGTGGTCCCGCGACTGCCTGCGCCGGGTGCGCGCCGCCGGCCTGCGCCTCTACGGGGCCGAGGTCGCCGAGCGCGGGCTGAAGATCGTCGACGTGCGCGTCCAGGGCGATGCGCAGGTCCCGCCGTTGGCGATTGCCGTCGGGACCATCCCGCCAGCCGAGCAGCGGGCGATGATCGAGGTGCCGTTCACCCTGTCGCGCATCTATGCCAACCCCTTCGACACCCGCCAGATCAGCGTCGACGGCGTGTTCACCGCGCCTGATGGCACCGTCGTGCGCGTACCGGCCTTCTACACCCAGGACTACGTCCGCGCCGACGACCACACCCGCGAGACGCTGCGGGCGAGCGGCGCGCCGCGCTGGGCCGTGCGCTGGACGCCGGAGGTCCCCGGTGTGCACCGCTTCGCCATCGAGGCGCGTGAGGGTGCCGCCACCCCGGTGGCCAGCGCGCCCAGCGACATCGCGGTGACCGCGTCGGCCCGGCGCGGCTTCGTCCGGGTCGACGAGGACCGGCGGCATTTCCGCTTCGACGATGGCTCGTTCCTCTATCCGCTGGCGTGGAACATCCGCTCGCCGCGCGACGACATCCTGCCGCGGATCGCTGACGTGCCCCAGCCCGAGGACGCGCTCGGCGCCATCGCCATGGAGGCCTTCGTCGACAAGCTGGCCGATGCGCGGCAGAATATCGGTCGAGTGTGGATGTCGCCGTGGTTCGGCTCGCTCGAATGGGACAAGGATGCTGCCGGATACCATGGGCTCGGGCAGTACAACCTGCAGAACGCATGGCGTCTCGATCGCGTCATGTCCGCCGCGGCCCGGCGCGGCATCCTCATCGAGTTCGCGCTGCACCACCACGGCCCCTTCACCGAGACCTATGATTCGCAGTGGAAGCAGAACCCCTACAATGCGCGCAATGGCGGCCCGCTGGCGCATCCTGCCGAGGTGATGGTCAACGAGGAGGCGAAGCGACTGTTCGCCGACCGCCTGCGCTACATCGGCGCGCGCTGGGGCGCCGATCCCACGTTGTTCGCCTGGACCATGTGGATCGAGGTCGACACTGTCGCCAAGGGCCCGGCGACCACCGCCTGGCATCTCGACATGGGCCGCCGCCTGCGCGGCTGGGACCAGGGCCGGCACATCCTCTCAACCGAGTTCTGCAACAGCCCCGGCATCGACGCGCTGTGGCGCGTGCCCGAGATCGAATACGTGCAGATGGGCGGCTACTCGTTCGGTGGTGGGCTGCTCAAGGCCTTCGACGAATGCGTCCGCGACCTGCAGTACGGCAAGCCGCTGATCATCGAGGAGTACGGCGGCCACGCCCAGGGCGGCAGCGCGGCGTGGATTGCGCATGAATTGCACGATGGCCCATGGGCCGGCTGGATGATGCCGCTGGCCGGTGCGCCGATGCCGTGGTGGTGGAACCTCGCCTTCCATTACCGGCTCGAAGACCGTCACCGCCGCTTCGCCGACTTCATCGCCGGCGAGGATCTCCGCCGGATCGGGTGGCGGTTCGCCTCCTTGCGGGTCGCGGGTGCCCCTGCGCTGGCGACGCGGGCGCGTCTGTCCCCGGATCGCGGCTTTATCTGGGTCTACGCGCCGGCAGTCAGCAACTTCAACATCAAGGAACGGCAGTACTGGGGCAAGATGAAGGCTGGCGAACTGCTGTACGCACAGAACGCCGGTACCTTCTCCGCGTTGGCCAAGGAGCCCGGCGACCTCTTCGCGCCGGTGACCGGGGCGACGGTGCGCCTTGACCGGCTTCAGCCCGGGGAATGGCGCGCCGAGTTCTGGGACACCTGGTCCGACGCCGTGCCCGACAGCGTCAGCTTCACTGTCGCCGCCGATGGGACGGCGATCCTACCGCTGCCACGCCTGGTACGCGACTGCGCGGTGAAGCTCGTCCGAGTACAATAGATATTCTGGTGTAGACTAGATCATATATGATGATTGACTCGGTTTCCTCCGGTCCTATAAGCCCGCACCCAGACGTGGACGTGGCGAGGGCTGCGGCGGCAGAGCGGTCTGGACTGGAGCCCCTCATGAACGCGAAGATCCCCACCGGTGGCGAGATGATCGTCAAGTGCCTCGAGCGCGAAGGCGTGGATTGCGTTTTCGCCTATAGCGGCGGCGCGGCGATGCCGATCTTCGATGCGCTCTACGATTCCAAGATCCGCCTCATCCAGGTCCGCCACGAGCAGGGCGCGACCCACATGGCTGACGGTTACGCGCGCGCCACCGGCAGGCCCGGCATCGTCCTGGTGACCTCCGGACCCGGCGCGACCAACACCGTCACCGGTTGCCTGACCTCCTTGATGGACTCGGTGCCGGTGATCGTGCTGTGCGGTCAGACGATCTCCCCGATGCTGGGCAAGGACGCCTTCCAGGAAGCTGACGTCACCGGTATCACCTACCCGGTGGTCAAGCACAGCTACCTGGTCAAGAAGGCGGCCGACATTCCGCGGGTTATGAAGGAGGCCTTCTATCTCGCCACCAGCGGCCGGCCCGGTCCGATCCTGCTCGACCTGCCCAAGGACGTTACCCAGGGCCCGTGCACCGCTCCGCTGGTCGACGAGGTCTTCCTGCCCGGCTACGTCGTGCCCTCGCGCGCCGACGCCGCGTCGCTCGACCAGGCCGCCGCGTATCTGAAGAAGGCGAAGCGGCCGGTCCTGTATGTCGGTCACGGTGCGGTGATCAGCGGCGCCGGTCCGGCCATCGCCCTGCTGGCCGAGAAGCTCGGCGCCCCGGTGGTCAACACGCTGCTCGGCAAGGGCGCGGTCAGCGAGGCGCTGCCGTGCAACCTCGGCATGCTCGGCATGCATGGCACCGCCTACGCCAACCGCGCGGTCGAGCACTGCGACCTGATCATGGCGATCGGTGCGCGTTGGGACGACCGCATCACCGGCAAGCTCTCGGCCTTCTGCCCCGACGCGGTGAAGCTGCACATCGACATCGATGTCGCCGAATTCGGCAAGATCATCAACCCGCACGTCTCGCTCGCCGGTGACGCGAGGCTGGTGGTCGAGGACCTGATCCCGCGCGTCGGCAGACTCGATACGGCCGAGTGGTGGAAGGCGATCGAAGGCTGGCGCAAGGCCTTCCCGCTGAAGTATCCGAAGAAGGGCGGACTGCGTGCGCAGTACGTCCTCGACCGGCTCGACAAGCTGGGCGGGCGCGACTGCATCGTCACCACCGACGTCGGCCAGCACCAGATGTGGGCGGCGCAGTTCTGCCGCACGACCAAGAACCGCCACTGGCTCAGCTCGGGCGGCGCCGGGACGATGGGCTTCGGCTTCCCCGCGGCGATCGGCGCCAGCCTGGCGACCAACCGCTCGCCGGTGTGGGCGGTGGTCGGCGACGGCGGCTTCCAGATGACGCTGTGCGAACTGGCGACCGCGGCGTGGGAGAAGGTCCCGGTCAAGGTCCTGATCATCAACAACCACTTCCTCGGCATGATCCGCCAGTGGCAGGAGCTGTTCTTCGACAACCGCCTGTCCGGCAGCCAGCTCCCGGGCAGCCCGGATTTCTGCAAGCTGGCCGAGGCCTACGGCATCAAGGCCTTCCGCGTGACCCGCGCCGCCGATGTCGACCGCGTGCTGAGCAAGGCGATGGCCTACAACGAGGGCCCCTGCGTCATCGACGCCGAAGTGGTGCAGGACGACAACGTCTTCCCGATGATTCCGGCCGGCGCCGGCTACGCCCAGATGGTGATCGAGAAGCCGAAGACGAAAATGGAGAAGCCGACGGGCTCGACCTGAGCCGCCGGCCGACGACACGTCCAGCAACAGGCCTGCCATGACCGCCACCGCCGCCCCGCCGTTCCACACCATCGCCCTGCTCGTGCGCAACAAGCCCGGCGTGCTCGGCCGCATCGCGCTCGTCTTCTCGCGACGCGGCTACAATATCGAATCGCTGGTGGTGTCGCCAGCCTTCGACGCCGAGACCGCCGGCATCAGGTCGCGGGTCCAGGCGTTCTCGCGCATGACCATAACGTGCAGCGGCGACGGGGCGGTGCTCGAGCAGATCGTCAAGCAGCTGGAGAAGCTGATCGATGTCATCCGCGCCATCGACCACGGCGGCCTGGCGGTGATCGAAAGCGAGCAGGCCCTGGTCAAGGTGCGCGTCGCGCTCGAGGACCGCACCGAGGTGCTGCAGATCGCCGAGCACTACAAGGCCAAGGTGGTCGACTACGGCCCCGAGTCGCTGATCCTGCGCATCCAGGGCGAAAGCAGCAAGCTCGACGCCTTCCTCGGCCTGCTCGACGGCCACCAGGTCCTCGAACTGGTGCGCAGCGGCAAGATCCTGATGGCGCGCGGCACCGTGGTGACCTGAGCGGGGTCAGGCCGAGCGGGCGATCTCGTCGATCTCGACCGTGCGCCGTTCCAGGCGCGAACGCTCGGCGGCGAAGACGATGCTGTGCGAAGCCAGCGATTCCGCGGTGGTGGTCAGCACCGCCTCGGGGCGGCCGCTGCGGATCGCCTCGACCAGGTTGCGCAGCACGCGAATGTCCGAGCCGCCATGCGATCCGCTGAGGATCGGCAGTTCGATGCGCTGGTGCCGGCCGTCGTCGAAGCGGTGGATGTCGATGACGTTGCGGTCGGTCTCGGCTTGGATCGTGCCTTCGGTGCCATGCAGGCGGATGTAGCGGCCGTGGTTGTGGGTCAGGCCGGTCATGGTGAAGGTGGCGGTGACGCCGCCGTCGAACTCGAAGGCTACGACCTGATGGTCGACCACATCGTTGTCGCACTGGTAGACGCAGCGGCCGTACGGGCTGGTGCGCAGCAGGCGGAGTCGCTCCGCAACCGGCAGGCCGGCGAAACCGGCATGTGCCGCATACCAATGATCCGTGTCGGCCTGCGGCCCGCTGTAGAGCTTGGCGGTCGAGTAGGGGCAGGACGCCTCGGCAGGACAGCCATCGATGCAGCGCTGCGGCGCGCCGGCCGGCATGCGCTCTTTGCGGAACTTGGTCAGCGATCCGAACGAGCTGACCCGCCGGCACGGCTTGCCGACGAGGTAATGGATGAAGTCGAGATCATGGCAGCTCTTGGCCATGAGCATGAAGGTCGAGCGTCCCTGGTTGCCCCAGTTGCCGCGCACGAAGCTGTGCGACTGATGGGTGTGCTCGACCGCCTCGAGCTGGTCCAGGCTCACCACCTCGCCGATCGCGCCGCTGTCGACCAGCCGCTTGAGCTCCTGGAGGACCACGGCGTAGCGCATCGAGTGGCAGACGCTGACGATGGCGTTGTTGCGCCGCCGGGCCTCGTCGATGGCCCGGCAATCCGCCAGCGTCGTCGCCATCGGCTTCTCGAGCAGCATGTGGTAGCCCAGGTCGAGCGCCGGGATCGCCGACGGGGCATGCAGCTGGTCCATCAGCGTGTTGATCAGCGCGTCGGCCAGCTTCGGCCGGGCCAGCAGCGACTGGTAGCTGTCGAAGCGCGCGTGCTCGGGCAGGCCGTGGCGGTCGCCGATGGCCGTGCGCCGCGCCGGGTCGACATCCGCCACCGCCACCACCCGGCCGAGTTCAGGCTGATCGTGCAGGACCTGCGAGAAGGCATTGCCGCGGCCGCCGAGGCCGACGATGGCGAAGGTCGGAGCTGAACGTGTCATGATCAGGCTTATACGAGGGCAAGACCGGGAGCAAGACGACGAACAGGCGGAGAATGACGCCTTCTTCTCAGTCGGGATCGAGGCGACGGCCATCCAGCCAGGCCAGCCCCCCAGCGCAACGCAGCAGGCCGACATCCGTGCAGGCGAAGAGCCACCAGACCTGCGTGTGCGGTGGCAGGGGCACGGACAGGGTCAGATGGCCGCGCGAGCCGGGCAGGCGATCGAGCATGCCTTCGTCCAGTCCCACTTGGGGCGAGGACAGGCGCAGCGGCGGCTGGTCTGCGCAGCACAGGTCGGCCGTTCCTCCGCCGATCCACCAGCCTGCGTCGGGATGGCCATGCCAGTGGTAGGCCAATCCCTCGCTGCGTTCCAGATCGAAGCGGTCGCACACCACCACGGCAGCGCGATCGAGCAACCACACGCAGCGCTCGACCCGGCGTGCTCCCGCCTGCGCAGGATAGCAGGCGGAGAGGTCGAGGCGCATACGCCTGGCACCGCCGCCGAGATCGTCGAGGCGCGGCCGCTCCACCTGTTTGATCGTCTGGTGATGGCCATTGATCAGGGGTGCGTTGTGCGCTCGCGGTCCGACGGTGAAATCGCGTTCGCGCGTGCCGAGGTACTGCTGGTATCCAGGGTCGGCGATCAGCCAGCGACCTCCGCTGCCGATGACCACGCTGCCATTGTCATGATGGATGTGGCCCATGGGCGAGGATGAGGCGGCCATGGCCACGGCCACGTCGTCGGCCTCGTGGCCGCTGCGCAGCACCGCGGCGTAATGGACATCATGGCCTCCGGCGCCTGGATCGCGCGCCACGGCCGGCGGATCCCCTAGCCGGCCCAGGATGGCCAGGGCATCGCTACGCACGGCCGCGAGCGGCAGACGCGCCAGCCACCATGCGCGCATCCCATCCCAGCGCAGGGTCTGCAGCTTGGCCTGAGCTGAAAGGTGGAAGGGCATGCGTTCCGGTTCGACATCACCGATCTCGCACACTGCCGCCGGATCGCCCGGGGCGGCGAGCAGGCAGGACTGCTCGAAGAAATCGGCCAACCGCGGATGGTCGAGGAACGGCGCCCGTTCTGCTTCCGGCAGCGCCATCAGCCAATCGGCCATGAAGTCGAGGACGTAGCCATCGTAGGCCACCGCCTCATGAATCCCTAGCCTTCGCGCGTCGAGCAGGGCGCCGAAGAGGATGCCCAGCCGGCGGTCGAGCTCGGCCCGGGCCGGATGGCCGATGGCACGCGCCGCCAGCGCCGCGCCGACCGTGCCGATGATCGGGATGTTGTGCAGCAGGGCGTGGGGCTCGCGTTGCGCGAGCACTTCGGCGCTGCTCTGCAGCCGGCCGTGCAGAGCGTCCGAGAACGGCAGAGCATCCGCGACTGCACGGGCGAAGGCGTTGGCGATGTCCTGGCGCAGCGCCTGATCCAGCCATGGCCACGAGCGCCACGCCGTCCACAGCATGCGCATGCAGTGCCCCAGGCAGAGGTCCGGCTTGGCCAGCTGGCGGAAGGACGGCCAGCCGGCCAGGGCTTGCAGGTCGACTGCGACGGCCGCCTGCATGGCCGGATCACGCGAGGCGTTGGCGGCGTGCCCGAGAGCGTGGACGCGCTCCTCCAGCGCCCATGCCAGCCAGATCGACCACGGGTAGTCGGCGCTGGGGAAGCTGCGCAGGGGCAGGCCTGCGACGTGGAATCCTCTTACCGGCAGCGGATAGGACAGGGTGCGGCGAATGCGGTAATATTCGACCCGCAGTCGGGGCTGGGCCAGCAGGCGGATCGCGCGACGGTGCAGCTCGGCTTCACAGGAGTCGGTCGGCATGGCGGCGCATCATAGCAGACGTCCGGGAAAGACAGCCTCAACGCAGCAATCGGCGGCGGCGCCCGACGCAGGCCAGCGGCAGCGCCAGCAGCAGGCCGATGGCTCCTGCACCGCAGCCGCCCCCGGAGCCGCCGCCGTCGGACGATGATCCGCCGCCGCCGGCGACGGCAGCCGTGACGGTGATCTGGGAGGTGTCGCTCAGGGACCCTGCGGTGGCGGTGACGGTCCACGGGCCGCCGGCGGTGGAGCCGGCGGTGAACCGTCCGGCGGCATCGATGCCACCGCCACCGCTGACCGCCCACGCCACCGTCGGCTGGGTCGCCAGCAGGACGCCGAACTGGTCGCGCGTGCTGGCGCTGAACACGATCTGCGTCCCGGCTGCAATCGTGGCGGTGGCGGGGGTCGCGGCCAGCGTGGTCGGCGTCGCCGCCACGCTGACATTGACCGTGCGCGTGCCGATCAGGCCGCCGGCATCGCGGGCGCTGACGGTGAAGACATAGGCCCCGGCGCTGGTGAAGGTGGCGGTGGCGGTCTTGGCGGCGTTGGTGCCGTTGCGGCTGTAGGTGACCGCTGCCGGGCCGGTCGCGCTCCAGGTGTAGGTCAGGTTCGGTTCGCCGCCGTCGTCGCTGGCCGAACAGGACAGGGCGGTGCTGGTGCCGCTGACCGAGGCGGGTGCAGCGCTGGCCGAGGCGACCACGGGGACGGCGTTGGCCACCGCGCTCACGGTCAGGACGAAGCTGTCGCTGGC
>JALHRW010000047.1 GCA_022841245.1 Planctomycetota bacterium
GCCGCGCGTGCGGCGGAGACGGCTGCGGCAGCCGTGGCCCGGCTCGCGCAGCTGCCGGACGAGGCGCTGCAACCGGCCCGGGATGGCCTGGTGCAGGAACGCGAGCGGGCGCGCCTGCTCGGCGAATTGCGGCAACAGGCCGCGCGCAAACAGATCGCTGCGCAGGTCGCCGTCACCGCTGCCGCCAACGCCCTGGGCATGCAGCAGGCGGCCATGCAGGTGCGCGCCACCGCTGCCAGCACCCTGGCAGTCGCGGCATCGGCGCGGGCAGCGATCCTGGCCGGCGGCGACTCCGCCTCCCTGGGCGAGCAGGCGGCGCTCGCCAGCGAGGCCGTGCAGGTCGCCCAGGCCCTGGCTCGCCTCGACCTCGCCGGAGCCGTCGCCGCGCAGGCCCAGGGCGCGGCCCAGCTCGCCGCAGTCGAGGCGCATGCGCTGGAGGCGGACAAGGCCGTCGCCCTGGCGGCCCAGCAGGTCGAACTGGCCGAGCAGCAGCAGCGGCGCGCTGAAAGCCTGGCCGGCATCGCGGGCTTTGCCCATCTGCTCGAGGATGGCCGACCCTGCCCGCTGTGCGGGTCTGATGAGCACCCGCATCCAGCGGTAGCGGGCGATGAGCTGGTCGCCGAGGCGCAGCGGCAACTGGCCGAGGCCATCAGGCAGCGCAAGTCCGCCGAGTCGGCGGCCAGGCAGGCGGCGCAGGCCGTGCTCAATGCCCGCGGCGCGCTCGCCGAGTTGACTTCGCGGTCGGAACGGGTGGCCAGCGAGCGGCAGGAGCGCGGTGAGCGTTGGAGCGTGCTCGCGCTGCGTTTGCCAGCAGCCAGCGACCCGCGGCCAGCGGCCAGCGACCAGCGGCCAGCGGCCAGCGGCCAGCGACCCGCGGCCAGCGGCCAGCGACCAGCGGCCAGCGGCCTGCCGTCCATGCCGGATCTCGCTGCGGCCGAGGCCCTGGCCACCACGCTTGCCGGACGACTGGCCGCAGCGCGCCAGGCGGAAGCCAGCTTCACGACGGCTCACGACGCCCTGCGCAGTGCCGAGGCGGCGCTGGCCGACAGCGACCGTCGTCTGGCCACTGCCCAGGCCGGCCAGCAGCAGGCTGAGACCGCACTCGCCGAAGGCCTCGCCGCTGAGGCCGGTGCTGGCATAGCCCTGGCCGCGGCCCAGGCCACGGTATCGGCGGCGGTGGCGGCTCTGGCCCTGCGGCTGGAAGAGCCGGTTCCGGCCGTCCCCGTTGCGTGGCTGGACGCTTTGCCCAACCGGCTGAGCGCTGCGCGCAGGCTTGCCGAGCAGGCCCGCCTGCTGCGCGAGGCCGACGACGACCTCGGCGCCCAGGCGCGCCGCCGTCTGCCTGCCGGCAGCGTTCCGCAATTGCCGCCAGTCGCAGTGGCCGATGCCCGGCTGCCGATCAGGGACCTGCGTCAGGCCGCCGATATCCACCACGCAGCGCTGAGCACCGCGGACCAGGCCGGACAGGCCGTGGTCCTCGCACAGCAGTCGGTGGAAGCGGCCGCGATCGCGCTGGCCGAGCACCACGCCCAGCTCGTCGCGCGACTCGCCTCGACCTCCTTCGCCGATGAGGATGCCGTGCGTGCCGCCCTGCTGCCGCCGCCGGAGCTGCAGCAGCTGCGTCAGCACATCCAGCAGCTGCAGCAGAACGCGGACGCGACCCGCAGCGAAGCCGCCCGCGCAGCCGAGGTGCTGGCCAGCCAGGTCGTGCTTTCCGGCATCGATGCGGCCGATCCGGCCGGGGCGGCGACCGCCGAGGCGGCCCTCGCCAGCGCCCAGAGCGCCCGCGACCACGTGCGCGACCAGCTCCAGCGCGATCGGCAGAGCCTGCTCGACGACGACCAGCGTCGGCGCGAACGCCTGCGCATCGAGGCCGAGGCCGGTCCGCTGCTCGCCATCGCCCAGCGGGCGGCGGTGCTGAGCGAGCTGATCGGCAGCCGCGACGGCGCCCGCTTCCGCCGTTTCGCCCAGGCCCTGACCCTCGACCAGCTGGTCGAGCTGGCCAACCACCGGCTCGTCTCGCTGGCGCCACGCTACCAGCTGCTGCGCACCCGCGCCGTGATCGGCCAGGATCCCTCGCTCGGTCTGGAGATCATCGACCTCGAGCAGGCCGAGGCGCAGCGTCCGGTGGCGACGCTGTCGGGCGGCGAGACCTTCCTGGTCAGCCTGGCCCTGGCCCTGGCCCTGGCCGATCTCAAGCGCGGCGGGCTGCGTCTGGGCACCCTGTTCATCGACGAGGGTTTCGGCAGCCTCGACCCCACGACGTTGGAGCGCTGCCTCGCGATCCTCGAACGCCTGCAGCAGGAGCAGGGCACGCAGATCGTGGTCATCAGCCACGTCGGCGCCCTGCACGAACGGCTGGCCCACCGCATCGAGGTGCGTCCGCAGGGCAACGGCCGCAGCCGCCTGCGCATCAGCGGGCCGGAAGGCGTTGACGAGGGGATTCCTGAATCGTCGCGCAACGTGACGGTGGCGAGCGCAGATGTGGAAGCGCTGGTGGCCGCCCTGCCCGTCGATGGGAGTCCGATCAGCAGCCGCGGTCTGCGCAAGCAACTCGGCTGGAGCGAAGAGCTCTTCAAAGATGCCGTCGCCCAGCTGATCAGCCTGCGACGCATCGAACAGCCGCCCGGCAGCAAGTCGCTGCGCCGCAGTTGATCAGCGCGGCGTCTGCTCCGCCACCACCTGGTGCGCCGTCTCCTGGAGGAAGCGCGCCTGCTCCTCGGACATGCCTGTCGGACGGTAGGGGTTGCCCACGACGGTGCTCCGGAACAGCATCTCGAACCACACGCAGGCCCCGAGGTATTCGCCGCTCTTGTTGGCATGGTGCCCATCGTAGCCGAGCACGGGCTTGCCGTCCTGGTCGAGCACCGGCTGTCCATTCTTCGACTTCCAATACCAACCACCGTGCAGCGATCCCGCCTGATTGGGCAGGGCGGGCGGCACGGCCAGCTTCGGGTTCCAGTCCGGATCGGCCTTGAAGCCCCAGACCGGATCGGCCTCGACCTTGGCGAAGGCGTCGCCGACCGGGAACAGGCCCAGGCCGAGCTCGGCGGCGACACCGCGATAGGCGGCTGCGACCATGCGGTGCATGTCGGCGGAGGTGCGCATATCGGCCGGCGTGCCCTTGGTGCCGACCGCCTCGGCCTGGTTGCCCTCCGTCTCCTGCGCCTTGGCGATGCTGACGAACCGCGGGTCGTCGCTGCGATAGGCCCAGGTCTGATGCATCACGATGCTGGCCTGCGGGGCCCGCTCGCGGATCAGCGCCACCAGCTTGTCGGCGTAGGGACGGTACGACGTCGGATCGTGGCTGATGAGGCTGTACTGCTGGAGGGTGACCACGTCCCAGGGCTGCCCGACCAGGGCGTCGCGCAGGGTCCACTTGCCCTGCTTGCCCTGATAGAGGTGCTTGGCGTCCTTGGGATCGCGTTCGGCCGCCTCGACCCGGCTCCAATGCTGCTCCAGCCGCGCTCCGCCGAACATGCAGTGCTCGTAGAGCAGGGTCTTGCCGCCGCCCTGGGCCAGGGCGGGCAGCTGGTTGAGGACGTTGTTGGAGAAGCTGTTGCCGATCGCCAGCAGGCGCACGCTGTCACGTGGATCCTCCGCAGTGGCCAGCAGGGCGGTGATGGAGAACAGCAGCACAGCGGAGCGGAAGATGGGCATGGGGATTCCTGGGAATGCGCCGTGCAGTCCACTC
The DNA here is from genome assembly GCA_022841245.1 of Planctomycetota bacterium. Lineage (GTDB taxonomy): Bacteria > Planctomycetota > UBA11346 > UBA11346 > UBA11346 > UBA11346. The sequence continues at coordinate 3,695 of JALHRW010000047.1, forward strand.
GTGACAGGCCATGACGCAAGCCTCAAGCTCCCGCGCTGTCGAAGCCGAGGAGGCACCGTGGTGCCACCGAACCTGTGGCTTTTTCAGGGGACCCGTCGAGATGGTTCCAGGCGCATTCAGCCGCCGAGGTCAACAATGCCTGAGCGCCTGTGACACGCAGAGCGGTGCTTCCAAGGGCGGCAGCGATATCACGGCGGTGGCATCCGATAATGCCCGATCCGCGTCCAGGCGAACAGCACGTCCTCATGCTGGGCGCCCTGGCCGATGTTGTGCACGATGAAGGGTTGTCCCTGCGCATTGGGAATCACCACACCGATATGAGTCAGGCCGCCGCCGAGATCCCAGGCAACGATGTCACCGGCCTGGTAGTCCAGAGCTCGAATGCTGAGGGGGCGCGACCAGCCCTGACGGCTGAACCACGTCATCAGGTTGAGCACCCGGCGATGGTCGATGTTGGCATCTGGCCGCGTCAGCCCCCACCGTGTCGGATACAGGCCGAAGTTCGCTGACATATCCTCGTGCAGGCATCGCTGGAGGTCCCAGCCGATCTGCCGGAAGGCGCGCACAACCACGTCACTGCACACCCCGCGGTCTACGGGCACGTCACCGCCAGGATAGGCCAGTCCGACGTAAGCTGGGTCGTAGCGGGTTGTCACGCCGACCTGGGCGAGCGCTGCAGCTGCCAGGCGTTGTTGAGCGGTCCGCTCCTGACGTGGCGGCGCTCCTCCGACCGGCAGCTTCGGTACAGCGACACTCGGCAAACGAGCCTGACGGACGGCGACTGAACCGAGCAGCGTGCACGCGATAATGCCCACGGCTAACCACCGCCAGCGCGCTGTCATAGCTCCATGCTGGCCCCAGACGAGGTTCCGCAATGTGCCCCGCCCGCTGACCTCCAGCTGTGCCGTCCGTCGACACCAGCAGGCCGGATAAAACAACAAACCCCACAAGTGCTGTCACTTGTGGGGTTTATCTTGGCGCGCCGGGTAGGAGTCGAACCTACAACCCTCAGATCCGTAGGACCGTCAAGACCCACCATCCTGCCTACGACTGAGCTTTCATATGCCTGTCTCAGTCTTGCTTTATGTAGTAGGATGGCATACTACATCCTACCGTAACCGGCCTAAACCTGTCTCAGCCTACCCGCTCCGGTAGGATATGGGTAGGATGGCGGAGAAACGGTAGGATGGGGATATGCCATGGCCGCAGCCGATCCAGCTACCCGCTTCCCCTTCACGGAGGCCCGCCTTCGTGACTGGCCTACACCGGCCAATGGGCGGGTGCGCCTCAAGGATGCGGGCTGCCCTGGCCTGTGCTTATATGTGTCACCAAAAGTAACCGATAAATTGGGCAAGGTCGCCAACAACCCCAAGCAATTTTACTTCTATGCCAAGCAGAACGGCAGGCCTGTGGAGTACCGGCTGGGAGTGTTCCCCACCCTGACCGTGGAGGAGGCACGCCGGAAGGTTAAGACGGAAGTTGCCCCTGACCCTGCTGCCGCCGCCCAGGCACGGCGCACCATTCGGGAGGAGTCTACGCTGGCCGAGTTGTGGGATTGGTTCAAGCGGCACCACATGCCGAGCCTCCGCGCCTCGACCGTGCGCCGATATGAGGACTCATGGCGCCTGCATCTGCTGCCCATGCTGGGCTCCAAGCGCCTGTCTGCTATCCGGCGTGGGGATGTGCAGAGCATGGCCGACACGCTGGCCAAGGATTGCGGCAATGGTGCTGGGCGACATGCCTGCGCGGTGCTGTCTGCCATGTACCATGCTGCCGCCAAGGACGATGCGCTGGCCTACAAGGGCGACATTCCGACCGCAGGGATCCGGCGCCCCAAGGTGGCCAGCCGTGCCCGCTTCCTGCAACCCGGTGAGTTACCTACCTTCCTCCGCGCCTTGTCCGAGGAGCCCGAGCCCTGGCGCCTGTTCTGGACCTGTTGCCTATTTGTCGGTCTGCGCCGTGGCAACGTGGCTTCTGCCCGCTGGACGGACATTGCCTTGGACCTTGGGCAATGGCTGGTGCCCGAGGAGCGCAGCAAGACCGGCGCCATGTTGACGGTGCCGATCCCAGGCCCGGTGTTGGAGCGATTGCAGGAGTGGAAGGCGGCGCTGCCTAACCGCTTGCTGGAGGCCAACGAAGCCCGGCGGAAGTTGCTGGCGCGTGGGGATGCTGGCGTGCGTGATCGTCTGCCCGAGATGACGGAGGCCGAGATGGCGGAGGCGGGCTTGTATGTTTTCCCCTCTGCGCTGGTGCCGGGCAAGCCCACGGCATCGCTGCATATCGTGGATCCCAAGGCATCGTGGCGGCGCCTGCTGCTGCGGGCGAAGCTGGCCAACCTCCGCCCACATGATCTGCGCCGATCCATCGGAAGTTGGATGGCCCTTGGAGGCGTGGGGTTGCCGATCATCGGCGCGGCCTTGGGCCACAAGGATCAACGATCAACCCAGGTCTATGCCCGCTTGAACGATGGCGCCGTGCGCGCCGCTATGAACCGGGCCACGGACGCGATGCTGGCGGCTGGCTCTGCTGGGGAACAGTCCGACAAAACCGACACAACGGCAGCCCGCCCCCTGCCTGCGCCTGCTGGCGGCTGATAGCCAGCAATTACGGAGTACGACATGGCGAAAAGCATAACGACACGGCAGACAGGCAAAGGCACGGGCGCGGCTGGGAAAGCGGCGGCACGGGGGGCGGGTAGTGGGGGGCGGCGGCTCCAGAGTCGGAATACGAGATACCAGGATTCCTCCAACCCGAAACAAATCCCCAAAAAGTCTGATTCCATTCTCGCTGATGCACGCCCGCCCCTTGCGAGTGGTGACAATCCCAGTCCGACCAGCGCGACCAGTTCGACCAGTCCGACCAACGCGAATTTTTTTTCACATATACGCAGGGTGCTAGAGGCAGTCCGCTACCCATTGGGGTCTGATCCGCCTTCTGACGATGACTTGGATCGCATCCTAGGGCGGATTGATCGACCGCAGCCACAACCAAAGCCCTTGCCGGACATTTGCACAACCCGCGATGTTGTGGCAGCATTGCACCGATTGGCAGATTCCATCGAACGCGGTGCTGTATTCCTCCAATGTGCGAACGCTGGGAACATCGCAGCCATGTGCAATGCCGGGGCTAGCGGGGCAAAACTCAGCATGGATTGGACCGGGCCAGAGTACTGGGTGCTGATTTCCACATTCCCCAATGCCTGCGAACAGACGGCGGGGCGCATTCGTTGTTGGCTGGGCATCCATGACGCTCCGAGGCAGGCGACATTTATTCATGAGGTGGAGAAGCCCATGTGCGCCGTGCGCGCCATGATTGATGGCCTGTTGCCTGGGGCAAATTTCCGACCCTGGCCGGAAGCAGACCGGGCAGAGGGGAGGCAGGCCAGGGCGCTGCATGGAGTCGCAGCATGGTGCCGGGAATTGGCTGAAGCATACGAGCGTGGACAAGGCCCTAGCGTCAGACGGGTTCCTAAACCATTGCCGGAATTGCAGGCGATGATTCCAGCCGGGAAGGGCAGGGTCAGATTAATTACAGCACTGGGCGAGTTGTATGCGGCGAAGGAGGATGGAACCACGCCGTATGCAATGGCGGGCAAGAAGAAGGGCAGTGCATCGGCTGGCAAAGGGGATGATTTGAAGGAGTTGGCACGGCATGGCCTTGCTATGCACGGTCCTTCTGACCGGCGATGGCGCTTGGCTGAGTCATGCTGGGTTGGCTAATTGGAAACCAATCTGGAAACTAACGATACCGCATCGATAAGTTAATCGACATGCGAACAAGTCAGTTTATCCGGTAAATCTGCATGGAATCCGCAAGTACGACTAGCGGCATTGACGGGAAACACTGTTTCCGGCGATGCTTCCCGTATGAGCAACACTCAACCAACCCCTGTGGCCGATAGCGTCTGGCCAACGCACAGTGAAATGCTGGATACCCGCGCTGCTGCCGCCTTCTTGGGCGTAGCAGCTTCCAGCCTGGAAGTGGATCGATGCCGCCGCCGATGGGGCATCAGTTACCGGAAGATCGGACGCCGCGTGGTCTATTCCCGCGCCGATCTGGTGGCCTTCCTCGACAAGTGCCGAGTGGCGGGCTAACCCATGGACAACGCCACCAACAACATGCCCTCCGCCGCTGGACACGGGGAGGGCAACAACGCCAACGCTGGCAGGATAGTCCTGCACCGTCTGCGCTCTAGACCCAACCCGATGCACGGCGAGGCGGAGCTAGACAAGGCCCACGCCCGCATGCTGGCCGATCTCGACAAGCGGACCCATGCCGCCATCTGGCAAGCCTTGGTCGCTGGATTCCAGCGCATCGGCCAGGGACGGGCGGAGGACGCCATCAAGGCCGCCGCTTTCATCTGGCCGAATGACACCAAGCCCAGAGTATTCGGCGCGATTGTGAAAAAATGGCGCGGGCAGGGCTCATCCGAGAAGTGGACATAGTGAAGGGATACACCGGGCGCAGCCATGCAGGCCGTGTGTCGGTTTGGTCCTGGCTCGGGGGTGCCGCTTGAGCCCCGTCACGCTCGACCCGGTGCTGTCGGTGTTCCCGTCTGCAACGGATGCCGACACGGTGACAGACGCGCCGTTGTCTGCCATCCTGGCCCGCATCCGTTCCCCGGAATTGGGGCAGGCTACGCAGCGCATCCGAGGCGCCTTCGCCCTGGCTGGCAAGAAGGGTATTGAATTGGCTAAGAAGCGATTGCCTGCCGTCACGCTGGCCGGGGCCTTTGACCGGCGAGCCAATGTAGCTTGGCGCATCCCCTCCGATCTGGTGCAGATCGATCTCGACAACATGGGCGCCGCCGAGTTGGAGCGGGCCCGCGCCGCTCTGGTGGCATGTCCGTGGGTTGTGTGCCTCTGGCGCAGTCCATCTGGCGCCGGGCTCAAGGGCGCGGTGCGCGTCCCCGTGCTGCCCTGTGATCCCGGTAGCTACACGCAGGCATGGCAGGCTGTGACCCGCTGGCTTGCGTCTGTCGGGCTGGTGAACGATCCCAATGCCAAAGACGTTGCCCGCCTCGCCTTCCTGGCGCACGATCCCGAGGCATACCACAACCCGCAGGCTGTGGCGCTGGACACCGGACGATGGACCGAGGCGCAGCCGACCATCGTAGCGCCAGCCGTGCCCGATCTGTTCAGCCGCACGGACGCTGGCAAGCGTGCCCTGGCCTATGTGCGGGCCATGCCGGAATCCGTTGAGGGTGCGAACGGCAGCGCCGCCCTGGTTGCTGTGGTGCGCGCCGTGCGCGATGGGTTCGACCTGTCGGGCTCCGACCTGTGGCCTGTGCTGGAGGCGTGGAACGGCGAACGAGCCAGCCCACCGTGGAGCCGTGCCGAGTTGGCGCATGCCGTGGAATCGGTGGGAAAGGTGCCTCCGCAACATCCGCGGGGATGGCTGCTGGCATCCGAGTCTGCGCCGAGCCGAGCCGAGGCGGCATGGCCAAAGCTGGAGCCATTGCGAGGATCGTCCGAGCCGCCGCCATTCGATCTGCTGGCCATGCTGCCTACCGATCTGCCAGAAATGGCGGAGATGGTGGACGCCGTGGCCGAGGCCGTACAGGTTCCCAAAGAGATGGTGGCCAGCGCTGCCATAGGACTTGCCGCCGTTGCCGCCTCCCGGGCTGTGGAAGTCGAATGCACGCCGGGCTGGGTGGAGCCTGCGCCTTTGTGGCTGCTGCCGCTCCTACGACCAGGGGAACGGAAATCGGCCAGCGTGTCGTGGCTGGCGCGTCCAATCAATGCGTGGATGGCGGAGGCGCGCACGGCATTGGCCGTCCCACTGTCGCGTCAGGCAGAAAAGAGGCGCATGGTGGAGGCCCGGCTGGCAGTGCTGCGTGGTCAGGGAGCGAAGTGCAACGACACGGGGAAGCGGTCTGCGTTGGAGCGGGAGGCGTCAAACCTTGCCGCCGATCTGGATGCCATGCCGTCCCGGCTGGCTGCGCCTGACTTGCTGGTGCAGTCATTCACACCCGAGGGGCTACGCGATGCCCTGGAGGCGAACGGCGAGAAGGCGGGAATCGTGAGCGCAGAGGCCGATGCCGCCGAGTTAATGGGCTGCCGCTATTCGGACGCTGGCCCCTCCATTGATCTGCTGCTCTGCGCCCATGCTGGCGATGCGATCACAACCCGCCGAGCCGGTGGGCGTGTGGTGCCACTCGACCGCCCAGCCGTGGGCATGGTCCTGTGCGTCCAGCCTGAGGCGGTGCGTTCTGTCTTGTCTGACCGGGCAGCGAAGGGGCGCGGACTCATCGACCGCATGCTGTTGATTCTGCCGCCGTCCCGCATGGGCTCACGATTACTGGATCCGCAGCCGGTGCCTGCTGCTGTTGTTGATTGGTGGGCCAGCGCCATCCGTGGCGTGCTGGATCTGCCCTGGCCTGGGCGCGTCATCATCGGGCACGATGGCGAGCCAATGCGCTGCACCTCTGCATCGCGCCTGCTGCCCATCGATGCAGAGGCCCGGGGCATCCTGTGGCGTCTGCGTGCTGAATTGGAGCCGAGGCTGGCCGAGGGCGCCGACCTTGCCGCCATGTCGGGCTTTGCGTCCAAGCTGCCGGGGGCGTGCGCTCGCATCGCCTTGGCCTTTACCGTGCTGCGTGATCCCCAGGCCGACACGGTGGGGGCGGAGGCTATGCGCGCTGCCTGCGCCTGGGCGCCGTTCCTCCTGGCCCACCGTCAGGCCGTGCTGGGCGAGGCGGCAGAGAAACCGGAGGCCCGGCATGCCCGGCGCCTGTGGCGTGCGCTGCAACGGCGGGGACATGCCAGCATGACCGCCCGCGATCTGTTCCGCTTGGTCGAGGACTCTGCTATGCCCAGCATGGATGAATTCCGCCCGGTGCTGGACATCCTGGCGGAGCATGGCGCCATTCGCCCGGCCACCGAGTTTGCTGGCCGTGCCGGAAGGCCAGCGGAGCGATGGGAAGTCCACCCTAGCCTGCTGCCGTCCCTGCCAGTGTCCGACAAAACCGACACAATGGCAGACGGTGAGGGAGTTTCGTCTGATATGTCGGACTTTTCCCTGGGGAGGAAGGCATGCTGACCCGGGACCAACGCATCGCCCAGGGCCAGGGGCGGATTGCAGCCAAGGCGGTGGACGCGGCGCGCAACATCGGGGGGCATTGGGGCGTGCCTCCCGATGCAGCGGTGGCGGCGCTGGAGCAGGCAGCGGCGGATCTGAGGGCCAAGCTCCAGACTGGCGCTCTTGACTGGCCCGCCGAGGAGGAGCGGCGGGCATGCAACGGGACGCCGGATCAGAAGGTGCAGAGCATGGCCAGCAGTATCATCCGTGCCCAGGCGGCGCCGCCTACGGCAGAGGCTGTTGCCCGTACGCTCCAGGCGCGTGGGGTCAGGCGGCGGCGGGTGGATCTGCTGCGTCTGGTGAACGAGGCTAAGGAGAAGGATCTTTGAATTTCACGCCTTTATGGAGTGCAGCTATCGCCTTCTCAGATGAGTTCGCTACAGCCTCTTCAATAGATTGCATGTAGGTGGCCTTGACCCCAGCCCATCCCAGGATGCTTTCGGTGAAAATAACAGCCATGGTGAAATCATGGGAATACTTCGGCAATTCAGGACGAAGCAATTCGAATGAACCCACCTTGAAGGTGTACGAGTAGGCAAACTGATCATCGTTAATCTTTATGGTATTCACCGATACGATGCAAACCAAGGATGTCGCACCATCCAATACCTCGTATCCTTCCTTCCTGAATCGATTCTCAATCTTGGCCTTTAGCAATGATTTATCTATATTAATCGACATTCCCTCAAGTTCCTGGACGTTTACATCGACGGATGCTGTCTTGTTGAGGCCGGAAAGGGCGGGATCGTCTCGTATTCTTTGTTTGTCGTCTTGGGTCGTCCTGTCTCGCTGTCGTGCAAGATATTGATTTTCTTCTCGTTCGGCCAGGAAGGCAACGCCAGCTATAACGAATCCAACACCGAGAATGGCAAGAGCTAGGCGTAGAAATTTTACTTGCCGCTTCTTGTTGTTGAGTTGGTCAAGGAGTGCTAGGCTATGATCCATGTCTTTCTCTTGAATTATCTGGGTTTCGAGCGTGCGTGACCACGAACATATGTGCCGTCTTGTTTGAAATAGCCCTTCACTTGGACAGGTTCTGACCGTCCATCCCCATCATTGTCGGCGCCTAGAATGTCGCCGTTCTCCATACGCATAGGTGCCCGATCCATCAGATTGAGCAGCGCGGGAGTTGTCGCGCGGGGTGCCGTGTTGGATGCCAGCTCAACGGGCTGGAGTGGCATCGCGCCCATGCCCGTCCACAGGGGCTTCATGTGTGCAAGCCAAGCGTTGTAGGTATCGCGGGGATTGAACGAGGTTTTGCCGTTTTGGGCCATGGCTAACGTGGCCGGAAAAGCATCGCGCCACAGGCCCTTGCCCTGTTGATCCGATGTTGCCTCCTGAACCCCGGCGGCGGATTCCTGCGCGGAGGTCAGGTAGTGCCGGAAGGGGCCAGGGGCTTCGCCGTATTTTGTCCAATAGACGCTGTGGCCCATGGCAATGAGCATGGCTTGGGCACTGATGTTTCCCTGCTCCCCCATCAACATGATGGCGAGTAATCGCCCGTAGCGGTCCCGAGCAAGGGCGGGTTTGTCATCGTAGAGCCGTACGACCCGCCCGGGCGGCGCGATCTGCGCCATGTACGCCTTTGCTGCTGCGCCTTCCGGCGTGGCCTTCCCGTGTGGGTTGTCGGTGGATTCAGGGGTATCCACGCACAGCAGCCGCAACCGCTCCACGGTCCCATCGGCCAGCGCCACCTCCACCGTGTCGCCATCGATGGTCTGCCGCACCGTGGCTGCCACCTCGACTGCCGCCGCCCAGGTGGCCACAGCCAGAGCAAGAGCAACGTGCAGGGGTAGGGACATGGTTGGAGGCTAAGCAAAATGCTTACTTCTCAAGCCTCTTGGTTGTTGAGTTGCCGATGCTCAGAATCGACAGGGTGGAGTTTGGCCCGATCCTGCGTCAGCACCTCGCATCGGCACCGTTGACGGTGGCTGCCTTCGCCCGGTTGGTTGGCGTTCGACCGCCGTACGTCCATCAAGTCCTGAAGGGTTCGCGCCCGCTGGCCGGTCGGCAGATTGACCGATGGGCCGATGCCCTGGCCTTGACCGGCGAGGATCGGCAAGCCTTCACCGTGGCAGCATGGCTCATGCGAACCCCGCCCAGTGTGCGGGCCTATGTGGGCAGACTGCATGCAACGGCGAGGAAATAGGTCGTTCCCTCACGCTACACGGGCGGACAATCGAGCAGCCAGGAGAAAACGCCCGGTAAATCCCAATCTGATTTGGCTGGGCTTGCTGGAGTGTGACCGGGGCAGAGGGGAGCCGGTTTCCACTCTCGGGTAGGATATGAGTAGGATGGCGAAAATCGGCGGAATTCGCCAAGGCTAGAGAAACAACAAACCCACGGCTTTCACCGTGGGTTTCTGGCGCGCCGGGTAGGAGTCGAACCTACAACCCTCAGATCCGTAGTCTGATGCTCTATCCATTGAGCTACCAGCGCAGCGAGGGGCGTAGTCTAGGAGCTGGCCCATGGCGTCAAGGGTGCGAACACTCGGTGAAATCCGTGTTGATTTACCCGCGATTTGAACGGCCTCGGCCGCAGGCTCTGGCGAACACCCAGAACACCATGCCGTCTGCCCGGCGACCCCGCTGCATCCCTACGCACGATCGTGACCTCCGGCGCATGTCCGCCCATCAGACCGTCGTGGCTCCGCTGCGGCCATCCCGTTAGGCTGCGGGCATGGCGGATGGTGACGGACATTCGGACGGGCGATCGCCGTGGTGCCTGCTGGCCATCGTGCTCGTACTGCTGCTGCTCATCGCTTCCGGCGGTCGTGCCGTATGGCGCAGCCAGACTGGCACCGTTGCGGCGGCGTTCTCGCGCGGCGAAGGAGTGGTGGACTTGATCGGCGAAGTCCTCGGATTCCGCACGCACCATCGCTGCAAACCAAACGTCGGATCGAACCTGCGCCAGATCGGCTTGGGCATGATCTGCTACAGCAGCGAAGAGGACGGCGTCTGGCCGCGGGATTTCAAGCTGCTGCAGGACTGGTCGGACGGCGAGCTGGTGCCGAAGCTGTTCCGCGACCCGCGCTGGCCGTCCGATCCCGATCCTTTCGTCTACGTTCGCCCGACGAAGACGGCCAAGGCGGCCCAGCCGGTCCTGCTGACGCGCCCGACCACCGATTCACACGTGACGGTGGTGATCTGCTATGGCGACGGCCATATCGGCACGGTCACCGGCAGGGCGCAGTGGGATGAGGCGCGGCGGCTGGCCACGCTGCCCAAGGCGCTGGCCGAGGGCATCGCGCCGGAAGACTGGACGACCGTGCCGGGGCTGCGGGCCCGCTCGACATCTGCGCCGTGAGGGCGGCTGACAGCGAAGGCACGGGGTTGTTGTCAGGAGCGTGCCGGCATCCACCATCGGGCATGTCCATCGCCACTGCCTGCGCCCGCAGCTGCGCCGCTGCGCTCATCACCGTGCTCGCCTGCGCTGGCGAAGCGGCTCCGCCCATCCTCAGCCTCACCATGCCCGATCTGGCGCGGACCCGGACGCGGCTGGCTGCCGGACCATTCAAGAACCTGTGGGACCTGCCGGCACTGCAGCGCTTGCGCACCGCACTGCCGGCCAACGAGTTCGATCCGCTGTGGTGGACCGTGGCCGAACGCGCGCAGGAAGTGCGTGCCACGCTCGTCCCCGGTCGCACCGCCTCGGATGAGCCAGGCATCACCTGCGGCATCCGTTTGCCTGCTGGACCGCAACCGGCCCTGCCGGGAACGCCCAATCGGCGGGAGGGGGACTGGTGGCTGGTCGGCAACCGCGAAGGCGCGGCCGCGCCGCCCTCCACGCCAGGCGATGCCCAGGCCGACATGCGCCTGCTCATCGACCTGCTCGCGGCGCGCGAAGGCATGACCCCGGCCCAGGCAACGTCCTACCAGGCGGTGCTCGGCCAGCTCGGCCTGTCGCGCATCGAGGTGCTGGTCACCGCGACCGCTCAGGGCTTCCACGATCTCGTCCGCTTGCCGGGCTGTACCCTGCCGCTGCGTCCACTCGATCGTGCGGCCTTCGCCGGCATCCCGGCCACCGTCGCCTCGGTGATGGCCATCGGCATCGATGGGGCCGGGCTGGAGCGCCTCATGCGCGGCCTGCTCGCTGATGTACCCGGCGGTTGGGCAGGTGCCGATGCTGACGCGGGCAAGGAGATGGGTATCGGCTTGGGGCAGCTGCTCACCTCCTGCGACGGCACCATCGTCCTGGTCGCTACGCCGGGCGTCCCCGTCCCTGGTCTCACCCTCACGGTGCCGGCGAATGCGCAGGTCGATGCGGTGGTCGCGGCATTGCTCGAGCGCGTCGCTCCCGGCCAGGCCGCGCGCATGGTGCAGGAGGCCCGGCAGCAATCCGTGCTGCTGCCGTCGGGCCGCGGCATGCCGCTGCTCTTCTCGCTGCGCCGGAGTGCGACGCGCTGGATCGTCAGTAGCGATCCGGTGCTGGTCGAGACCCTTGGCGCCAATGCGGCGGAGACCGTTCCGGCGTCTGCGTGGATGCCGCCTGCCGGTGCGCTGGCCCACGCCTTCATCGACAACCGCACCTATCTCCAGCTCCTCGCCGGCAGCATGGGCATGGCCAATGCCGCCCGGGGCGCCTCGCGCGAGCAGATCGCGGTCACCAGCGGCATCCAGCAGACGCTGAGCGCTGCGGCCGGGCTGATGCCACCCAGCCTGCTCACCGTGACCCGTGACAGCAGCGGTTTGCGCGCCGAAGGCGACAACAATGTCGTCGGCCCCGCTCCGATCGGGGCAGGGATGCTCCTGCCGGCCATCATGCTGGTACGCGAATCCGCCCGCAAGGCGACCGCTGGCAGCAACCTGCGGCAGATCGCTCTGGCCATGCTCGCGTATGGATCGGAGAACAACGACGCTTGGCCGAAGAGCCTGGAGCAGACCAAGCAGTGGGCCGACGGCGAACTGTCAGACAAGATCTTCCAGTATCCCGGTCGACCGGACCACGTCGCGCCGATCCTCTATGTGCGGCCGCACCCCGCTGCCAAGGCGATCCAGCCGGTGCTCATCACCGACCCGGCCTGCCAACGCGGCAAGGGCAGCATCGTCTGCTATGCAGATGGCCATATCGCTTCGGTGAAGGGCACAGCCTTGTGGGAGGAGGGCAAGCGGCTGGCCGCTCTGCCGAAGGCTGCACACGAGGGCATCGCCTTCGCCGACTGGGCCGCGATCAACACCGAGACCGGCCTGCCGGTTGCCCCCAAACCGTGATGTAGGGACTAGGACGTCAGCCCGGCCGCCTTGCCCTGGCCGACGCCGCGGCGTTCCAGCCAGGCGAAGGCCAGATCGTAGCGCAACTCGTGGCCGCCGTCGAAGATCTCGGGGAAGAACGCGGCCGGCTGGTGGCGCTCGACCGCCTCGGCCAGCCGCGCGGTGTGCTGCCACGGCACCGAGGGATCGCCGCGTCCGTGATGCACGCCGAGGACGGCACGCGCCAGGGCAGCGGCCCGGTGGATCGGCGAGCGCTCGCGGTAGGCCTCCTGCACCGCCGGCGGTCCGTCTGGCGCCCCGCCGCAACAGGCGGCGATGTGCGGCCGGTAGTTCGGATTCTCGCCATGCCAGCGCGCGAGATCGGTGATCGGGCACCAGGCATCGACCGCGGCGAAGCGCTCCGGCGCGACCGCGGCCATCTGCAGGGCGAGGTGGCCGCCGCCCGAGCCGCCGAGCAGCATCACTCGCTGCGCATCGATGCGCGGATCCTTGAGCAGCTCATCAATCGCGTCGAGCACGTCCTGGCGTGCGAGCGGCGCGCCGGCGGCCTCGCCCGCGCGTTGGTTGCCGGTCAGGTTGGGCCCGCGCGCTTCGGGCAGCAGCAGCGCCCAGTTGCGCGCCTGGCAGCGCGGCAGCATATCGGCCTCCTGGTTGAAGCGGTCGAAGCTCCAGGTGTGCAGGCCGACGAGGAGGGGGAACGGACCCGGGCCGTCGGGGACGTAGAGCAGGCTCGGCTCGCGCCGGCCATCGAGGGTCGAGGTGACGAGGATCTCGTGCATAGCGTGGTTCTCGCCGTCTGCGCTCGCCCGTCCAGCAGCCGCGGGGCGCTGAGCACCCGGGGCTGGCGCTCAGCGTTCAATCAGCGAGAGGCTGCCGGTGAATCGGTTGAAGTGCCAGCGCTGGAAGAGGTGATGGGTTTGCGTGATGTCGTTGCCTTCCGGATCGACCACCAGCACCGATTCCAGCGTGGCATCCGACACCGGGCGCTGCACCACGTTGTCGAAGAGTTCACCGCGGCAGAGCAGGCGGAAATAGTGGCTCTTGCCGATGTAGAAGGTGCCGGCGAGCGAGAACCACTTGTCAGCGTCGGGCGGGGCACCCTGGCCGGGGCCGTAAGTCCCGTCGAAGACGGTGGTGTAGCGGTCGATGCCTTTGGATACCTCGTCGGGATCACCAGACGAGGCGTAGCAGGAAGCCATGACCTTCGCCCGGTCGCCATCGAAGTCGAGCGGCCTGAAGTTGTTGTACATCTGCGGGCTGGAGCCGAAGAAGCTCATGCGGAAGTCGTTGAGGACGCGCTCCATCAGCCGGCCGCGCTCGGCCGAGGTGTAGACCCCCTTGTCGATCAGGCCGCCGGCAACCAGGGTCTTGATGGTGTGGCTGACCGCGGCGGCTTCGGAGTAGACCTGGCTTGAACTGCCGCTGCAGGTGATGGGGCGCAAGCAGACACCGCTGCCCGGATTGGCGAACTCCTCGCCGAGCTGACGGAGGAACAGCCGGTCCAGCTCCTCGATCGAGTCGTACAGCGTGGGGTCGCGCACCAATGTCCCGGCGAAGGCGGTGTTCGGCGTGATCGATCCGGTCGGGTACTGCACCCAGGCGGCGCGCGTAACAGCAACCGCTGAATGGAAAGCGGTCATGATGTCCCACCAGTAGCTGTAATACGCATCAGCGCCGAGACGTTGGAAGAACCAGTCGCCGTTCGTTGCGGGCGCGACTGCTCCCCATCCTGCCGGCGGGGTGTTCTTCCAGCCGCTGCCGTAGGAGTTCAACCCCTCGTATTGGGCCCAGCGGTTGGGCATGAAGGTCTGGCTGGAATGGCTGCAATAGGGCGTGGCGATCAGCGCGTTCACATTGATCAGCCTGCCGAGATCATCGTGGTCGGCGCTGTTCCACATGACGCCGGGGTAGATCTGGGCGGGCGTCCGCGTGTCCGGCGCGAGGAAATTGGGCTTCACCCCATCGCTGTCAGTCGGGGCCGGCCATTCGCTGAACGCCGGCCCGGCCAGTTCGGTGAACAGGTCGTGGCCGCGCGGGCCACGGCGGACGGCGGGGACGATGGGCTGCCAGGCTCCCATCATGGTTCCCTTGGTGGCGGACTTGGCGAAGTTCTCTTCGGTATAGCAGAACTTCTTGAACGAGGGGGGCAGGTAGGCGAAGAGCATGCTGTCGAGCACCCGGGGCGGGGCGGTGAGCACATTCACCAGCCAGGGCGTGTTGACGTGGCCCTCGTACCATTTTCGTGTTCCCGCACCCGACCAGACGCTCGCGCCCCGGCCAAAGGGGGTGGGCATGAACATCGCGGTTTCCGGGACCGGAGCCTGCTCGCCGTAGTAGTAGCCGCCGTCGTAGTAGGCAGATGAACCACCTTGGCTGCCCTGCACCGACTGATGCGTGTTGAACCAGGACTGCTGCGGACCGGTGTGGAGGTGGACGTAGGCGTCCCAGAATCCGTTGCTGCGCAGCTGGTCGTTGCCGGCGGCGGTCGCGATGGTTCCGGTGTTCTTGAGCAGGCCGGCGGTTTCGCTGTTGCCCTGCGGGCCGCCGACCTTCGCTGCGTACATGCTCCAGACGCCATTGTAGACGATGGGCGGGCCTGCGCTCGTGACGGCATTCTGCTGCCGGAACATCATCGGAAAGGTGACGGGGAAGCTGGTCACCGGCCGGCGGTCGTAGTTGGCGGCATTGCCACGCCCCTGGAAGACATGCTGCCAGCGCAGCGGCATGGTCAGGTTGGACGACATGGTCGAATAGGTCGGAAACACCGCGCACATGTTGTACCAGGCCTCGGCGGCGTTCTTCAGCCACAGCGGCGGCTGGCGGTACTCGTTGCCGGCATCCTGCCAATCGAAGTTGAGATCGGCCTTGGGATTGGACAGCAGGTGGCCACCGAGGTCGACGACGCCGATCGCGAAGCGCAGGCGGTAACGCGCGGCGGCCCGGGCCGCCTGGTCGCCGGCCGGCGTGCCGTCGCTGACGACGCGTCGCAGGGAACTGTCGAGGAACAGGCCGTTGTGCCGTTCCGCTGACGCCGCCAGGTCGAGCACCCTGGTCGGTACGATCGGGGTCGGCGAGGCCGCTGCCGGGGTCGGCCGGGTGACGTTGTGGTAGTTGGGCTCGATGAACCGGCCGCGCCCATCATAGAGCATGATGCCGTTGGTATGCCATTCGTGGCGCGACGTCGTCTGGCCCAGCGTGTTGTGGTCGAACAGCCGGGTCATGGGATTGATCACCGTGTTCCAGGCCCCGACGTCATTGAAGGTGTCGGGGAGGTTGGTGTCGACGTTGTACAGCCGATCCGGACTGGTCAGCGAGACGAACGGCGCGCGGTAGGGGCCATCAAGGAAGGTGGGAGGATCGGAGACGGCGATCTTCCCGGCGTTGCCAGCTCCGACATCGAGGGTGGTGGAGGCGTAGTCGGCGATGATGGCTTCGGTGGCGGTGCTCAGCCCGGCGCGCGCGGCGGCCTGGGCGAGCAGCACATGCTGGGAGCGGTCCCCGGCGACCGTGTCGCGCATGGACGCCCGCACGAAACCGTAGCCGATGACCACGACGATACCCGACAGGGCGAGGCAGAACAGGAAGGCCGATCCGGCGCGTGACCTGGTGCTCATGAAAGCTCCGCTGGAGGTTGGTCGGCGCATGCGGTCAGGGGCCGGGCGCCAGGGCCGGCACCAGGAAGCTGAAGGAGAAGTCCTCCGCGATCAGTTCGCGGCTGTCCGGCAGGGATCCGTCGAGCTTGTTCCGCGGCTCGGTCAAGGTGAAGCGGATGCGGATGAGCCGGGGCCGGCCGGACAGGTCGCTGCCGCCGCGGCCGTCGACGAACAGGCCGTTGCTGGTGTAGGAGGCGTTGGCGGCCGAAGTGATCGGATGGCTGCTGCCGTCCTGGCATACCACTTCGAGGGCGAAGGCCGAGCAGTTGGCTGCGATCGGCACGGCGTTGTTCAGCAGGTTCTGGTAGTCGCCGATGTCGTCGGTCGAACCGGAGCCGTAGCTGTTCAGGTTCAGCGTGGTGGCCGCCGAGCCGCCTTGGACCACGCGCTGCGGTGTCGGCAGGTTGCGGAAGTAGGCGCCTCTGTAGTTCTTCGTCCCCAGCGTCCAGTTGGCGTCGGCGAACCAGGTCCGGTCCGCACTGCTCGCCGCCAGGGTCAGGTTCGCGTCGGCCCCATCCCAATGCCAGCGGCTCCATACCAGATCGGTCAGCGAGTTCGCCTCGGCGCCATACTGGGCTCCGGTCATGAAGTCCAGGTTATCGAACTTGCCGCGCAGGAAGACCAGTTCGACGGATCCTGGCGACGGAGCCGCGCTGCTGGTGGCGAAGATGGCTGAGCCCTGCATCAGACTGGACAGCTCCCAGCTCAGGCGCTCGAAGACGAGGCGGGCCGAATTGTGCAACTGCTGCCGCATCTCGATGCGCCGGGCGAGTCCGCGCATCTGCACGAAGGCGGTGGTGGCCACGGTCACCAGCAGGGCGATCAGGCTGGTGGCGATGAGCAGTTCGATCAGGGTCAAGGCACCGACCGACCTGCGGTGGCGCACGAGGCCGATGGCGCGCTGGGGTCTCATGGCGATGGGGCGCTCTTGACCAGGCGCTGACTGTAGGAAGCAAGCAGCCGGCCCTTGCCGGTCTCATAGACATCGACATCGACATCGGCCACGGTGATGCCCGTCACCAGCGTGACAGCCGCGCCTTCCGTGCGCTCGATGTAGTAGCTGTTGAGGTAGCCTTTGGTGGTGCCTGGAACCGCGACCGTCCACAGCGGGGCGGATGGCTGCAGCGGGGTCGGATCGACGGCGATGGACATCGCCGTGGCCAGGGCGGTGGCCCGACCGATCGAGACCTTGGACAGCTGGATGCCATACAGGATCAGGCCGATGGCCGCGCTGAATCCGACGGTCAGGACCAGCACCGAAGCGAGGACTTCGATCAGGGTGAAGGCACGGCGCAGCCGGGTCATTGCCACCACCACATGCGGCTGGTGACCATTTCGGGCGTCACCACGTTGGATATGGGCGTGCCCCGTCGCGTGTATCCGGGTGTATTCACCAGCATGTGGTCGCGGTAGTAGGCATCAGTCTGCGCCTTGACGTTCCAATTGGCCCCGGTCAGGGCGGTATCGTACACCTTGCCGGCCGGTTTGCTGGTACCCACCCGGAGGACCACCACCTCGCCGAAAGCGCTGACCCCGACCCGGTACAGCGGCAGGATCGAACGCATGGCCATTCCGACGTTGGGGAAGACATCGTTGTCGCTGGCCACATCGGGCGCCAGGCTGATGTAATGGAAGCCGCTGCGGCTGGCGAACGAGGTCGCTTCCGCCGAGGGCCCTGACGTTGAGCCCATGCGGTTGCACATGTCGCCGGGCCCCAGCTGCATCATGTGGAACTTCCCCGCCGGCATGGCCGGGGGCAGAACCAGGGCGGAGCCATACAGGCAGGGGTCGTAGACCAGATTGCCGGTCGACCCGTACTCGATGGCGCAGCCATGGCGCAGCCGCATCCAGTCGGTGAACACCGTGCCATCCGGCCGGAACACGATCATGTAGTCCTGCCAGGCGGCATTGATCAGCGGCCGGGGATCGCCGGTGCGCCACAGCGGGTACGTCGCCGTGGAACTGGAGGAGAGCAGCGAGCCGGTGGTATCGAAGAGCATGCGGTCGTTGGGCTGCCTGCTGTCGAGGATCGCGCCGTCGTAGCCTTCGTAGAAGAACCCGGTGTGGCTGATGGTGCGTCCGGCCAGCGAACGCGGATCGTGATTGCCGTTGTTGGCGCCGGTCTGCGAGGTCATCGGTCGGCCGGGATCGTAGCCGCCCCACGGATAGAGCCGTCCGATACCGCCCCCGGCGCTGCCGCTCGCATCCCACCAGCCGAAATACGGCCGCGGGTAGGACGGAGCGTAGGTGTCGTTGTATTCGCGGAAGTCGCCGTTGTCCTGGTCGTTCAAGGCGAGGAAGCGCACCTTGCCGACAGGCAGCTGCCGGCGGTCGCCGACCCAGGCGCGCTCGACCGCTTCGAGCTGGTGGCGCACGGGCGAATCGCTCCAGCCGCGGCCCCAGCGGCACGATGCGCCATTCAGCGACGACTCGTCGCGGCTGTACAAGGGCGGGAAGCCGCTGCCCGGCATGGCCAGATTGCCGAGGTTCTCGTTTCGGGGGCCGATGATGCGGTACCAGTGCCCGCCGCTGCGGTTGGACAGCACCCGGCCGTTGGAGCCGGGTGGATTCTGGATGTTGAAGCTGACCGCGTACATGCCGCGCGCCTCCATCGCCATGGTCCTGGCCGAGCGCAGGACGGCGGCCAGTTCATGGGCGGCGCCCTTCACCTGCGCATCGCGCTCGTCGCCCTTGGGCGTGGCGATGACGAAGCCCATGAGGATGGCGATCACCGTCAGCACGGTGAGCATCTCGACCAGGGTGAAGCCGCCCCGGAAGGTCATGGCAGTCCCTTGTCGTAGGGGGCCAAGGAGATGTTGTCGTTGTTGCGCGCATCATCGCGCATCCAGTGGAACTGGCGGTCAGGGCCGGCGCTCCACAATTCGATGTCATTCTCGAACCCGGGTGCGGCGTAGGTCCGGCGGTCGGAATGACGTGGATGTGCCGGGTCGGGTAGGGCCGGAGGATCGGCCGCCAGCGCGGCGTTGGTCAGCGGGTCGATCGGCGCCAGCGTGGCGCGTCCGTGGCGTTGCAGGCCATAGGTGCGCAGGTCGCACGAGTAGATCACCGAGAGGAACATGTAGGTGCGGACGAAGCGCGAACCTTCGTGGACCTGGGCGAAGTAGAGCAGCGGCTTGCCATAGGCGTCGAGGATACGCGCTCCGTCGCGGTAGCGCCGCTCCAGTTCGCCGTGCAGGTAGTCGTTGGCCCAGCCGGGCTTCGTGTCGCTCTTGATCACGCCGCCTGCGGTTCCGCCCACCTTGGGCAGCAGCTTGCTGCCGCTGTTGTCGCGGCCGAGCGAGAGGAACGTCCCGGTGGCGGTCTTCTGGTCGGCGATGCGCACACCGGTGACGTCGACATTGCCGGCGAAGACCTCCAGTCGCGCCAATTCCCCCGCCATGCGGTTGAGCATCGCGGCCATGGCCAGGCGGTCGTTCGGATTGGTCGGGTAGGAGGTATTGGTATTGTCACGGATGTTGATGGTGGAGGAGCCGGTCCAGTAGTAGTTGGGATGGATGTCGGCGCGCCGGAAGGCGAAGACGGAGGCGGCTGGCGGGCCGACCAGGTCCTCCGCCCGCGGGGAGCCCTTGGTCAGGTAGGTGTACTGGGCCTCGGCATCGGCTGCGTCGATACGCACGTTCGGCAGATCGGTCACCGTGTCGATGTTGGTGCCGATGTTGTAGTTGAGGCGGTTGTCCCAGGGGACGCCGCCGTCGATGTCGGCGTAGTCGCGCTGGTACGGGTAGGCACCGATCTCGCTGCGGAAGAGGCGGACGGCGGTGTCCACCTTGTGCATGATGACCTGGGTGGCGGAGCGCTCGGAGGCGCGCTTGGCCCCGTTGACCATGGGCATGAGCATGGCCGCCAGCAGCAGGATGATGCCGAGGACGACCAGCAGCTCGATCAGGGTGAAGGCGCGCAGTAACGGCTCCGCCCCAAGGGCCCCGTCGCGCAGCGAGGGGGCTGCCGCCGAGCGGCGATGGGCGGATAAAATGGGCGAAGCCCATCCGCCCACGGTTTCGGAGCCGTAGCGACGAAACCGAGCTGCGACAAAGGCAGTGGGGACAGGCCCGTCAGGGCCGCAGGGGCGAAGCCCCTGAGCAGTTGCGGCGCGCGTCCGCGTCACGGGGCGCTCCGCGTATAGATCCAGTCTCCGACATGGGCCACGGTCGCATCGGCGACGTCACCCTCGCCGCTCGGCTTGCCCAGCGACCAGACATAGGCGAAGGGCTCCCGCTGCTTGGCGTTCCAGTCGGTCTGCAGGGGCGCCGGCCCGTCCATGGTGCCATCCATGTCCACGTCAGGCTGGTAGCGCACATTGCGTCGCCAGGCATCGCACAGCGGCCGGCCGATGGCCTCGCCCGGTCCGAGCATGTCGACGCGCCAGATCATGCCGCGGTCGCGCAGCAGATCGAGGCTGCGCGCGGGATCGCCGTCGGGCGCTGTACGCAGGCTGAGGTCGGCCTCGGCAGGTGGCGGTTGATGGCGGCGGTCTTCGAGGGCATAGACCTCGCAGGCGGCAGTCAGGCTCTGCACCAGCGTGCTGGTCTGCGTCTTCCGCACCGAGTTGCGCACCATCCCGATCGCCGGCAATGCGATCCCGGCGAGGACCAGGATGATGCCGATGACGACCAGCAATTCGATCAGCGAGAACCCGGCGGTGCCGCCCGGCGCGTCATGCCGCGTGGTCATGGTGAAACGTCCTCGTAGAATAAATGTGCAACGTTGACCAAAACGGTCGCCGAGCCGCGGCGCGCAGGCTGTCCCGTGTGATACTGGCAGCACGCCGTCCTGGCGGCGGTTGACGGCTGGTAGTCATGGACTCGGTGCATGTGGTTGCGTCGGGCGGGAGCCTATCTATAAATGGATAACGTTAACCGAAAATCAGAGATGGAGAAAAGGTGCAGCATGGAGCGGAAGGCAGCTGCGGAGTATGCACTTGCAGCGGCCTATCCTAGGGGCGGGGGTGATGCCTACAATGGAGCCGGCAGCGGTGTGAACGTCGTCCGCCATGGTGCTGCGGAGACCGGCTGGCCTTGGAGTTGGGATCTGTGATCATGTGGCCGGCGGTTTCTGCCGACCGGAACGCCCTGTGCGGCGAGGAGCTGTGATGCCATGACCGATCCCGCGCCCAACGACGGCAGCCTGTCGCCGCACGACCAGCCGGCGGTCGCGCCCGGCGGGAACAGCGCGGCGCGGACCATGGCCCGCTACCAGGTCGGCGAGCCGGCGGAGGGCGGGCTGACCCAGGTGCGCGACCGTTCGCTCGACCGCAATGCGGTGGCCCGTGTCGTTCCGCTGTCCAGTGCCGACGAGCTGGAACAGGAGGCCCGCTTCATGGCGCGCCTCGACCACAGCGGCGCTCCGGTGGTGCTCGATTTCGTGCGCAGCGATGGCGGCGCCATGCTGGTCCTGCGTCGGACCGAGGGCATCACCCTGGCCGAGGCGGCGCGCCTGGCGCGCGAGGCGGCGATGCCGCCCGAACTGGCCACGCCGGTGACGGTGGTGCAGCTGATGCTGCGCATCTGCGACGTGATCGCGGCGGCGCACGCCCAGGGCGTGGTCCACCATGCGCTGAGGCCCGAGGCGATTGTGCTGGGCAGCCACGGCCAGGTGGTGGTGCACGACTGGTCGGCGGCGATCGCGGCCAAGACCAACCCGGCCACGTTGCGCTACGTTTCGGCCGCGCCGTCGGCGGCGAAACTGGCGCTCGACGGCCTGCACCGCGACATCCAGGCGCTCGGCGCGTGCCTGTGCCTGGCCCTGCTGCTGCGCGCACCGCGGCCCGAGGGTGCCGACGCGATCGGCTTCATCACTCCCGACGAGCGCCGCCGCCTGCCGGCGCGGCTCGAGGCCATCGTCCGACAGGCATTGGCCTCCGACCCGGGGAACGGCTATCGCAGCGTTGGCCAGCTGGCCCAGGAGCTGGTGCGCTTCAGCGAGGGCCAGGTGCCGGACGCCTACCAGCCCGGGACGCTGGCCCACCTCGGGGCACGGCTGCACCGCATGCGCAAGCCGCTGCTCTCTGCTGCCGCCGTCCTGCTGGTCGCGGTGGTGGTGGTCGGCGCATTGTGGGGCCGGCAGCTGCAGGCGTTGGCCTCGTGGCGGGTGGTCGCCTCGGAAGACTTCTCCGACCCGACCTGGACCCAGCGCTGGACCGAGCCGCCGACCAGGAGTGGCATGTTCGCAGTGCAGAACGAGCGCCTGGTCTCGACCTCGGAACGCGACGCCCTGCTCATCTTCCGTCAGCGTTTGACCACGCCGGTGGCGATCGAGTACAGCGGGGAGATCCTGCCCGGCTCGCAGCCCTGCGACCTCTCGGTGCAGTGGAGCGAAGACGGCGGCGTAGCCGACGATCCTGCCCGCTTCGGCCAGGAAGCGCGCAGCTACATGATCCAGGCCGGCGCCTTCACCAACGAGTTCTGCGCCATCTACCAGAACCCCGGTCGCCGCCTGCTGGCGCACGCCAACCGCCAACTGGAGGCCGGTCGTACCTACCGCTTTCGCGTCGAGCTCGACGGCACGCGCATCACCATGCGGATCGACGGCCAACTCGTGCTCGAGCACGTCGACGAGTTCCCCACCCATTCCGGCTATCTCGCGCTGTACGGCTATTACAAGGGCAAGGCTTTCGACGATGTGCGCATCCTGCAGCGCCGGCCGTTGAACCAGCCGTCACCGACCACGGCAGCCGACCTCGCGTTCATCGAGGGCCGCTTCGCCGCAGCCGCCGGACTCTACGCCCGCGCTGGCGAGTCGGCAGGTGATCCGGAGCAGGTGCAGCAGGCGCTGTACCACAAGGGCCTGGCGGAGTGGCGCCTGGGACAGGCCGAGCGCGCCGGTCGCACCTGGGAGCGTGTCGCCGACCCGTCCTTGGCCCTGCGCATCGCCTGCACCAAGCTGGAGAGCATGTTCCAGGCCGGGCAGCGTACGCCGCACCTGACCGGCTTCGAAGAGCTCTATACCCAGCACCCCGAGGCGCGCGACCAGCTGCGCCGCAGCTGGTTCGCGGTGATGCAGCAGCAGCGCGAGTCGGTGCAGCGCAATCCGCTGGTCATCGACTACTTCCTCGGTCTGCGCGAGAAGCTCTTCCCGGATGACGCCTCGGCCCGCTACGTCGCGGCCTCGACCATGCAGGTGATCGGCCGCAACGAAGAGGTGCTCAAGCGCTTCCCCGAAGAGACCCGTACCTGCATCCGCGCCATGCTCGCTCTCGGCCGATCGCGCGAGGTCCTGGCCATGGCGGATGTCAGCCGCGACGAGCGCCGCCACGCCCACAGCATGCGCGGTGAGTTCGACAAGGCGCTGGCCCTGCCCGGTCTCAGCCCGCCATGGCGGGTGTGGACCCTGGTGCGCATGGGCAAGTTCGATGACGCCCTGCGCGAGGAGCTCGGTTCCGCCTATCCGGTCCTGCTGCACCTCGGCCGCGCCGCCGAACTGCTCGAATCGACGCCGCTCAGCGGTCAGGCGACCAACGAGGCGCTGATCTGCCTCGGCCGCCTCGAGGAGGCCGCAGGCGAGGGTTTGCCCGGTGTCCCCGGCTCGGGCTCCAGCGCCAACGCCATGCTCCTGCTCGGCCAGATCGACCTCGCCGAGCGCATCGGCAAGAAGCCGCGCCTGGCGATCCGCGCCATGCAGGCCGCCGAGCAGGGCGACACCCAGGCCTGGCAGCGCCTGCGCGAGCAGCTGTCGTTTCCCAAGGAGCTGGGTGGCAACGACACCTGGATCGCCACGGTGGTGCTGATGCCGTTCATCGACCGCCTGCGCGGCGACGCGAACGCGCTCGAGACGCAGTGGCGCTCGCGGTTGGAGCTGCTTTCGGGCATCTTCTTCCGCACTCCGTGGACGGTGTGCCGCGCCGTGCTTGGCGAGATCCCGGTCGACGATGTCCTGGGCATGCCGTGCGTCAGCGAGGCCAAGGCATGGCACCAGCTCGCCGCCGGCATGCGCGCCGAGCACCTCGGCCAGCGCGCCGCCGCGATCGAGGCCTACACTGGCTTCACCGCACTGCCGATCCATCAGCGGCTGATCTCGGGAAATACGCCCGAACCTGATGTCGAGTGGTTCGTGGCTTGGCGCCTGCGGGCGCTGCGCGCTGTGCACTGACGGACTGGAGAGTTGCTGGCGGCTGGTCGCTGGTCGCTGGTCGCTGGTCGCTGGTTGCTGGCGGCTGGTCGCTGGTCGCTGGTCGCTGGTCGCTGGTCGCTGGTCGCTGGTCCGCAAGCGTGGGCTGAGACTTTGGTTCGGCTCCTTGTTCCGCCTACCGTACCGCTCGTGCTCGGCGTCAAGGCTTC